>JAEXMB010000085.1 GCA_023444705.1 Pseudomonadota bacterium | reverse complement strand
CATCCTCGACACCGGCAACCGCATCGACGGCCGCGACACCAAGACCATCCGCCCCATCCTGGCGGAAGCTGGCGTTCTGCCCCGCGTTCACGGCTCGGCCCTGTTCACCCGCGGTGAAACGCAGGCGATCGTCGTGACCACCCTTGGCACCGGCGACGACGAGCAGATGATCGACGGCCTGCAAGGCACCTATGATGAAACCTTCATGCTGCACTACAACTTCCCTCCGTACTCGGTCGGTGAAGCTGGCCGCATGGGTGGCGCCGGCCGCCGCGAAATCGGTCACGGCAAACTGGCATGGCGTGCGATCCACCCCATGCTGCCGGAAAAGGAAAAGTTCCCCTACACCATCCGCGTGGTGTCGGAGATCACTGAATCCAACGGCTCGTCCTCGATGGCGACTGTTTGCGGCACCTCTCTCGCGCTGATGGATGCGGGCGTTCCCCTCACCAAGCCGGTTGCGGGTATCGCGATGGGCCTGATCAAGGAAGGCGAAAAGTTCGCCGTTCTCTCTGACATCCTCGGCGACGAAGATCACCTCGGCGACATGGACTTCAAGGTTGCAGGTACCGAAAACGGCATCACCGCGCTGCAGATGGACATCAAGATCACCTCGATCACCGAAGAGATCATGAAGATCGCGCTCGGCCAGGCACAGCAAGGCCGTCTGCACATCCTCGGCGAGATGAACAAGGCACTGACCTCTGCCCGCGACGGCCTCAACGCCAACGCACCGCAGATCGTCACCATCAAGATCCCCAAGGAAAAGATCCGCGAAGTCATCGGCTCGGGCGGTTCGGTCATCCGCGAGATCGTCGAAAAGACGGGCGCAAAGATCGACATCGAGGACGATGGCACCATCAAGGTGGCAGCTGTCGGCAACGAGCCGATCCAGAAAGCCATCGAGTGGATCAAAGGCATCACGGCTGAACCCGAAGTCGGCAAGGTCTATGACGGCACCGTCGTCAAGATCATGGAATTCGGCGCCTTCGTGAACATCATGCCGAAAACCGATGGTCTGGTTCACATCTCCGAACTCGCTCCCCGCCGCGTCGCCAAAGTGGAAGACGTTGTGAAGGAAGGCGACAAGGTAAAAGTGAAATGCCTCGGCCTTGAAAAAGGTAAAATCAAGCTGTCGATGAAAGCCATCGACCAGACCACCGGCGAAGACGTGAAAATCGAAAAAGCCGGCTAATTCGCTACAACGAACAAGCGCCCGCGAAAGCCTCAAAACCTTCGCGGGCGCTTTTCTTTTTTGAAGATTGAAAGACGCCGATGAAAACGGTTTTCAACCTCGAAGACATGCCCACCGATACCCCTGCCCTCTTTCTGGCAGGGCCGACGCCGCGCTCGCGCGAGGTTGCGTCATGGCGCCCGCGCGCGCTTGAAATTCTGGCACAGCTTGGCTTTGACGGCGCCGTCGTCATCCCCGAAGACCGCGATTTTGATAACCGCACCGATTTCGACTACGCAGGGCAGATCGACTGGGAACGTGCCTGCCTCAGGGCCTGCGACATCGTCGTCTTCTGGGTGCCGCGCCATCTCGTCGACATGCCCGCCTTTACCACTAACATTGAATTCGGCTTTGTGTCGGAACGCGGGCAGCCCTTCGTACTTGGCTATCCCGCCGACAGCCCGAAAATGCGCTATCTGGCGCATGTCGCGCATGAATGCGGCCGCGCTGTCTTTCATACGCTGGAAGACACCCTGCGCCATGCCTGCACCCACATCAAGGAACAGAAATGACCACCACGCCTAAACCGCCCGCCCCGCCCAAGCTGATCGGCCATCGCGGCGTTGCCGCCTATGCGCCCGAAAATACCATCGCGGGTATTCATGCCGCCGCCGACATGGGGCTTGAATGGGTATGCCTTGACGTCAAGATCACCCAGGATGGCGTGGCCGTGCTGTTCGCCGATGACCTGCTGACGCGCACCACAGGTGCCGGTGGCGCGCTCGGCGACACCTCTCTTGCCGCAGTCAGCGAGCTTGATGCCGGAAGCTGGTTTGGCGAAAGTTTTATCAACGAGCGTGTACCCACGCTTGAAGACGCGCTTGATGTCGTCAACAGCCGCGGCCTCTATCCTGTGCTGGTCCTGCGCCCCAGCCCCGGCCACGAAATCGACACCGCCGAAGCGGCCCTTGATGCCGCCACGCGCATCTGGCCCGAAGACGAAGCGCCGCCGATGATCGTCAGCGCCAGCCATGTCTCGCTTGAAACCTGCCGCGACATGCTGCCCGAATGGCCGCGCGGCCTGCTGGTCGAAGAACACAGCGAAAACTGGCCGGAGGTCTGCGATTATCTCGAGATCACCAGCCTGCATCTGGTCGACAACGCCCTCAGCCGTGACGATGTCGAGGAATATGTCGAAAGCCAGCTGCCTATCGTCTGCCATGTCGTCAACGACGCCCGCCGCGCGCAGGACCTGCTGCGCTGGGGTGTAGACAGTCTGGTCACCGACCAGCCCGACGTGGTGCGCGAGTCCATCGAGCGTTTTCATTAATCAGGAGCTTTTTTGCCGTGACCCAGCCCCTCGCCGTACCTGCCGCCATCGCCTTCACCGCCGACGAATGGTCGCCCGTCGAAGCCGACCGCATTGTCGAAGGCTCCCCGCAATCCGCCGCGCGCGTCATCTATACCAGCGCCGATGGCAAGTTCTGCGCTGGCGTCTATGCCTGCACCGCAGGCAAATGGCGCGTCAGCTACAGCGAGGATGAATTCTGCACCCTGATCGAAGGATCCGTCATCCTGACGGCGGAAAATGGTGCGGCGCAAACCTATAGCGCGCCCGAGAGTTTCCTTATACCCAGTGGATTCAAAGGCTTTTGGGAACCCCGTGGCAATCTGCGCAAATATTTTGTAATATATGAACAGGGAGTTTAATAACCGCAAGACCACTAAAAAACCTACGGAGTGACATGAGCAGAAGACCAATCGTTTGCGTACCGTGCAACATCATCGACTTTGACGGCACCAAGGCGCAGGCCGTGCGCGACACCTACATCCGCGCACTTGTTGAAATTTCGGGCTGCACGCCGTTGCTGGTGCCAAGCCTTGAAGACGGTATCGACGCCGCAGACCTCATGTCGCGCGTCGACGGTTTCCTGCTGACCGGCGCGCGCAGCCACGTCTCCCCCGCCGAATACGGGGCGGAGCGTTCTTTCAGCGACGACTATATCGATATCGCGCGTGACAGCACCACCCTGCCGCTGCTGAAAATGGCGGTCGAGGCCGACAAGCCCGTCATCGCCATCTGCCGCGGCTTTCAGGAACTCAACGTCGCAATGGGCGGCACGCTCAACCAGCAGGTTCACGGCACCGATGGCCTGATGGATCACCGCGGCAAGGAAGGCCAGACCACCCCCGAGCGTTTTGCCTACCGCGCGCATAAGGTTCTGCGCAAAAATGGCGGCTGGTTTGAAAAAATCGGCCTGCCGAGCGAATTCACCGTCAATTCGATCCACGAGCAGGGCATTGAAAACCTCGCCCCCGGCCTGACGGTCGAAGCCACGGCCGAAGACGGCCTGATCGAGGCGATTTCCGTGCCCTCCAAGCGCTTTATCCTCGGCACGCAATGGCACCCCGAGGGCGACTGGCAAAGCAATCCGACGTCCAAGGATATTTTCTCGGCCTTCGGGGCAGCACTGCGCCAATAATCCTGCTATACTGCGGCCCTGCTGATTTAACCCCACAGGAGCATGGGCCATGTCGTCACGCCTGATCGCACATCTTGAAAACGAAACCGCACAGCTGGAAAGTGCCGGCCTGTACAAGCGCGAGCGCGTTATCACCAGCCCGCAAAGTGCGGACATCACCGTCAACGGCAAGCACGTCATCAATATGTGCGCCAACAACTATCTTGGCCTCGCCGATCATCCCGAACTGATCAAGGCAGCGCATACCGCGCTTGATAATCACGGCTTTGGCATGGCGTCGGTGCGCTTTATCTGCGGCACGCAGGACCTGCACAAAGACCTTGAAGCACGCATGAGTGCGTTTTTAGGCACCGAGGACACCATTCTTTATACCTCGTGCTTTGACGCCAACGGCGGCTTGTTCGAAACACTGCTGGGCGAGGAAGACGCAGTGATTTCCGACGCGCTCAACCATGCCAGCATCATCGACGGCATCCGCCTGTGCAAGGCGCAGCGGTACAGATACGCCAACGCCGACATGGCCGACCTTGAAAAACAATTACAAGCCGCACAGGGCGCACGTTTTCGCCTGATCGTCACCGACGGCGTGTTTTCGATGGACGGCATCATCGCCCCCCTGCCCGCGATCTGCGACCTTGCCGACAAATACGACGCCATCGTGATGGTCGACGACAGTCATGCCGTCGGCTTCATGGGCAAACATGGTGCCGGAACGCCCGAACATTTCGGCGTGCAGGACCGCGTGCATATCGTGACAGGTACGTTTGGCAAGGCGCTCGGCGGGGCTTCGGGCGGTTATACCTCGGGCAAGCGCGCCTACATCGACTGGCTGCGCCAGCGCTCGCGCCCCTATCTGTTTTCAAACACGCTGGCACCGTCGATTGCGGCAGCGTCGATTGCAGCACTCGACCTCATCGCGCGCGAACCGCAACGCCTTGACACTTTGCGCGACAACGCCCGCTATTTCCGCGAGAAAATGACCGCGCTTGGTTTTGATCTTGTCGCGGGCGAACACCCGATCATTCCCGTCATGCTCTATGATGCGCCCAAGGCCAAGGAATTCGCCGACCTGATGCTCGACGAAGGCGTCTATGTCATCGCGTTTTCCTATCCTGTGGTGCCGCAGGGCAAGGCGCGCATCCGCACGCAAATGTCGGCGGGCCATACCCGCGACCATCTGGATCACGCCATCACGGCTTTTGAAAAGGTTGGCCGCAAGCTGGGCGTTATTCAATAAAGCGACGTTGAGTAACACCTCGCACCTTATGGCAACTATTGCGGCCCTTTAACTCCTCTTTCAGCTGAGGCATTCTATCTTGCATCAGATCATATAGTCACATGCCACAGGGAGATTCCAAGGCCATGACCTCGCTCAAACGTAAAACCGCCAATGCCGTCCTTGCCGCCACCGCCGCCCCTGCCGAGCGCTGCGACACCTTGCTGCACGGCTTTGGCGTGCCCGCCAGCGCCTACCAGCGCGGTACCGTCAAGGTCAACAGCCCCATCGACGGCAGTGTCATCGGTCAGGTCAAATTCGACACCGCCAAGCAACTGGATGAAAAGATCGCCCGCGCCCACGATGCCTATAAGGCGTGGCGCACCGTGCCCGCCCCCAAGCGGGGCGAGCTGATCCGCCTGTTCGGCGAGGTCCTGCGCGAGAACAAGAACGAGCTTGGCGAGCTTGTCACCATCGAGTGCGGCAAGATCCTCAGCGAAGGTCTTGGCGAAGTGCAGGAGATGATCGACATCTGCGATTTCGCCGTGGGTCTTTCGCGTCAGCTGTACGGCCTGACCATCGCATCGGAACGCCCGATGCACCGCATGCAGGAAGCATGGCACCCCGCCGGTGTCGTCGGTGTCATCTCGGCCTTCAACTTCCCCGTCGCCGTGTGGTGCTGGAACTTCGCGCTGGCCGTCGTGTGCGGCGACAGCGTGATCTGGAAGCCGTCGGAGAAAACGCCGCTGACCGCCCTGGCCTGCCAGGCCCTGTTTGAAAAAGCGCTACAACGCTACAAGGACGCGCCGGACAATCTCAGCCAGATCACGCTGGGTGACCGCAAGATCGGCATGCAGCTGGTCGACGACACCCGTGTGCCCGTCATAAGCGCCACCGGCAGCACGCGCATGGGGCGCGAAGTCGGCCCCCGCGTGGCCGCGCGCTTTGGCCGCAGCATCCTCGAGCTGGGCGGCAACAACGCGATGATCGTGGCTCCCTCGGCACAGCAGGACCTCGCCCTCATGGCGACCGTCTTTGGCGCTGTCGGCACCGCAGGCCAGCGTTGCACCACGCAACGCCGCCTGATCGTGCATCAGTCGATCGCCAAGCAATTCGTCGCGCGCATCAAAAAGGCCTATGCCTCGCTTGAAAACAAGATCGGCAGCCCCCTGTCGCCCAATACACTGCTCGGCCCGCTGATCGACAAGCAGTCGTTCGAGGCGATGCAGATCGCACTCAAGAAAGCGAAAAAAGACGGCGGAAAGGTCACGGGTGGCGAGCGCGTGCTGGCCAAGCATTCCCCCGACGCCTACTACGTCACGCCTGCGGTCGTGGAAATGCCCAAGCAGACCGAAGCGGTGGCGCACGAAACCTTCGCCCCCATCATGTACGTGATGACCTATAAAACGCTGGACGAAGCGATCGAGCTGCAAAACGCGGTGCCGCAGGGCCTGTCGTCGTGCATCTTCACCACCGACCTGCGCGAGGCGGAGATGTTCCTCTCCGCCGCCGGCAGTGACTGCGGTATCGCCAACGTCAACCTCGGCACCTCTGGCGCCGAGATCGGCGGCGCCTTTGGCGGCGAGAAAGAAACCGGCGGCGGCCGCGAAAGCGGATCGGACAGCTGGAAGGCCTATATGCGCCGCGCCACCAATACGGTGAACTACGGCGCGGCCCTGCCGCTGGCACAGGGTGTCAAGTTCGACCTTTAAGATCGCATCAGGACAGCAAAAAGCCGGCAGATCGCTCTGCCGGCTTTTTTGTTTACGCGCTTCTCGTCCTGCTTAGCGGGGCTTGAAGGCGTCATTGGCTTTTTTTGCGGCACCTGCCTTGGTGTCGGCATTGGCGGCTTTGTCGGCTGCATATTTCAATTGCAGCGCGGGGCGGTTTTCGATGAACCAATAACCCGCAACCAGCGTCTTGAGGTCGGCAATCTCGCCGGTTTTGACCTGACGGATGAACTCGTCGGCCTTAAGGATGGTCGACTTGATGTTCTCGCGTTCATTGGCGCAACCGTGAATGCCGCCCGCTTTGCTCATGTCAACGATACCGGCGACGATGGCGATTTTCTCCGACGTGCCGCCCGAGCTGACGTAAGCACCGGGGTGGACAAGGATGGGGTCTTTCAGCACCAGCCCCGCTTCCTCGTCGGTTTCGCGCACAGCCGCATCAACGGCACTCTCGCCCTTGGCGATGCCGCCGGCAATGAGGTTATCGGCATAGGGGTGGTCGCCCGCCCACAGCATGCCGGGGCGCATTTCATTGACCAGCACGACCTCGTCGCTTTTGGGATCATAGGCCAGCACGGCAACCGCATGGCCACGATCCATGACCAGCCAGTTGAGGGTTTCCGTCCCGCCTTCGTGGCGTTCCTTTTCGATGGTGACCTTGTAGAGCGACAGGAAACCCTTGTATTCGATTTCCTTGCTGACGATGCGCGCCTTCATGTCTTTGGGATTTTTTGGCGTGGTCATCTGCTGGTCCTTTCAGGTTATCCGCGGCGGCGGAATCGGTTACTAATGCTCTGTATGAGTATTTAATATACTCCAAATGAGTATTAATCAAGAAGAATTGTCATTTATTAACATAACCATCAACATCCTGTCAATGATGTGAAAAACCCCCTGTTTGCACAGGGGGTTTTCGTGTGTCGCTCCGCTCTGCGGCTTGGCTTAGCGTGCATCCTTACGCAGCTCTTCGCGTTCTTCCTTCTGCTCGCGGATATGCTCCTCGCGCTTTTCACGCATATCCTCGTGATGTTCGGCGGCATCCTCGCGCTGCTCTTCACGATGTTCGCGAATATCCTTGTGACGCTCCGCACGGTATTCCTGCAGCTCCTTGCGGGCCGCTTCAGGATCGCTTCTGCGCAGGTCGTCAATCTCGCGCCACTTCTCCACATCTTCTTCGCGCAGGTCTTTCAGAAACTCCTCATCATCCTCGCGCATATCTTTATAGAATTCTTTGTTTTCCTTGACGGCTTCTTTATTGAACTCCGCCGCCTCGCGTTTTTGCTCCATGACAGCTTCCTGGCTGACCATTGCCTCGCCGCCGCGCGCTTCGTCCGGCGCGGCCTGCGCAGGCGCAAAAGAAAGCGTTGTCGTCGCCATCAGTACAGCGATCATCAGTGGTGCGTATTTCATGTGAAGTCTCCCTGGTTTATTGAATGGATAGCCGTAAAAATGTGTCAGCGCGCTCTGCGGTTGTCGTTGATGTCCCCCTGCCTGCGCGTGGGGTCTTTATAGACAGGCTCTTGCGTGTTGAATTGCTCTTGCGGGTCGTTGCGGTGTTCGTTGAGCTTGGCGTCGCGCTCCAGACGGTATTCCTCGAGCTTTTTAAGGCGTTCGCTGCGATAGTTGTTTTCCATCAGCGTGGCCGCCTGCGGGTCGGACAGGCGCAGCTGCTCGATCTCCTTGCGCATGGCTTCGTCTTCGGCACGGCGCTGGATCAGGAATTGCTTTTCATCTTCGGTTATGCCGGGCGGGAATTCATCATCCGTGCTGGTCACAGGCAGGGTCTGCGGCGCGACGGCATCAATGCACGACGGCTGGGCAAAAGCGGCAGAAGCCATTGCCAGCATCACAAAAGCAGCGGCGAAAGCGATATGTTTCATGGCGACAGCCCCTTGGCAAAAAGAACGGCAACGAAAGGATAACGCCCGTGCCGCGCATCAGGTTCCATGCAACGGCGCAATCCGGCGCATTATTTATGGTTTAATTGCCATCTGCCGCCTGACGGCGGCGCTCCCGTTCGCGCTCGCGGCGGCGTTCGCGCAGAGAGTCCGCATTCTGATCCCTGTCATCACGGGCGTCACGCTTGACGGCGGCGCGTTCAGCCTGTGCGGCGGCTTCCTTGACGCGGGCATCCTCGCGCTTTTTGGCACGTTCGTCAGCCGCCTGTGTGCGGGCCATTTTCTGGATCTCGCGTATTTTTTCATTTCGCATCTGATAGTAATCCTGCATGACCTTGCTGGCTGCGGCCGGATCACTCGCCTGCAACTCGCGCGCCTTGGCAGCGGCCTCGCGGCCCTGTTCCTGTAATTCGCGCATCATCGATTGCGCATCGGGCGGTGCAGCCTTTGCGGCGGTTGGCGGCGTTGCGCCCGCTGCGGGCGGCATGCCTGCCTGCGCATCCGGTGCGGCGGGTTGGCCCTGCATCTGCGGAGGCATGTTCTTGACCGGCGGAGCAACGGCATCACCCGCAACAGCCGAAGGTGCAGGTTGGGGTGCTGCCTGCGGTACAGCCCCGCTTTGCGCATGCGCGGCGGTTGCACCTGCCATCATCAATGCCAGCACAAGAACCAGACGGGTCATGGAAACGTTCTCCAATGATGCGATTGCAAGATCATCAGCCCGGCGAGCGCGGGCCCTGATCCAATACTAGCAACAATTGGTGAAAAAGATTTAAAGGCCGGAAAAAGCCTTATTATTCAACGTGAAGCACAGGCGAGAACACATCAACCATAATGCGCGGCCCCGCGCCGTCGCCCGCTGGCAGGCTGACCTGCTGGCGGATGGTGACAGGCGCAAGCAGGTCAAGCACCAGCGCGCCATCGGCATAGCGATACCCCGAAACCAGCGTGGCCGATCGCGCACGCCACTCGGCATCGGCTTTCCAAGCGTATTGCGGCAGTTCGATGATCAGGCGGCGGCCTTCGTTTTCAAGGCGCGCCGTAAAGGGCGCCTTGGCGGTGACGTCCAGCACCACACGGGTCTTGTCGATATGATCGCCGATGCGGATCGCACGCACATCGCCAAGAATTGGCCCCATCACGACTTTGGGTGCCGCGGGCGCAGGCGTCGGCGCAACGGCCGGCGCCTCAAGGTTTTCCTCCCGCGCCAGCGCCTGTGCTTCCTCGTCTTCAGGCAACACGGGTGTCAGGTCCAGCGCGGCGGGCTTGGGAGTGTCTGCAGCAGGTGCAGGCGCGGCAACGGGCGCAACGACAGGTTTGGGCGCGGCTGCAGGCAAAGATGGTGAGGCTGCACCGTCAGGGGGCAATTTTCCTGTCGGCGCAGCCTCTGGGGTAACCGGTAAAGACGCAACAGGTTTGCCTGCGGCAGCAGCCGTAGCGGCTGGCGCAGCTTCTGTGCCTCCTGTGACGTTCTTACCCGGTAAGCTGTTCTGTGATGATGCAGGCGCGGCCGGTGCGGCCTTGTCCTGCGGCGTTTTAATCTGGGCGGTGACGGTGTGCGGCGCTGGCGCTGTCAGCGCGACGGGTGCCGCAGCCACGGGCGCCACGGGTGCAGCCTCGACGATCGGCGCGCCGGCGTCGAGCGTGCGCAACTGGCTGACCAGTTCGCGGATATCTTTTTCAATCGCGGCCAGCCTGACCAGCGTGGGCGTGACGGTGTCAAAATCGTTGCGCAGCGCCTGCACGGATTGTTCAAGACGGGCGAAGCGCTGCCCTTCGTCTTTGACCGGAGTGGAAAACAGCGGCGTGAACTTCATCCCCTCGGGCGGGGCGAGTGCGCGAAACGTGTCCATCGGGCTTGGCCCTGCGGCCTGTTGCGCAGCCGCGGCGGCAGAGGGCGGCGGCGCCTTGCCGTTGCTGTTCTGGTCGGCAAAGGTGCAACCCGACAGCAGCAACAGGCACGCTCCAACGGCACCAAGCGCCCAGGCCCCTGCGGGCATGCGCGCCATGCGGTCGGTACATTGTGATTTTGCCTTGGTGGCGCAGGACACAGAAGATTCCCCGCGCGCCCGTGGCATTGTTGCCATCTGGCTACGGCGAGTTACCCGCGACAAAAAGGAAAGCCCCCTGAAAAAACATTTTTTAGTTACCCCACAACAAGCCTAGGGAAATCAATGATCTGGGTCAAATAAAAAAATTAAAATAACCTTAAAGATGATTCACATAACAAAAACCCCCGCTTCAGCGAGCGGGGGTTTTGTACAACGTCCACCGTGATCAGGGCGTGAAGACTTTTTCGTCGAACACAATCCCCTTGTCCGCATCCGTGCCGCTATATACCAGCCTGAGCTGACCGCCGGAAACAGACCTGTCCTGCAACTTGATTTTCACATCACGCTCGGCAAGTTCGGGGAAGATATTGACCCCGTTGAGCAGGCCGACCTGACGCTCCTCGCCACCCGCAGGCGTCCACAAGACCTGCACGCGCCCGAGCGCGCTGTATTTGCCAGTGCGCGACACCTTAAAGGTCACCATTGGCGCCGGATCCTTATCTTTCAGATTGGCCGGGATCAAGGCAGGATCAACGATACGCGCTGTCGTATCGTATTTTCCCTTGCGCAGGATGACAGGCACCGCAAAGCCGACATTGATACCGACCACAGCTTTCGCCTTGCTGGGCGCTACTATACCCGCGTCGCGCTCTGTCGCCTCCTTGGATACGCGCGTCAGCCGCGCATAGACGCGGTATTCACCATCAGGCAACTCGGCAGGCCTGCGCAGAGACAGGCGGATGGCCTGCTTGCCTTGCGGCTCAAGGGAGATTTGGCGCGGGCTGTAGACCAGCATTTCGGTCATGTCGTATTGCGGCTTTTCTTCAGGCTTCAGGCTGACATAGCCGCCATCTTTCACCTGTTTCTTGTTTTCAAGCTCAAGACGAAAAAGCCCCTGGGCCGGGCTGTTATTAAAGACAGAAAGCGTCTTCATGCGGTCGCCGTCCTTGAAGAACACGCGCACCGGCATAATCATCATTTCGGCCACGGCAGGCATGGCCGCCACCATAAAGCCCGTCATGAGAACAGCGGCGCAAACCACTAATTTCATTTTATTTTTCATCGTCTCCACCTTCGTTGCTAGTAATAAAGGACAAACAAGACCTGCCCATTGTAATTCCCGCCGGTATAGCGCGCACCATTGCCAGAGGTCCGCAAGGTCGCACCCAGCGTCATGGTTGCATTGCCCGCACCATCCGTCTGCATAACCCCTGCGTCGCCGATCGTGAAATCCGTCACGGTAAATTGCTCCCCCCCGCCAAAGGTGAGGTTCGCCTCATCATCAAAGACGATCCCGCCGTCACTGGGCGGATTAGGCACATCGACGTCGATAAAAAAGGAAACGTTCGGCGGCAGGCCGGTAAAGTCATAGACACCGCGTTGCCCGCCCTGCCCGATAGCGATGCCCGTATCAGCCAGCGTATCGTTGTCGGGCGTCACCATCAGTGTCTGCGGCATGGAGTTATCAGCCACGGCAAATGTGCCAAAGCTCAGGCGCTCAACCTCGGTCATCTCCTGCGCAGATGCAGACATGCTCATCCAAAGGATAACCAACGCCGCGCAACCAGAGATAATACCTTTCTTTTTCATGCATCCTCTTGCCAAAGCCCCTGAACGGCTCAACGACAAGTTTATGCCTTTTTGAAAATAAAAAAAGCCCCACCCTGTACGGATGGGGCCTTTTTTAAGCAAAGCCGCTTAGTAGGTGACGTACATCTGCACGGAACCAGTATAAGCGCCGTCGTCATATGCAGTATCCGACGAGCCATCGGTGCGGATCGTTGCGCCGATATTAAAGCTCAAAGCTCCCGTACCATCGGTAGTGCCCATACCAAAGGTATAAGCACCTAAAGCTACCGCAGTTGCGCAATCCAGAGAGTTCGGGGTCGCAAGGTTGTCTTCAATCGACACCAGCCTGAAAACTTCCGTACCCGGACCAGTCAGATCCTCGCAGGTATCATAGGTAACGTAGAGGTCCGTATTCTCAAAGGCTGCGGTGATGTCAACGTCAGCCGCTCCCACGTTGGTGCTGTCACCCGGATCGAAAACGATTGAAGCGGGGCTGGAGGTACCATAACCGGTACCAGGATCATCGGTGGTCGAACCGTCGGGCGCGACGCTGGCCTCGGCTGCATCAGTCACGGTTTGCGAGTTCATGGCACCGATCTGGCCGAAACGCACGGGGTTGGTGACCGCAACGTTAATGGTGTTTTCCACCGTTGCGGTGATGTCGACCTGTACGGGGTCGCCGATTTGGACGGGGGCAGCCACAACGCCAGCTGCATGCATGGCGGCCATCATCGCGATCGCGCTGACGGCTGCAATTTTTGCGAAAGATTTTTTATTCATCGAGGTTTCTCCTTGGTGGAACGAAAACTGGAAGTTGGGTTACGAGACAAAAGTTCCGGTTCTTGCGCGTACTGTCTCCAAAGGGTCAAGCATTCTGCTTTGATTCCAGTACCACTTAATCTTTATTAGACAGTTGAAAGATTAATTTGACGTTAATCCCGCCCCGCCTGCCGCATAAATTGCTAAATTTTGTTTTTTAGACAAAAGGGAGCCATTTAATAAACCGCCACTCACCTTAGGGTGCGCACAGCCGCCACGTCAAACATCGTAACTAAACGGCGTTGACTTCACGGGCCCTTCTTTAGGTACATCCCGTTGATCGTACTGGTGAAAATATTGCGCGGACACCGCTTGATATGATTTACTGAATACGGGGAATATTGAACGGGGGGTCCTTGCAACAGCCAGGCCGCACATCATGCTCGACGCTGTCGGCACGGCGCACCGCGCTTATGCGGAGCGTAGCCGCCATGTCTTTGGCTGTCTTTTTACTCCCCGTCCCTCATGTACAGGCAGCAACAGCCGAACCACCGCCTGCACAGTCGCGTCTTGAGTTGCTACAAAAGATGGCTGGGCAGCTTGTCAGCAGTGTCGGCACCAAGCTGGACGATGCCGATAAACTTCTTGCAGGCGACGACATCAAGGACCAACAGGCGCGCAAGCAGCTGGCCGGCATTCCCGACGGCGAAACCCTGATCCTGCTGACCAAGCTCAAAGCGCAGAAAGCGCGCACGCTTGACGACTTCAACGCCCCTGATCCGCTCATCGGCATCAAGGAAGGGCAAGACGTCCTGCTCGACTTCAATGAATTTGCGCGCATTACGGGGTTTGGCGTGGTGTATAACGCCGAAACCGCCAAGGCAGATGGCTGGACCTACGGACAGGAACAGGCCTTCTCCCTTGATCTCGCCAGCAAGTCGGTGAAGGTCGGCGCAGCCGATAAAAAGATCGAAGACGGCGATACCATGCTCGACGGCGATACGCTCTATGTCCGCTCCGTCGCACTTGAAGACTGGTTCGGTGTTGACATCCGGCAGATCCCCCAGGCGCAGACCGTGACCATCACCAGCCGCGACCAATTGATGCCCACGCAGGAGCGCATCCTGCGCCGCGACCGCCGCGGCAAGGAAAAACTGCGTCCCCCGCCCGTCAAGCCGCGGCTGGAGCAACCCGACCAGGTCTTTACGATGCCCAAGGCCGATGTCGTCCTCTCGCAAGAAGTGCGCCGCAGTGGTACCAGTTCGGCGCAGGACATCAACCGTACCTCGTATAACGTTCTGGCCACCAACGAAGTGCTGGGCCACGACGCGGAAACCTTCGCTTCCGGCAACAACGAAAATATCGTCGACCAGCTGCGTCTGAACTTCATGAAGGAATCCGAGAACAACGACCTGCTCGGCCCCCTGCAGGCCAAGGTCTACGAGATCGGCGACCACAGCAGCGTGCGCGTGCCCTATACTGGCGGTTCGGGCCTTGAGCGTGGCGTGCGTGTTTCAAACCGCAGCGAGCGTTTTACCGCCGACACGGAAACGCTGATCGACGGCAATGCCCAACCCGGCTGGGACGTCGAGCTATACCGCAATGACAGCTTCGTCGACGGCCTGCCCGTGGGCGAGGACGGCTATTACAGCTTCGACAACGTCCAGCTTTTTGCAGGTGATAACCGCTTCAAGATCATCCTGTACGGGCCACAGGGTGAAACGCAGGAAGAAACCCGCCTGATCACCGTCGCGCCCAATCTGATCGGCAGCGTCAAAGGATACTACGACCTCTCCCTGTCACAAAAAAACGAAATCACCTACAGGGCCGATGACAGCGACAGCCCTGACACAGGAACCCCGCGCATCACCGCCACCTATGACAGGCGCGTGGGCGATAACCTGACACTGCGCGGCGGCCTGCACAGCCGCGTCACCCGCGACCAGCGTGACAACTATTTCTATTCAGGTGCGGCAACGACGATTGGCGAGACGATCTACAACGCCGACCTCGTCACCACGTCTGATGGTCCCTATAGCGCGATTTTCAATGCGCGCCGCCGTTTCGGCAAACATAGCGCCAACGTCAGTGCGCGCTACAACTCGGAAAACTTCTCCGAAGTTTTCGTCGACGAGGACACCAATCCGCGCATCGCCCTCAGTACCATTGGTGCGGGCCTGCAAGGACCTTGGTTCCCCGAAAAATTTTCCGGCATGACCTATGACGCCAGCGCCGGGCTTTCGCACGACGCCGCCGGAACTGTTTACTCCAACGGCGCCTTCGGATTGTCATCGGCCTTTATGGGCATGCGCTTTAACAACCGCATTGCAACCAAGCGTCATATGGCGGGTGATGTCGCCAGCAGTACCGACGACCTCAATAAAACCACCTACGACGGCTCGATCTTTGGCCGCTATAAAAAATTCCAGTGGCAAAGCGGCTGGAGCTACGCGATCGAACCCGATGCGGAACCCGTCGATTACAACCTGCGCCTGACCGAGCGTTTTAACCGCCAGCTCACCGGCAGTTTTGAAGGCCGCCATACGTTCACCACTAACATCAGTTCAGCAACGGTGAGCGCCAACTATTATACCGACAAGGCGATCGTCTCCCCTTCGCTCAGCTACGACAGCGAAAGCAACATGCGCGCCTACGTCAGCGTCAATTTCAGCGTGGCGCAAGATCCCTATAGCGGCGACGTCATCATGACCAGCCGCCGCCTTGCCGGCAACAACGGTGGTTTTTCCACCTTCGCCTATCTGGACAAGGCCGGCGACGGCGTCTTCAACGAAGGCGACGAGCCTTTGCAGGACGTGGTCATCAAGCTCAAGCAATTCAACCGCGAGCTGGTCACCGACAAGGACGGACAGGCCTTTGCCTATGACCTCAGCACCACGCGCGTCACCGATGTAGAGATGGAGGAAAACACCTCGTTTGAGCCTACATGGGTGGCGGGCTTTGAAGGTGTCTCTTTCCGTCCGCGTGCGGGCGACGTGACGCGTGTTGAATTCCCCGTCATTCGCGGCGCCGAAATGGACGGCACGGTCAACCTTGCCACCGATGACGGCAAGCTCAACGGTGTCAGCGGCATCACGGTATCACTGGTTACGCCCGATGGTAACGGCGACAAGAACACGGTCACGCCTTTCGATGGCTTTTACGTGCTGGAAACCATCCGTCCCGGCGTCTATTACATCACCACCGACAGCAGCCAAGCCGCCGTCACCGCCTACCGCGTTCCTGAGAAACTGGTCATCACGCCCGAAGGCGCGCAGATCTACGGCAAGAACATGACCCTGACGCGCGGCTATAACATTCCCTTCCGCTTCAGCGCGGCCAACGCCAATCCGGCACTTGAGCGCCGCACCAGAATCCTCAGGCCCGAGGACATCGCGCGCGAAGACGTCTTTATCCGTCTTGGCAATTACCGCTCCTCCCTTGCCGCATCGCTGGCGTGGTACAAGCTCAAACTGCAAACGCGGGACTGGCATAATCCCCTCGCCCCCGTGGCGGAGGACTTTGACGCCGTCACCCGCGATAAAAAAACCGGTCGCATGCCGCTGTTGCTCAAGCCCGCCAAGGCGCTGCGTATCGAGGAAGCGGCCCTGTTGTGCGAACGGCTTGTCGATGCAGGCTTTGTCGATTGCGGCGTGGATGTCGTCACGACCTATACCGGCGGGCAGGATGCCGCCGCCGTCGACACAACCCCTGACAAGGGCTAAAGCCTTGTTTTGAGGTCCGAATTGCAGTGCAAAAAACATTTTACGGGCGCGCCGAATCATATTAAGATTATGTAATTATGAATACGGTTCACCACATCAATCTCGCCAAGCGGCAGATTTTCATGGCTTTTCAGGGGATGTCCATCTTCCTGATCCAGCCCCGACGACTCTTGCGGTAAGCCACCGCAGGAGCCTTCCTCGCATTCCTACCAACCACAGCGGGCACAACTCCAAGAACGAAGACCAACTCTCTTCCCTCTTATCCGCTTGGAGCCGCCATCGTGGGCAACCGTTATAAAAATATCTCCGGTATCTTCAAAACCGATACCCTGATCAAAACCGGTCAGCAATACCAGATCGTCCTGCAAACCCCCGCCGACATCGACGCCATTCTGGCCTTGCAGGCCACCGTCATGAACGAGCTGAGCGAGGAGGAAAAATCCTACCTCGTCCCCAAGGACCGCGCCTTTTTTGAAAAGCATTTCGCCAGCGACAACATCGTGCTGGGCGTGATGGTCGACGGCAAGCTGGTGGCGCAATCGGTCGTCGTCAACCCGACTAAAAAGAACCCCAAGACAGGCATGACCGATATGCCCGGCCGCATCCCGCCCGAGCGCGTGACGGTCATCCAGGGTGTTATCGTCCATCCCGATTTTCGCGGCAACCGCCTGATGACCGAAATGGTCGATGCCTGGCTGAACATTGCCCGTTTCGAAGGCCGCCGCCATGCCATCGCCGAGGTGACCTCGGACAACCACTTCAGCTGGGGCGTTTTCATGAAGGAAGGCCTGCAGCTGCACAGCATCGGCTATGACGCCGAAGACGCCGTGTACCTTTACAACATGCACGCCAACGTTAAAAAGCTGATCAACGCCCGCCTGCAGCCGGCCTTTAACAGCGCCGCCGCCAAGCATGGGCCCAAGGCCGTTACCGTCGCCAATACCGATATCGCCACGCAGAAAAAACTCCTGCGCAAGGGCTTTAAAGGGGTTGCGCGCAACAGCCAGACCGGTGCTATCATCTTTGACAAGCCCAAAGCCAAGGGCATTTCCGCTGTCATCAAGAAGTTCCTGCCATGAAAAACCTTCACGTCCGCACGTTCACAGGGGCCGCCGCCGGCCCCCGCTTTCTTACGCTTGGCGCCATCCACGGCAACGAGAAATGCGGTACCGAGGCCATTAGCCGCCTCATCACCGAACTTGACGCCGGCATCGTTACGCTGACCGCCGGCACGCTGACCTGCGTACCTGTGTGCAACCCCGAAGCTTACGCGCAGGACCTGCGCTATGTGGAGCAAAACCTCAACCGCATCATCACGCCGCATCAAAAACCCTCATGCGTTGAACACCACCGCGCCAACGAAGTCATCGCGCTGATCAACGATTGCGACATTATGCTCGATCTGCATTCCTACAGCGCGGGCGTCAAACCATTTCTGTTCCTCGACAAGGAAGACGACGCCCACCGCGCCTATGCGTCCGTGCTTGGCATCCCCGAATGGGTTGCCGGCTGGAACGACGCCTATGCCGCGATGGGTGACCTCAACAGCGGCGACACAGTCTCTTACGCCCATTCGCAGGGCAAGATCGCGACACTGGTCGAATGCGGCATTCACTCAGACCCTGCGGGCGGCGGCGTGGGCTATCGCGCCTTGCGCGCCGCACTGGCGCATTTCGGCCTGACGGATGCCTATCCCCTGCACAGCGACATGCCAATGATCAGCCGCCTGACGTCGATCGTGACCAAGGACCGCGAGGGCGATTTCGTGCGCGACTGGCAGCACCTCGATCAGGTCATGGAGGGCGAAGTCGTCGCACGCTACGCCGACGGCGAGGACATCAAGGCCCCGCACGACGGCGTGGTCATCCTGCCCGGCCGCAAGGCGGCGCTTGGGTCCGAATGGATTTACTTCGGCAAGCACGAATAGCCAGCAACGCGCTACGCCGCGCCAACAAGCTCCAGCGCCTGCATTTCATACAACTGGCGGTAACGCGACTGTGCGTTGGCCATTAGGCCGGCGTGGTTGCCTTGCTCGATGATGCGGCCATTGTCGAACACCAGGATACGGTCGGCCTTCTGGATGGTCGACAGGCGGTGGGCGATGGTGATGGTCGTGCGCCCCTCCATCAGTTTTTCCAGCGCCTGCTGAATGTAATGTTCGGAGATCGAGTCAAGGCTCGACGTTGCCTCGTCAAGGATCAGCACGGGTGCATCGGCCAGAATGGCGCGTGCGATCGCCACGCGCTGGCGCTCTCCGCCTGACAGCTTGATGCCCCGTTCCCCCACCAGCGTGCCGTAGCCAAGCGGCAGTTTCTCGATAAAGTCATGCGCAAAGGCTTTGCGTGCCGCTGCTTCGATCTGCTCCTGCGTGGCGTCAGGATGACCATAGGCGATGTTTTCCGACAGCGAGCGGTGGAACAAAATCGGGTCTTGCGGCACCAGCGAGACATTGCGGCGCAACGATGCCAGCGTCACCTTGCCGATATCCTGCCCCGCGATGCTGATGGCCCCGCCGCTGACGTTATAAAGGCGCTGCAACAGCTTGACGAAGGTTGACTTGCCGCTGCCCGACGGGCCGACAAGGGCAAGTTTCTCGCCGTGGCGGATATCGACGGTAATGCCTTGATAGATCAGGCGCTGGGTCGAGGGATAGGCGAAATCGACGTTGTCAAAACGGATGAAGGCCGGGTTTTTCTTGTCGGCATCGCCGATCAACAGGTCTTTGGCGCCCGCAATGTCGGTCACGTCATCCTCGCGCAGCCAAAAGCCGATAATGTCCTCCATATCGCTGACCGAGCGCTGCAAATGCGCAATATGCTGGCCAATGTCGCGCAGGTAGCCGCCGATGATGAACAGCGTAGTGATGACCAGCACGATATCGCCGGGCGAGGCGCGGCCATCCTGCCACATCCACAGCGCCGTACCGACCATTGTCCACGTCATCAGGTTGCGCATGACCGAACGCGCGGCATCTGCAGCAACGCCGGTCTGCCAGGCACGGATGGACTTCACCTTCCACGTATCAACGACGTCATAGAACATGCGGTCCTCGCGCACTTCGGCGGCGAAGGATTTGACGGTCGGGTTCCCTGTGATGGCGTCGGCCAGCGTTGCGCCGACCTTGGTGTCGCACTCGGCGGATTCACGAAAGCGCGGCGCCAGTATCTTCACCGACATCCAGATGCTCAGCGCGCAATAAACCGCGATCATCACCGCGGCAATGGCACCGACATCGGGCAAGGTCAGCGTCAGCATGATGGTAAAGCCGAACATGCTGCAAATAGCAGGGAACAGGCCAAGCAGCAATGTGTCCTCAAACGTGTCAAACGACCACATGCCGCGCGTCAGCTTGCGCACGGTACCGCCCGCAAAGGTATTGGCGTGCCAGTCGGCACTGAAGCGTTGCACCTTGTGCATGCCGTCCTTGACGATGGCAGCAAGGTTGCGCACCGCAAATTTGTTCCAGAAATAAACCGACAGGCAGCGCAGGGTGTGAAACATCAACCCCAGCAGGACAAAGGCGCCAAATGCCCGCCAGGCCGCCTGCGCATCCACATCGGTAATGGCGCCGTCGCGCATGCCCTGCGTCACCGCATCGATCATCTTTCCCGCAAAAACAGGCACGATCACATCGGTCAACACCGACCCCAGCATCAACACAGCCGAGGTGATGCCAAACGCGCGGTTGGGCTTCCAGTAATAGCATGCATAGCGCACGACGTTGCGCCAGCCTACGGGAGCCTGCTTTTTTTCCTCATGATGATCTGCGGACATACGACCTCGAACGCGCCTGTAGCTGTAAGGGCATCAAGATAGCATCATTGCAGAGATATGAAAAGCCGCAAAAATGGCGCCGCCATACGCTTATGCGATGCCGCCGTCCTCCCAGATGATCGTTTTGTCATGGCCGCTGGCAGCACAGATGCGCGCCAGCGCCGCCGCGTCGATCGTCACCTCGTCGCTGATGAACATCACGGGCGCTGACGCATCCGCCATTGCGCGCGTGCAATCGTCGATGTCCGCGACATGGCGCAGATCAGGCATCTGGCGCAACAGGCGCGCCTGCCAGCTGCCGGGCGCGACGCGTGCGATGCGGCTGTTATGGTCCGCCCCCGGCCGCGCATCCGCAGCCGCCTGCTGGAAGGCCAGCGTTTCGAGAATTTCGTATAAATTCGCGTCTTTCACGTTGGTTGTCGCCATAGCTATCTCCCCGTTACGGCTTGGGCATGACGACGCGGGAGTAGAGATGCGGCTCTCCCTGATTGTCGCGCAAGGCCTTGCCAAAGGTCATCTCCTTACCCATGTGGGCTTTCTCGATGCCATACATCGTCATCAGCGCACGCATGAGGTTGATCGTCTTTTCCTCGCGTTCGCTAGCTTGGCTGCCGCGCGCGCCCTCGCCCTCGTGAATAAATTTATCCACTTGCTCGTAGGTCTTGGCGTTGTCGGACAGATGATAGCTGATGCCGTTTTTCATCAGCATCGATTTCAGCCCGGGTTCGATATCCTCCCCGCCCACGATCATGACTTTGCCGCGCACGCGGTCGCGCAGCATGAACAGCGATGTTTCGCCGCCATCCTTGCTGCCGACCTGCAACAATGCAAAATCAAACCCGTTTTGCGACGCACCGCTGAGGATACCCATAAGCTCGCGCCGCGATGCATCATGCCCGTCATCGGTGCCGATATCCAGATCATGCGGCCACAGGCGGTCGAGGTTTTCCTGCTGCCTGCCGGCGATGGCCAGCGACGACAACACCACATTGATCGGCGCCAGCGTGGTTTCACCCCCTGTGATCGCCTCGATATTATCGAGTTTGTAGATCGGCAGGCTATAGCCAAGCCTGACCGGCTGGCCCATCAGCGTATCAAGATCGGTATTGAACAGGGCAACGCCGTAGATCGAGCGCTGCATGCCCTCCTCGACCGCCTGCATGGCCATTGCCACGCTTTCAAGCGGCAATTGCTCCGGCGTCAGCTCAATACCCGGATACATCTCGCGCAACACATGATAGAGCGTTGCCGCGATCTGCTTGGCCTCTTCACTGTTGCCAAGCCCCTTGTCCTTGAGCGCGTCGTAGCTGAGCAGCTCGGCCAGCGACTTGCTCTCATCGCTTGGCTTCGCTTCTTTGAGGTCAACAGGCACGATGCCGTTGTCGCGACATTCGGAAATCAGCGCCTCGCGCACGGTCGGCATGCCTGCCGTGTCGTTGACGATACCCTCCACAATCACATCGGTCAGCGCAGCCCCCATCTGATGCCAGCCGGGGGCGGTTAGCGCCGCCGCCTGGCCGTTAAAGGAATTGAAAACGCGATCCAGATCGAATTCGAGCGTGATTTCATCCTGCGACAGCACTTGCGGGCGCGTACGCAGGGCTGCATCAAGATCATCAAGGAAGCGGCGCGACGTGACCTGCAGCTTTTGCGCACCGCCTGCCATGATCTCGTCACTGCAATTCTGCCAGCGTTTTTCCCTGAACAACGCAGAATCCGTGTTGCTCAGCGCCTGACGCGTCGCATAGACATGCGCCAGACGCTCGGTTGCGATGTTCAGGTCAGGGAAGTTCTGCAACAAATAGTTGTGATGCGCCGGACGCATCTTGAGCTGTGCGGCACTCAGGCCCAGCGTGGACAGGCCATTCATCAGCTCGGCGAATTTGAGCGGGTTGCCAGCGGCGGCTGTGCTGAGCAGATCATGGAACGTCTTGGACGGAAAGCCCGCCAGCATTTGCGGAATACGGTGTTCCCAGTCGCGCACGGTCATGTCGGTGATATAGCGCGGGTTCAGACGCGACTTCATGGAATCTGAAATATTATGCGTGGTGTCGCCGTCCTTCGCCTCGTTACCCGACACGCCGACATGCCAGCCAAAGCGGATGTCTTCGCGGCGCAGGGTAAAGGCTTTTTCGTCGTCTGCCGCGGTCGTCGGCATAGGGTTGAGCGTCGTCCACTCGTCGCGGTCGCCCCGCACAAACTCCAAAAACGTCTGCATGGAATCGTCAGAGCCGATCTTGCACTTGGTAAATTCGTCCAGCAGGATCGGGCGGCCCGACTGAAACGACTTCAGTAATTCGCCCGGCACGGATTTGATACCAAAGGCATTGGATTGCACGTTAATGCCTTCATAGACGCTGTAAATATGTGCCAGCAGCCTTTGCGCGCGCTCCATCGCAGCTTCGGCGCTTTCCTTGTCGTCGCGCTTTTCGCCGATCGCGCTCCAGATGATGGCGACGCGGCCGTCCTTTTCGGCAACGGCATTGGGAAATTCGGCCCGAAGCGCGCTGACCGTCTGCGGGTTGATGGTGCCGCTGGCCGCGCGCGCGTCCAGTTGTTCGCGCACGCCGGTGCCGTAGTCGATCACCGTGCGCCAGAAAAGCTCGCGCACGTTCATGCCGCCACAGTCGACCATGACCACGCCTTCGGGGTGGACAAGCGCGCCCACCTGACGGAACAGGAAGGTTTTGCCCGACGACGGATCGCCGAAAATCGTCATCAGGCGGTTTTTGCTCTGCGGCTTGGTGGTTTCGATCAGGTCGCGCGCCATCGTCATCATGCTGGGCGTTGGCATGTTGCAGTAGAGTTCGCGGTTAACGTCCTCGATGCTGCGATGGGGCGAATAGACGACCAGCGGTTCGGTCGCGGATGCAATCGCGCCCAGAACCCATTCGGTCTTGCCATCCTTCACCTCAAGCTTGGCCATCGGATAAGGCAAACCGGGCAAGCCGACACCACGCGCCATTTTGGCCAGATCATCTGGCGTCAAATCGGCAATTTTCGGCGGGATATACTGCGACATGATACGTGGTTTCCTTCTCAGCTTGTCATCTTGTTGTGCAGGGATTTGAGGTGGCGGCGCTTGATGCTGTCCGGCTCCCCCTTGATCTGGATGGCATTGACGCGGCGCAGGACGGTGCGCGCCAGCTCGCGCGGGATTTCGTTGGGATCGTTGCCGCGCAGGGTGCCGATGCTGCGGCTGCCGGTCTCGGCGATCACGCCTTCGAACATGTTTTCAATCGCCGTTTTCGCGTCGCGCATGCCAGGGCGGAACACCGCGACGTCGACGGAGACGTTGCGCCCGTGGCGCGCCACCGCAAGCAGGTCCTGCCGCGCCGCAGCCGCGTCTCCAATATCGCCGTCGGAATAGACGAAAATATGCGACGACCCGCTGACGACGTCCCCCTTGGGCCTGTAATCCGCCATCGTGCCAATGGTTTTTTGCAGCGCAGGTGACAGATCGGTTGCACTCTTGATACCCTCGCGCAGCCCCTCGAGCTTGCGTCCGACTTCCTTCATGTCCATGTCAGGCGTGGCCACGACCAACGGGTTGCGGTTGCCCCACATGATGATATAGGCGTCGATGCCAACCTTGCGCGCCGCCAGATACATGATGGCCGCACTTTGCAATGCGGCTTCCATCGCCGTAACGCCATTGGCCAGCTTGACCAGCGGCATACTGCCCGAACCATCGATCATGAACGTCATTTCGATCGAACTCGGCGATGTTTTAACCACATCATCGCGGAAGGCCTTGAAATCGTCGACCTCGAGCTTTTGCCCCGACTGCATCTTGAAAACGCGATCAAGGCGCTTGTCGCGGTCAAAACGCTCCTGAAAATCGCCGTCCTGCGACTGGAATTCGTAATCGCGTTTGGAAATTTTAATGATCTCGCGCTTTTGCCTGTCGCGGATTTGCTCGAAGCTGCGCGCAATCTGGTTGACCACGGGGGCAAGTTCGAGCGCGCGTTTCTCGAAATCGCGCCAGTCGCCTTTAGCAAGCTTGCTGAGGTCTATGTCGCGCGCAGAGGTGCCTGCCCCCATGCCAAGAGAAGGATCGCCCGCCTGCATGCCCTTCATCGCCTCGCGCAGGCGGTCTATTTGCTCCTGCGTCATATCCTCGCCGACCGGCGCCTTATCTTTCATATCTTCGGCTTTTTTGGGTTGGGCTTGCGCATCCATATCCTGTTGCCAGCCGGGCTTGCCCGCGCCCTTGTCACCGTCTTGCTGGCCTTTGGCTTGTTCTTGTGCGGCATCGGAATGATCGCTGCCTTTCGCCTTGGCTTCTTTTTGCTCGGCCTTGTGTTCCTGCTCTTTTTTATGCCGGGGCGTGGGCGCCATGTCTTTCATGCGTTCCTCAAGGTCGCCGTCCAGCTCTTCTTTCTCCTGCCGGGGCTGGCCATCGCCCTGTGCGGATTGCGGCTTTTGGGGCTTGCCAGCATCATCCTGCTGCTGCCCCGCGCCGCCTTGTTGCGGCTGGCCTTGCTGTTCCTTGTTGTTTTGCTGCCCCTGTCCGCCGCCGTTTTGCTGCTGTTTTTGTTGTTGTTTTTGTTGCTGGCGGTTTTTCATGTTTTGCTGGTTTTCCGCCATCAGCACGTCGGCATAGGGCTTGAGGTAGATATCCCAGATATGCTCCATCAGGCGGTTGCGCTCGGCGGAGGTTTCCTCGACCTTCTTGCGGTAGTGTGCGGCGCCAAACATGCGGTCGGACGCTTTGGGCTGTTGCTGGCTGATGCCCTTGGCACCGACCGACAGTTGGTAGAGATAATCAAACGCGGTCATGCCATTGGCTTGGGCAATACCCGACACATCCGCCGTGCGGTTGATGTCGTCCTTGAAGACCTTGAACTTGGCCCAGCCCTTGTCGCTGTCGCGGAACAGGCCGGTGCGCTCGTAAAACGCCAACCACACCACCGTCTTGTTCATGTGGAACATGCGGCGCGCCAGTGCGGGGCTGATCTTGCCCGACTTGATCGCCTTGGCGTCGGCATCGCTGAGCGGATTATTGACAACCTTGAGGAATTCTTCGTGGCGGCGTTTGCGCTCTGCCTCCGCCATCTGTTCGATGGCCTGCTCTGCCTTTTCGCGCAGGGTGCGCGCGCGGGGCATGTCCGATGTTACGTCCTCGGGCAGTTTATCGGCGTCGCCGCGCGCAAGCTCGCCATAGCCCTGCAGGCTGACACCGATGTGGTTCCATGAGGCGGCGAAATCCTGAATGGGCAGGATTTTTTCCATGTTGACGGCGAACTGGTTGACGCAATTGTCCTCGACCATATGCCAGAGCATAAAGCGCAACTGCCATTCGTTGACATCGGCCATCAGCTGCAACTGTTCCTGCGGGGTCGCCGCGGGTTTCGCGCGGTGCGCGCTGGCCTCCTCATCGGTCAGGCTGGCGGGGTCGATCACCGCCTTGACCTTGTCGTAGAGTTCGCGCATGCGCGGCGGAAATTCGTTAGACAGTTCGCTGTGGCCAATTTCGTGCAGATGCACCACACGCATATGCTCAAACCCCATCATCAGCGTCATGAACATGTCGAGGTTGATGTGGTTCTTTTTGGGGTCGTAATAAAACCAGCTGCCGGGTTGCCCCCAGTCAAAGGTCACGTCCTTGTTCTGCTGCGATGCCGAGATGACCTTGGCGACGCGAATGCCCTCGTTAAACACGCCGATGCTGTCCTGCATCTGCGCCCAGATGCGGCTTTGCGCCAGCGGCTCCTTGCCTTCTTCCATCAGGCGCATGAAGGCCGCGGCCCAGAGCGCCGTCTTGGCAGGCGTGTCGAGCTTGATGTCGAGCGCGTCATCAACCGCGCGATCTGCCAGCGCCTTGCGCACGACAGCGACCTGCGCGTCGATGCCGGGTTCAATGTCCTGCAGGCGTGCGACGATGCTTTCGAAATCTTCCGCGCTGAAATTTTGCTGGTTGAAAGCAGATTTCAGTTCGAGGCGCAGCTGCGTGATCGGCAGGGCGAGGATGCGATCCACCTCGTCGCCGCCGAACAAGTCCTGTGCTGTTTGCCTCAATTTTTCAAACATATATAAGAAGGGCCCTCACCCTTTTATTGCCTCTACAGTATTTTCTATAAGCATTAAATTCGGGTTAACTTTTCACCATAAAATGGCGGATCGCAAATCCCTGAATTTGCTGGAAATTATGGCCCATCCGGCCGACAATACAGGGCAAGGGAGAAACGCGCGTATGTTCAACAAGGATTTTTTCAAGATCACGGCATTCTATGCCGCCGGTGTCGTCACATTTTTCTATGTTTTCTGGACGTTGCTTGAAATCGCCCTGCCCGGCGCCAAGCTTGATATCGTGCAGGCACTGGCCGGTGCCTTTGGCATCAATATGCCCGACAGCTTCAGCGTCGAGGTCGATGGCGGCGAGCAAGCCGCAATCCTTGTCGGGCTTATCGTCGTCATGTCGCTGGGCCTCATCGTACTCAACGTCTTTTTCAGCGCTGTCATCACCGCCCGCCTGATCCAGCCGCGCGTGGCGCTGATTACCTCGTCGCGCGGCGCGCTCAGCACAGCCTGGAACAGCGAACACCCTTACGTGCTGGTGCGCCTGTCGAACTTTCACAAAGCCGACCTGATCGACGTCACCCTGCAGGTGGTGCTGACGGTGGAAGAACTGCGCGACAACAACGGCCATGACGAGCATTTCCGTACCTACCTGCCCGTCGAACACTTCACGCCCAAAAGCATCCTGTTCATGGAGCCGCGCATGCCCTGGACCATCGCCGTGCCAGCAGATGCGCGGCTGAGCAATTCGCTGACCAAGGATTACCACTTCAAACCCGGCGAGCCGGTCGCCCACTCCTTCAGCGCCGGTAAAAAGATCAAGAGTGTCGAGCGCAGCCTGCAAATCCTCATCCGCGGCACGGATACATCGTCGTATTCGCAATTTGTCATTCACCGCAAGATCAGCATCGACAGCCAGGTCGGCGATGCCTATGCCATGCACCTGCACCGCGGCAGCTTCAAGTCACTTCCCTTGCGCATCAGCGACAAAGGCGATCTCGAGCTGTTTGCCGCATAAAGCAAAACCGCCCCTGCGGATGGCAGAGGCGGTTTTGTTGTTCAACCCCGTAACGGGTAAAACGGATCAACCTGCTTAGGCGGCTTTCTTGGCTGCCTTGGCGGTGTTCTCGGCGGCGGTTTTCACGCCGGCTTCGAACAGCTGGTTGTAAACTTTGCTGGTTTCAGCAACGATGTCCGCGCAGGTGCGGCCCGATTGCAGCACTTTTTTGCCGCATTCTTGAGCCAGTTCAGCCTGAATGGTCGCCAGTTGCTTGACGTCTTTGGTTGCGGCAGCTTCCTGTGCGGTTGCGGTTGCAGCCTCGACGAGGGCGGTGGTCAGTTCAACCTGCTCGCGCAGCAGTTTTTCGGTCAGCTTCAGGTTGGCTTCGCCAATCTTTTTGAAGTTTTCGAGCGCCTGTTGAGCGGCGGTGTTCCAGGTATCGTAGAATTCGTTTTGCATGGCTTTTCTCCTTTTCAAGAGGACAAAGATCAAATCAATTGCTAAGCGCCCTTATGACGCATTGCACAATAACCAATATATTGCATTGCACAAATAAAGCAAGGGCCTTTGTGCATACGACACAAAGGCCCTTTATTTTCAGCGACTTATCAGTTAGCCGATGCGGTACTTATTTACCCTTGCCGCCTTTGTCGTCCGTCTTCGAATCGTCGCTGCGGCGCGCGCCGGACGCGATGTCGAAGAAGCTCTTTTGCATGTCCTGCCAGATGGCCATGTTGCGCTCGGCCATGTCCTGCATCATTTTCGGCAGCGGATTGTCGGCCATCATGCCGCCCACCTGCTCGGTAAAGCGTTTTTGCTGTTCGGTGAAAACAGCAAGGTTTTGCTCGAGGAACTTGCCGAACATGCCCTGCGACGCATCGTCGTAGAAGCGGATGAACTTGGTCAGCATCTCGGTCGAGAACAGCGGGTGCTGCCCGCCCTCCTGCTCGGTGATGATCTGCACCAATACGCTGCGCGTAATGTCGTCGCCGCTGTTGGCATCGACAACCTTGAATTCCTCGCCGCTACGCACGATCTGCAGGACTTCGTTCAGCGTGATGTAGACGCTGCGCTCGGTATCGTACAGGCGGCGGTTGGGATACTTCTTGATAATACGCATTTGGCTAGTTCCTTGGTTCGGGTGAGTACAAAGTCGCGGTGTTTAGTCCATGAAGTGGCCGCCGTTCACCGACAGGTTGGCGCCGGTGATGAAGGCCGCTTCTTGCGTGGTTAAAAAGCCGACGGCATGGGCCACGTCCTCGGGCGTGCCGAAGCGGCCCACGGGAATATGGCCGAGAATGCCAAGACGGATGTTCTCGGGCACGCCCTGAATCATGTCGGTGTCGATATAGCCGGGCGAAATGGTGTTGACGGTGATGCTTTTCTTGGCGACTTCCTGTGCCAGCGCCTTGGTAAAGCCGTGCATGCCGGCCTTGGCGGCGGCATAGTTGGCCTGGCCGAACTGCCCCTTCTGGCCGTTGATCGACGAGATGTTGACGATGCGGCCATAGCCGCTGTCGAGCATGAAGTCCAATACAGGACGCGTGACGTTGAACACGCTGTCGAGGTTGTTGGTGATGACGTCGCGCCACTGCTCGAACGACATCTTGCGCACGGTGGTATCGCGGGTGATGCCGGCATTGTTGACGAGGATCTGGATGGGGCCGAGGTCTGCGGCCACCGCCTTGACCATGCGGCTGGAAGATTCAAAATCGCCCGCGTCGCATTCGTATGTGTGGAAGGTCAGGCCTTCGGCCGCCATGTCTTCCTTCCACTTGCGCGCTTTTTCCGCGTTGCGGTATGTCGTGGCGACGATGTGGCCCTGTTGTGCGAGCTTGCGGCAGATCGCCGTGCCGATGCACCCTGTGCCGCCGGTCACCAGCGTGACGC
>JAEXMB010000057.1 GCA_023444705.1 Pseudomonadota bacterium | reverse complement strand
ACACCCCCCCGCCCCCGCCGCCCTTGAGGGCGGCGGGTGTGCAGGCCAGCACGCAGGATTTTAAATCCCCTTCGTTGACCCACATGGGTAACAGGCGGCGCAATATGCCACCGCCCTGCGTCACGCGCCCCTTGCCGGTGATGACCAAAACAGTGCGCTTGTGTTGCGCATGGGCGCGCACAATGAAACGCGTCAGCGCGCGGTATGCTTCATCTTGCGTCATGCCGTGCAAATCGATTTTGCCCTCGATGGCCAGCTGACCCTTGCGCAGTTTGGTTTCGGTGGCGCGGTCAAACCCGGCCACGCCGCGCGCGCCCACAGGGCTGGCGGCGGCAGGCGTTTTTGCCGCGACGTCGCGCGTGCTGCGCTGGGGGGTTGCGGCGGGGGCGGGCTTGCTTTTTGTTGACGTCTTTTTCGGCGCGGGTTTCTTGTCGGCCACGTGTGCGCCGCCATCGGCATCGGCGCTCTTGGTGGTTTTGCGCTTGCCCTTGAGCGGCGTGACCGAGGACGCCACATGTTCCCATAGTGCGCGGTCATCGCCGCCACGCTTGCGCGCGGGGGGCTGTTTGGGCGGGGCGGGCGGCGTCTGTCGTGTCATTTTGACGGCTTTCAGGGTATGGCAGCCCCAGCATAGCAGGACGCGCCGCCCTTTTTAAGGGGAAAGCCCTGTGATAAGATAGAGCTTACTGGACCGACACGAACACCACAGGCGATATGCGGCGATGCTTTCAAGACGCAACGATATGACAGTTCAAACCATACTGGCGGCACTGGCGCTGGCGGTTGCCCTTGCGGGCGGCGTGCCGGCGTGGGCACAGGATGGCAGCGTCACCCCGCCCGCCGATGTCGCGGCACTGCCCGCACCGGCCCCTGCGGGCAATCCGCTGGTCGGCGGCCTGCCGCCGGTCGCGCCCGAAGATATGTCGCCGCCCGCGCCGCCGTCGGCCGGATATGTCGCGTTGCGTTACTACCGCATGACCGGCCAGACGCCCGATTACGAAGCCTGGGCGATGGCGTCGGATGCCTATGCCAAAGCCAACAGTTTTGACAAGGACCTCGTGCGGCGCGAAAAAGCGGCCGAGGCCGCGCGTGCCTATCATCTTGTCACCTTCGATGATCCGATCATCGTCGAACACGAGGCGGCGCTGTCGTCCTACAGCCGCGCCAAGCGCGGGTTCTTCGTGGAAAACTTCCGCCCCGATACGTTCTACAGCTTTGATTTCATCGGTCGCCATTATGCGGTGGTGCCGCTTGACCTGATGGATTTCCAGTGGCTGTCGGTCGATAGCGAAAAGACGCAGCAGAAGATCGAAGATCAGGTCAAGATGTCAGGCGGGCGCGTGCGCATGTACATGTACCTCACGCCGACTTTCGCCGACAAGCAAACGCCGCTCAAGCTTGACAACAAGGAATACTGGTTGCTGTCGGGCCGCGTGCAGAAACTGCAGATCTACGATCCGCGCGGCAAGCGCCTGCTGTGGGAAGGCTACGGCAAAAGCCATGTCGAGCAGCACCAGCAAGAGGTTCTCGACCTCTATAAATAACCGTCGCACCCCAGTGGTGCATGCAGAAGGGATGGACGATGTTTTCAGGTATTCGTGACTTTCTGCGCAGTGCGGGTATTGCACGCGACCCCAAGGCACAGCCGCAGACCTACCACCGCCCCGTGGGTGAACGCGATGCGCGCGGCGGCGACGATGAATTTACCCATGACGATACGTTGTTTTCAATCGCCGCCATCCGCGCCCTGCTGACGACGGAGCCTTTGCCCGACGATCTGGCCAGCGTGCTGACGGATGATGAAAAAGAATCCATCCTCAAAGGTCTGGCCGCGCTTGAGGCGCAGGGCATTCACAATATTCCCCTGCGCCTGAACCAGTCGCTGCTTGAGGCCGTGCGCGCGGCGTTGCCACCGCTTTAGGCGCTGTCGCCGTCGCTGTCGGTTGCCGCACCTATTTCTGCCAGAGCATAGCCGTCGGGCGTGGTCAGCAAGATCGCGGGATGGGCGCTATCGCGCTCTATCTTTTGGCGCAGGCGGTAGATATGCGTTTCCAGCGTGTGGGTATCAATGCCGTCCTGGTAACGCCAGACGTCGCGCAGGATCGCGTCGCGCGTGGCGGCATGGGGCGCCTGACGCGCAAGGTAGAGCAATAACGTGGTCTCGCGCTCGGTCAGGGTAATATCGCCGCTGTCCGCCCGCTCGAGCTTTTTTTCCGCCGGATAGAACATATCGCCCGCCAGTGTAAACGGCATGACGGCAAGGGCGGGTTCGTCAAGTGCGCGGCGCACGTCCGCCAGTACATCGCCGATGCGCGCCTGCGCGCCGATGCGCACGCAGGCAACCCCTGCGCGCGACGCCTGCGCGCCTGCGGCGGTGCAGATAATCAGATCAACCGGCGCGATGGTGGCGGCATCGCCTGCAACTTCGATCTTAACACTGTCCAGCTGTTCGCGCAGGGCATGCGCAAGCGCGGGCGGCAAGCCCTGAAATAAAACGCTTTTGCTGTTAAGATTGCCGACCATCCTTTTGCCTTTCCCGCCTAGTCTAGCAGAGCTGTTGCGCGCGCAAACTATTTATTAAGGAGCGCGGCGCTAGAGTCGGCATCAGGGGAGCATGTCATCATGGCGGCACGCGAAATCGTCGAAAAATTTGAAATGCTCTATGGCATCCGCACCGGCCTGACCGTGCTGATCGCGCCGATTGACACGCTGGATGTTCCCGTCAGCACGCGCGTGCAGTTTCGTGAAGACAAAGGCGATCTGCTGGTCAGCGCGGGCACGCGCGAGGCTGTGTTGAAAAAAGTCCCCGCCCAGCATATCGAGCAAGCCAACCGTCATGGCGTCATCATGTTCTATGAAATGAAGGACGACGATGTCGTGCGTTGCACGCCCTGCTACAAGGCCGACAGCTAGGCCGTTTTTCCCCGCCATGCGGAAATTTTTGACCGCCCCGCCGCCACAGGGCGGTTTTTTTTATGTTGTACTGACTGATTTTACACGGTTTTTTCAACCCTGCGGCTGGCATGGCGCTTGCAAAGACAAGGGGCAGAAGGGTCCGCAACCGCGCGGGCCGCATGATTTTCTTTGCAGGGGGATCTGCTTGTGACGGCACCTGTTGCCTCAGCCCAGACACCGGCGTCGACGTGGACATGCACCACGGCCAGCGCCTGTGCCAGCGCGCGCGAAGGGGCCCGCACCGCAGGCGCCATGCCGCAGGGCGGCGGCGAGGGCGGTAGCTTCATGGATTTCCTTGGCAACCTGCTCGATGTCGTCAATCCGCTCCAGCATATTCCGGTGGTCAGCAGTATTTACCGCCGTGTGACGGGTGACCAGATCAGCGGTGCCGCGATGATCGCGGGCGGCGCGCTGTACGGCGGCCCGCTTGGCGGTGCGATGGCTGTTGCAGACGTCGCTTATGCGCAACAAAACGGCGGCTATGCGGGCGACCGCATGCTCGCTTCGGCGATGGGCGATGCGCCATCCGTGCGCACGGCACCTGCCGCATCCGAAACCATGCTGGCCACAGCACAACCGCAAACGCCCGCAGCGGTTTCCGCCCCGCAAGACGGCCTGGTCACGCTGGCCGCGGCATCGGGCGATTCATTCTTTGTTTCTTCGAATTCGGCATCATACCAGACACCTTCGCTGTCCGCTTCTCCTACACCCAACCGCACGCGGACAGCCAGCGGCGAAACGGCCACCTCACGGGCTTCTGACACCCCGATGATACGGCAGCACGGCACAGAACATGTGCCTGCAACGCTTCGCCATTCAGGGGGCGTTTCCACGCAGCGACTGACAGCGCTTGCGGCGGAAGACAGCTCCTTTTCTCTGCCTGAAGCTCCGGCGGATTCCAGAATGGAAATCCCGCCGGAGCTGATGGCGTTGAAGATGAAAGAAGGCCTCGACAAATACGCGGCCATGAAGGCGAACGGGCTTTAATCCTGCGCCAGCTCGCCAAACCCGCGCGGATAAAGCGGGCAGTTTTCCTGCATGATCTCGTCAATGAAACGCCAGCACACGGTGTCGGCGGCGATATCGACACGCGACGGCTTGTCGACCGCGTAGAAGCCGCTGTCCTGCGGGGCGACATCGTAGACGAAAACGATTTCGTGGCCCTCGCGCCCTTCATAGGTGAAGATGTTTTCGATGACGCGGCGCAGCTTGCCCACCGTGACAGGCAGGCCAAGTTCTTCCATGAATTCGCGTTGCACGGCCTCGCTGGCGCTTTCGCCGAATTCGACGCCGCCGCCAAGAGCGCGGTAAAAGGCCTCGCCTTTGGCGGTGTCGATGCCGCGTTCAACCAACAGGCGCCCGTCGGGGCGCTTCATCAGTCCAAGGGCGGTCACGCGGATGCGCGGTGCAGGCGGCAATACTGTGGTCTGGTGCATGGCGTTCCTTTTTACCCCGGTAGCGGCGGGCGCGGTTTTGTGGCATACTGGCGACTATGGACCTGATCGTACAAACCAGCGATGAAAATGCAACCCGTGGCGTGCTGATCTGCGGCGGCCAGCGTTTTGACTGCGCGCTGGGGCGCACCGGCATCACGCATGATAAAAAGGAAGGCGACGGCAAAACGCCGATCGGCACCTATCCCTTGCGCGTGGTGTTCTACCGTGCGGACCGTGTGGCGCGCCCTGATACCACCGTGCCCGTGCGCGAGCTGACACCAACCACGGGGTGGAGCGAAGACCCCGCCCGCGACGATTACAACACCGAAATCAGCGTGCCGCCATGCGGTGCGGCACCTGCCGGCATCGACCGCATGACGCGCGACGATCATGTCTATGACATCACTGTTGTGATCGGCTATAACGACGACCCGCCGGTCAAGGGCCGTGGCAGCGCGATCTTCATGCACGTGGCAAGGCCTGGCTATACACCCACGCAGGGTTGCGTGGCGCTGAGCGAATCTGACCTGCGCGCGGTGCTGAAACAGGTGACGCCCGCAAGCACGATCACCATCCTGCCACCGCCCGCACCCTGATTCTGCCCCTATAAACAAGCAGTTGCCGCGCGCAGCGCCAAAGCGCTTGACCGCGCGCGCCTGCTGGCTAGACTTGCCGCCACTTGAACACCACCCCCGCGCGGAGTACTGAATATGGCCGAAGCCCAGAAACAAGCGAACGACACTGGTGAAATCTCGGGTAACCGCCTGAAATCTTTCATCGAGCGCATCGAGCGTCTGGAAGAAGAAAAAAAGGCGCTGGGCGAGGATATCCGCGACGTTTACAGCGAAGCCAAATCGACGGGGTTCGAGCCGAAAATCATGCGCAAGATCGTCAGCATGCGCAAAGCCAATCTGGAAAAGCGCCGCGAGGAGCAGGAATTGCTCGAACTCTACATGGCTGCCCTTGGCATGGCCGAATAAGCGATCTGAACGCCCCTGACAGCGCAGATATTTTTTAATACCCCCGATTGCGGCCCGCCGCCGGGGGTATTAACTTTTTTGTGCATCTGTTAGTCTATAGTGATGGATATGACCCGCTCGCCCGCGCCCAAACCGCCCGCCCGCTTTTTGCCCGCAACCGCCCTTGCGGCAGTGCTGGCCGTTTTTATATCGGTGCAGCCCGCACAGGCGCAGATGGCCGAAGACGTGTCGCTCGGTGCGGCCATGCAGGCGTTCAACTTTGGCGACAACCAGCTGGCCGGTCGCTATTTCTGGAAGCTGGCCGCAGGCGGCGATCCGCAGGCACAATATTATCTGGCCTATATGCTTGATGCGGGCCTTGGCATGGGGCGTGATCTGTATCAGGCCGCGCGCTGGTACGAAAAATCCGCCAGCCAGAACTTCCTGCCCGCTGTCGTCTACATGGGATATATCTATTCCATCGGCCACGGCGTAGAGCGCGACGAAAAACAAGCCTTTACATGGTACACGCGCGCAGCGCAAATGGGCGATGCCATCGCGCAAAACAACCTTGCCACCATGTTGCGCTCGGGCAAGCCTTACCGCAAAGACCTGCCCCTGGCCATCCAGTGGTTCCAGCAGGCCGCATCGCAAGGCAACCCGCGTGCGCAATATAACCTTGCCACCATGTACCGCCGCGGCGAAGGGGTGAAGAAAAACCCGCAGGAAGCCATCAAATGGTATACCTTTGCCGCCAACCAGGGCGATATGTACGCGCAGAACGCGCTGGGCGGCATGTACCGCTACGGCCTTGGCGTCGACAAGGATTACGCGCGCGCCATCGACTGGTACCGCCGCGCGGCAGAGCAAGGCCACGGGCCCTCGCAATACGCCCTGGCACGCCTTTACGATAGTGGCGAGGTCAGCGGCGCCGGACCGTCGGAAGCCGCCATCTGGTATTACCACGCCGCCGCACAAGGCTACGACAAGGCGCAACACCGCCTTGGCTATATGTATGAAACCGGCCTTGGCCTGCCCAAGGACGCCAGGGAAGCATTGCGCTGGTACACCAGGGCCGCCGATGAACATGGCAACACCCTGTCGATGGTTGCCATCGCATCGATGTATGACCGTGGCCTGACCGGCAAGAGCGCGACCGCGCAGGAACAGGCCCTGACCTGGTATAAAAAAGCCGCGAACTATGGCGACGGCCACGCGCAGATGGAACTGGGTCGCCGCTACCGCGAGGGTGTGGGCGGCGTGCAGCGCGACCGCATCGAGGCATACAAATGGTTTGCCCTTGCGGTTGAAAACCTGCCCGAAGGCGAAGCCCGCGATCAGGCGATCGTCGAGCGCATTGACGCCGTCAACGGGTTGAGCGTGTCGGAATCCGAACAGGCGCGTCAGGCCGTCGCGTCGTGGCAGCGGCAGACCTTCGTCGCGCCCGTGCAGGACGGTGCGGATTCGATGGGTGCGGGTGGTGCGTTTGCACCCGGCAGCCGCGACGAGGCGCAGTACGATTGACAGCACAGATGCCACCGCTGCATGGATGATGCGTGAGATCTGCACGCCGTTAACCGGATCTTTAACTTTTCAATGATAAGATAAAAGAATGGTCGCCAGATCATTCCTGCCTTCGCTGTACTGATATATGCGCCTGAAACCCGCATCCCTGTCACGTCCCCAGCATGGCCGGCCCGACTTTGCGGGCTTGATCTGCCGGTCTTGTACTAGCCAGCCAAAGGTGGCGAGCCGGGTGCCGACGTGAGCGGCGTTGACAGATTGCCGTTCCGGACCCCGACCCGCCACTGTTTGGCCAGCATTATGGGTGCAGCATGCCGTATCTCTGTGCGGCGTTATGTCCCTCTTGATGCGCCGGCATGGCAGAACCGTTTGATATATGGGGTGTGGGGTTCCTGTTCGTGCATTGTTTGCGCCAAAGATAACCGGCCGGGGCGACCCGACCGGTTTTCTTTTTCCCTCTTTTCGCCTTATACTCGACATCAACAGGGAGGATACGCATCATGGAAAGCTGGATGGTTTGGGTGGGTCTTGGCGTTGCCGCGCTGGTGCTGGTGATGATCTACAACCGGCTTGTCGCGCTGGTCCAGCGCCGCAAGAACGCCTTTGCCGACATCGACGTGCAGCTCAAGCTGCGCCATGACCTGATTCCCAATCTGGTCGAAACCGTCAAGGGATATGCAGGCCATGAAAAGGGCGTGTTCGAACAGGTGACGGCGGCGCGTGCCAGCGCCATGCGCGGCGGCACCATCGACGACCGCCTCAAGGCCGAGGCCGGCCTTGGTGCCGCGATGATGAACCTGATGGCAGTGGCGGAAAACTATCCACAGCTCAAGGCTGACCAGAACTTCCAGCAATTGCAGGCGGAGTTGAGCGACATCGAAAACAAGATCGCCGCCGCACGCCGTTTCTTCAACAGCGCCACCAACGAATACAACACGGCCGTCACGCAGTTTCCGGCCGTGCTGGTCGCGCGCCTGTTCGGTTTTAAAGAAGAAGCGTTTTTCGAGCTGAGCGAAACCGAAAAAGCCGCTGTCGCCACCCCGCCCGGCGTCAAGTTCTGACCGCGTCATGGCTCTTGTCGCCACAGGCCTGACCACGCATATCATGAACAACCAGCTGCGCTCCGTGCTTTTGCTGGCGGGTTTTCCTGTTTTGCTGGCGGGCATGATGTTCGCGTTCTTCGCGGGTCTTGCGGCAATGGGCCAGCCCTATGGCGCGCCGCTTGACTGGAACGCCGCCTTTGCATCGGCGTGGCAATCGACGCTGATGTATGGCCATTGGGCGGTGATTGCGGCGGGGGTGTGGTTCGTCATCGCCTATTTCTTTCACGGCGCCATGATGCGCGCCGCCACGGGATCGCAACCCATCACGCGCCAGCAGATGCCCAAAATCTACAATATGCTGGAAAATCTCTGCATCTCGCAGGGTGTTGCGATGCCGGCATTTGAGGTCATCGACAGCCCCGCACTGAACGCCTATGCCAGCGGCATCAACGACAAGACGTATAAAATCGTGCTGACGCGCGGCATTATCGAGGCGCTGAGTGACGATGAACTGGAAGGCGTGATCGCGCACGAGTTGTCGCACATCATGCACCGCGATGTGCGCCTGCTGATTATTTCCGTGATCTTCGTGGGTATGATCGGCTTTTTGTCTGAAATGGCCTTCCGCTCGCTGATGTACGGCGGCAGCCCGCGCATGTACGGCAACAGCAACGACCGCAAGGGCGGCGGCGGTGCAGTGATCCTGCTGGCGCTGGCGATCCTGTTTGTCGGTTATATCTTTTCCATCCTGATCCGCTTTGCGCTGTCGCGCCGGCGCGAGTATATGGCCGATGCTGGCGCGGTCGAGATGACCAAAAATCCCGAAGGCATGATGCGCGCATTGCTGCGCATCTCGGGCAAGGATCAGGTCAAGGGCATGCCTGATGACGTGCAGATGATGTGCATTGAAAACAGCCACCGCTTCATGGGGCTGTTCGCCACGCACCCCTCGATCGAAAGCAGGGTCGAGGTACTGTCACGCATGACCGGCACGCCCGTGCCGGTGCCGCAGGTATCGTTGCGGCGGGCGCCCAAGCGTCCGTGGGGCTAGGCCGTTTTTATCCGGCTTTTTTCATCTGGTGGTATTTATCGACGATCAGCTCCACGATGGCAGGATCGGCCAGTGTCGAGGTATCGCCAAGCTGATCGACCGCGCCTTCCGCAACCTTGCGCAGGATGCGGCGCATGATCTTGCCCGAGCGGGTTTTGGGCAGGCCCGGCGTGATGAGCAACACATCGGGCGATGCGATGGGGCCGATTTCCTTGCGTACGTGCTTGACGATGTCGGCGCGCAGGGTGTCGCTCTCGCTCGCATCGCTGTTGAGAATCACATAGGCAAAGATGCCCTGGCCTTTAAGGTCATGCGGATAGCCCACGACCGCGCTTTCGGCGATGGCGTCGTGGCTGTTGAGGGCTTCTTCGATTTCCGCCGTGCCAAAGCGGTGGCCCGACACATTGATGACATCATCCACGCGTCCCGTGATGCGGTAATAGCCGTCAGCATCCCTTTTGGCGCCGTCGCCGGTGAAATACATGCCCTTGTAGGTTGAAAAATAGGTCTGCACAAAGCGTTCGTGGTCGCGAAACACCGTGCGCATCTGGCCGGGCCAGCTATGGGTCAGCACAAGATTGCCCTCGGCCACGCCGTCAAGAAACTTGCCTTCGGCATCGACCAGTGCGGGGCGCACGCCAAAAAACGGCAGGCCCGCATGTGCGGGTTTTTGTGCAGCAGCGCCCGGCGGCGTTGCAATCAGGATGCCGCCGGTTTCCGTTTGCCACCACGTATCGACGATGGGGCAGCGGCCTTCGCCGACCACGTTGTAGTACCACAGCCACGCTTCCTCGTTAATCGGCTCCCCGACCGAGCCAAGCAGGCGCAGGCTTTTGCGGCTGTGCTTTTTGACATGTTCGTCGCCTTCCTTGAGCAACGCGCGGATGGCGGTGGGAGCGGTATAGAGAATCGTCACTTTGTGGCGGTCGACCACATCCCAGAAACGGCCCCAGTCGGGGTGTTGCGGCACGCCTTCAAACACCAGCGACGTCGCGCCGTTGGCAAGCGGACCGTAGACGATATAACTGTGGCCCGTGACCCAGCCCACATCCGCCGTACACCAGTAAATATCGTCATCCTTGAGGTCAAAGATATATTTATGCGTCAGCGATGCATAAAGCAGATAGCCGCCGGTGGTGTGCAGCACGCCCTTGGGCTTGCCCGTCGATCCCGAGGTATAGAGGATGAACAGCGGGTCTTCAGCGCCCATTTCCTCGCACGGGCAGTCCGTGGACTGCTTCGCGCAGATCTCGGCATAGTCGACGTCGCGGCCGTCCTGCATCGCAGCGCCGCTGCCGGTGTGCCTGAGCGTAATGACGCTATGCACGGCGGGGCAGCTTTTCAGCGCCTCGTCGCAATTGGCTTTGAGCGGCACGCGTTTGCCGCCGCGTTTGCCCTCGTCGGCAGTGATGACGACGGTGCTTTCACAGTCAAGAATACGGTCGCGCAGCGAGCTTGGTGAAAAACCGCCAAAGACGACGCTATGCACCGCGCCGATGCGCGCGCAGGCCAGCATCGACACCACGGCTTCGGGCACCATCGGCATATAGATGGTCACGCGGTCGCCCTTTTTGACGCCACGTTCCTTGAGCGCGTTGGCCAGGCGGCAGATCTGGTCTTTCAGCTCGCCATAGGTGATGGTGGAGCTGTCGCCCGCCTCGTCGCCCTCGCGGATCAGCGCGACGCGATGGGATTTTTCCGGCAGGTGGCGGTCGACACAGTTGTAGCAGGCATTAAGCGTGCCGTCGGCAAACCACTTGATGCGCGCCTGATCGGCGAAGTCGACGTCGCTGACGGTGGTGAAGGGCTTGATCCATTCCAGCGTTTTTGCCTGTTCGGCCCAGAAGGCATCGGGATGTTCGACCGACTGCGCGTACATTTTCTTGTAGGCTTCGCCGTCGAGCAACGTCCTGGCGGCGAAAGCGGCGGGAACAGGGAAAACATCAGTGGTCATGACAAACTCCGTGCATCAGCGTATTGGCAGTGATGCAGGAAGTTTAGGCGATCGCGGTGGCGCTGGAAAGGGCAGGCAGGCGCAAGTGCTGCAAAATGAAATCCGCACGCTCGGTTATGGACATGACAGGCACCATGACGACGTCATAACCAAGCGCCAGATAGTCCGCGTAAAACGCCTGTTGCATTTGTTGCGCCGCCGCATCGTCCTCGGTGCGGATATTGTCGGCGGTGATCGGCAGGCGTTGCAGCATGAATACCGCGCGATAGCGATAATGCCGCGAGACGTCCCAGACCGGTGCGGGGTCAAGGCCGGCGCGCTTGTAATAAAAAATCGCGTCGCCCAGACCGCGGTCGAAAAAGACCAGTGCTGTGGGGTCAAGCTGTTCGTCGCGCGCAACGGACCGCGCAAAGATCTGGCGTTGCATGTGCTGGATACCTTCAGGCCCGCGCACGTCTTCAAGCGAGGCGCCATGCGCCATGCGTTCCTCGATATAGGCGCGCGCGACTTCACGCTCCACCATATAGCCGCGCGTGGCGAGTTCTTCGATCACCGACGATTTGCCCGACGACGGCGCCCCGATGATCGCCACCCAGTTGGTGTGCAGCGGCGCTGTCATGCCAGGCCCGTAAGCTTATAGATGATTTTCGCCTCCGCCGCCGTGACGGGTGACACCGACAGGCGCGATTGCTTGACGAACGCCATGTTTTTCAGCGTCGTATGTTCCTTGATCGCGGCCAGCGTCAGCGGCGTTTTCACGGCTTTGGGGCTGTTGACCTCGACCATGCCGAATTTTGCGCTCTCATCCGTGGGGTCGGGCATATAGGTCTTGGCGACTTCGACCGTGCCGACGATCTCCTTGCCCTCGTTGGAATGATAGAAAAAGCAGATGTCGCCTTTTTGCATCGCCTTCATGTTGTTGGCGGCCTGATAGTTGCGCACGCCCGTCCAGCCGGTCTTTTTGTCCTTTTGCATCTGCGCGAAAGAATAGGCGTCGGGTTCGGATTTGATCAGCCAGTAAGCCATCGTCGGTATATATCCTTATTCGCGCTCGGCCTTGAGGTCGCGGCTGAGCAGGTTGTTGATGATCTCGTCCAAAGGCTTGCTATTATGCAGCAGGTCGTTGACGGCATTGCAGATCGGCATGTCGATCTTGCGCTGTTGCGCTTCGGCGGCGACGGCCTTGGCGGTGGCCACGCCCTCGGCCACGCTGACGCGGCCCTGCATGACGTCCTTGAGCGACTTGCCCTCGCCAAGCGCGGCACCGAGGGAGAAATTGCGCGACGCCATCGAATTGCACGTCAGCACCAGATCGCCCATGCCCGCAAGGCCAAGGAAGGTATGTTCGTATGCGCCTGCCGCCACGGCCAGACGCGTGATTTCGGCCATGCCGCGGATCATCACCGCCGCGCGCGCGTTTTCGCCAAGTTTGCGCCCATGCACGACGCCGCAGGCAATGGCGATGACGTTCTTGAGCGCGCCGCCATATTCAACGCCCACGATGTCGTCGCTGAGGTAGGGGCGAAAGGTCGGGCTGCTCAGCGTTGCGGCCCAGCCGCGCGATTCTTCAAGCTTGATGTTACGTGTGGCCAGTGTCAGCGCTGTCGGCAGGCCCTTGGCGACTTCGTGCGCGAAGGACGGGCCCGACAGCACGCCGTAGGGCAGGTTCGGCGCGATGCGTTGCGCGATCTGGCTCAGGCGCTCGCCGGTTTCCATTGAAATGCCCTTGGCCGTATTGATGACGGGAACACCCGCGCGCGCGTGCTGCGCCACGGCGGCAAAGGTCGCGGCGAAATATTGCGCAGGGGTGGCCATGACGATGATGTCGGCCTCGCTCACCGCAGCGGCCAGGTCGCTGACCGCGATCAGCGCGGGTGAGAGCGAACAGCCTTTGAGGTACTTGGTGTTTTCGTGATGGGCGTTGATGTCGGTCGCAACATCGCTGTCGCGTGCATACAGGATCACGCGCGTATCCATGCGGTGCTGCCCCGCCAGCATCTGCGCCAGCGCGGTGCCCCATGCGCCGCTGCCGATCACGGTGATGTTCTTGAAGATCTTGTCCATAGCGGGCGTCCTTTCCGTCCGGTCAGGTTTTCTGCGATTTGGGGCTGCTGATCGCGGCATGCGGGTCGAGCGGCCAGCGGGTATGGATGGCGAAATCGCTGGCGTCGAACAGGCCGCGCTGCGCGCGCTCGATCCCCGCCCAGGCGATCATGGCGGCGTTGTCGGTGCATAAATTCATCGGCGGCGCCGCAAAGCGCAAACCATGCCTGTCGCAGGCCGCCGTCAGCAGGCCGCGCAGATACTGGTTGGCGGCAACACCCCCCGCAACGACCAATGTCGGGTGTTGCGGCTTGGTTCCCAGATAGCGCGCGATGGCGCGGGTGATGCGGTCTTCGATGATGTCGCCCACCGTGGCCTGAAAGGCGGCGCAGATGTCGGCGGCATCTTCTATGCTGACGTCGCCGGCAGGCAGGGCGTCGACAGCGCGCTTGACAGCGGTCTTGAGGCCCGAAAACGAAAAATCGCAGCTGTCCTGTCCCAGCAAGGGACGCGGCAGGGCAAAGCGCGCGCGCGCCTTGGCAACATCCGTGCAGCGCGCGGCCATCTTTTCGACGGCAGGCCCGCCCGGATAGCCAAGGCCGAGCATCTTGGCGGTCTTGTCAAAGGCCTCGCCCACCGCGTCGTCGATGGTGGCGCCAAGGCGCGTGTACTGCCCCACGCCATGCACGATCAAAATCTGGCAATGCCCGCCCGAGACCAGCAGCAGCAGGAAGGGAAAAGGCGCGTCGTCCGTCAGCCGCGCGGTCAGCGCATGGCCTTCAAGGTGGTTGACGGCAACCAGTGGCAGGTCATGCACAAGCGCGACGGATTTCGCCATCAGGGCCCCCACCAGCACGCCGCCGATCAGGCCGGGGCCTGCGGTCACGGCGACAGCGTCAAGATCGCCAAAGCTCAAACCGCTGTCGCGCATGACGCGCGCGATCTGGTCTTGCAAATGCGTCAGGTGCGCGCGCGCGGCGACTTCGGGTACGACGCCGCCATAGGCTTCGTGATCTTTCTGGCTGACCAGCGACTGCGCCAGAATCTCGCGCTGGCCCGTCACGATCGCGGCGGCAGTTTCGTCGCAGCTGGTTTCAATGCCAAGTACGGTCAGCCCGCGCGCCGGATTTTTCGGCGCGGGCGGTGCTGTGCGGTTTGCGGTGGCGGTGTCTTGCGTCATGCTGTTGTTATACAATACCAAATTGGTCCGCGCTATCCCGCCGTGCAGGCTATTTATAGCCTTGATTTGCGTGGCGCGGCGGTTTACCAAAAAGCATGACAACGCAGACGGTAAAGCTGGGCACACGGGGCTCGCCACTGGCGCTGGCGCAAACGCGCATGGTGGCGGCGGCGCTGGTTCGCCATAACCCTGACCTTGATGTCGAAATCGTGACCATCACCACCACGGGTGACCGCATTCAGGACCGCGCGCTGGCCGATGCGGGTGGCAAGGGCCTCTTCACCAAGGAAATCGAGGAGGCCCTGATTGACGGGCGCATCGACGCCGCGGTGCATTCGATGAAAGACATGCCGACATGGCTGCCGCAGGGTCTGATGATCGGTTGCGTTTTGCCGCGCGAGGATGCGCGCGATGTTTTGTTCAGCCGTCATCATGGCGCCAACGGGCAGGCAGGCACGCTGGCCGACCTGCCGCAGGGGGCCGTGGTCGGCACGGCATCGCTGCGCCGTCAGGCGATCGTGCAGTCCCTTCGCCCTGACCTGCGGGTTGTGGTGTTTCGCGGCAACGTCGGCACGCGCCTTGCCAAATTGCAGGCGGGCGAGGTTGATGCGACCCTGCTGGCCAAGGCAGGCCTGAACCGCCTGAATATCCATGAACCCGCGGCATATGTGATGCCGATCGACGAAATGCTGCCCGCCGCCGCGCAGGGCATCGTCGGCGTTGAAATCCGCGACAGTGACAGCCGCATGCAGGCACTGCTGGCACCCTGCAACTGCGCGGTGACGGAATTATCAATGGTGGCCGAACGCGCGTTTTTGGACGTGATGGACGGATCGTGCCGCACGCCGATTGCAGCACACATGCAAACGCCCGATCCTCAAGGGCGCGCGCGCTTTGACGTGCTGGTGGCGCGCCCCGACGGCAGCGAAGTGGTGCGTGACAGCTATATCATGGAAGTGCGCCATGTCGGCGATGCGCAGCGTCTGGGCCGCCATGCGGGTGAAACCATGCGCGCGAAACTGCCGCCCGATTTCATCGCGGCGGCCGAAGTTTTTGCAAACAAGAAAATCTGATTGTCAGGGTTTGCGCGGTTGTTGCGCCAGAATGCGGCCCATCGTTTTCGGTGACGGCACCCAGTAGAGTTCGTTGTCGTTGAGATGCTTCACCACGGCGGCATGTTGTGCCGCATAGGCAGGATTTTCCATCGACTTCTTGTAAAAGTTGCCGTCCAGATAATGCTGGATGTCGTCGGTGTTGAAACCGCTGGTCACGCCCAGAATGGCATCATAGCATTGTTTCACGTCGCTGCGGTCGTAAGCCAGTGTCGTCAGTACGGGGTTGAGGTGTTCAAGGCGCATCAGCAGATCGTGCAAATGGCGCTGGGCCGTTTCCTGTCCGTCTTTGCCGCGCACGACATGCATCGCCACCATCGCATAGGTTTCAACAACCGGCGCGCTCAAGCCGCGCGGCAGCAGGTAATCACCGCCCACGCCGTGCAAGCCGTGACGTTGTGCGGCTTCGACTGCGGGCTGGCTATGGTGGGGGTTGGCGGCGGCCGTATTGAAGGCATGGCGCAGGCTGTGTTGGTACATCATATTCATATGACCCAGCACGATGCGCATGCGCTCGTCGCTGTCGGCGGCGGGTGTGATATGCGCCGCGATAACGCGGTGTACGTGTTGCACGAATGAATCGGGATGCTGTGACATGGCGCTATATTTACATAAGTGTAAAAAAGAGACAAATGGATTATACTTAATAGTTGATTTTATTGGATTTTATAATGGGCAGGGCCAACGTGGCACTGTATGGTGGTTTCAGCCGTTGGTTGGCTGAAGGGGATTGCCGCCACTATGACTGCCGCCGCTGACATCGATGACACGTCTGCCGCGCCGCGCCGCATTTTGATGACGCGCGCGCAGGACAGTTGCGCGCGCTGGGCTGATGCACTCTACCCGCTGGCCAGCCGTCTGGTTTACTTTACGCCTTTCACCACGCACCCCGTGCCGTTGGCCGCTGATGTACGCGAAGCCCTGCTGGCCGCAACGCAGGATGACAGCGTGGCGTGGGTCATGACCAGCGCGCGTGCGCTTGATGCCATACAGACCGCAGATGCCGAACTGGCGGCGCACCTGCGCCAGCGCGCCTTTTTTGCCGTGGGCGAGGGCACGGCACAGGCGTTGCAAGCGGCAGGTTTTCCGCGCGTGATCGCGGCACAAGGCGACATTGCCTCGCTCGCCTCCACCATCTCCCTGCATGCAGGCGGGCAGGGCATTTCGCGGCTCATTCATCTGGCGGGCAAGGTCACTGTCGCCGATCTGGCCGATGTCATGCGGCAATCGCCGCTGGCCATTGAAACCCATGTTGTTTATGACGCGCGGCTGAATGCGCTGCCCGACGATCTTGCTGCAGAGCTGGCCAACGGTGCGATCACCGACGTTGTGTTGCTGTCGGGACGCGTGGCGCAACATCTGGGCACGGCCACACAGGCGCAGGCGAGCGAGGCGATGCCCGCCGTTGCAGGACCTGCACGGCTTTATTGCCTGTCTTCCCGTATTGCCGACATCGCCCGCGCGGCCTTTGCGCCCGCAACGCCCGAAATTATCGTAGCACCGCGCCCTGATGTGGCGGCGTTGCTGACAATGATTGACGCGCCAGCCGCTGGCTTGCAGAATATAACGAGTGAAAGCGCCCTAACGAAGTGATGCCAGCATGACGCCCCCGCCCAACGACCGCGCCCCAACCGATCCGACGATCCCGTCGCGCCGCGCCGCCGATGCTGATGGCGCGCAGGGCAAGACTGCACCGCAGCCTGCGGGTCACAGCGCGCCTGCGCCAACCCTGCCCGAATTCCCGCCCGAACAGGAACGCCGCCGCGGCAACGACCGCCGCCAGCGCGATGCCGACCGTGATGCCAGCGGCCAGATCAGCAGCCGCGGCTATACCGGCCCCGACCGCCGGACCGGCCTTGACCGCCGCGCCTATATGGAGCGCCAGCGCAAGGCCATCGTGGCCGAAAAAATGCGCTTCGTTCACCGCAGCATGCTGACCTTCGGGGTGTTCTTCTTTTTGATTGTGCTGGCCGCCGTGTTCCTGCTGGCGCCGGAATACGCATGGCTCAAGCACAGGGCGGAGCAGATCGCGCCGCACGAATTGCTGACGGAAAAAGAACCCGAAGAACCTTCCGTGCCGCTGGGTCTTGCTATGAACCGCCAGATTGAAAAAGTTGAAAACGCGACCGGCGGGCTGAGCGCCACCACGCAGGCGATGATCGCGCGCGCGGGCGAGGCCGGACAGGTCGCCGCCCAAACCGCCCAGCAACTGGCCAATGGCGATGCCACGGGCCTGCGTGACCTTGTCGATTTCATCGGCAACGCGCGGCAGATGTCGATGTCGCAACAAGGGCGCGTGCAGCTTGACGGCGCGGTTGAACGCCTCAAGGGTCAGCTGGGTGGTTGGCGCGGCGACGCGGCCGGGTTCAGCAATGCGGTGCAGACCGCTCGCGCCAAGGACCCCGTGCTTGACAGTATGCTCGGCAGTGTTTCGGCACAGGATATGGAGGCCGCCGCCATGCTGTTGCTGATGGGTGAATTCCGCAGCAACCTTGCCACGGGGCGATCCTTTGAACAGGATCTTGCCGTCGTCAGCCGCATTGCCGGCAATAATCCGCAGTTGCAACAATCTCTCTCTCGCCTTGCTCCCTATGCCAAGAGCGGCGTGCTGAACCGCGAAGGCCTGCAAAAGGAATTCAAGGGGCTTGCGATGGATATCGTCAACGCCAAGGTCAGCGGCCAGCCGGCCAACGTGCAGGAACGCGCGCAACAGCGCCTCAATGCGCTGGTCAAGGTGCGCAAGGTCGACACGCTTGAGGGCGAAAGCAGCGATGCCGTGGTCAACCGCGCACAAGCCATGCTCGACCGCGGCGACATCAACGGTGCTGTGCGCGAACTGCAAACCCTGCAAGGCCCCAGTGCCGATGCCGCCGCGCCGTTTATCACGCAGGCACAAGGCACGCTGGCCGCACAGCAATCAAGCGACATGCTGATGAACGCAGTGCTGGGCCAGCTGGCCGCAGGCGGCGGTGTCAGCCTTGAGGGCCTTAAGGGGCTTGTGACCAACAGCCTTGGTTTTGACCAGCCGGTCTCGCCGATCTCGGGCAAGTAAGGGGGCGCGATGTTGAGGGCACTGTTTTTTCTGGTCAAGGCGGGCGTGCTGGTCGCGCTGGCGCTGTGGCTGGCGCAACAGGCGGCGGGCGGCAGCGTCAGCATCGAATGGCGCGGTTATCTGATCGAAACCACGCCGGGCGTGCTGATTTTCGCCGCAATGGGTTTTGCCGCGGCGGTGATGATCGTGACCTCGCTGGTGCGTTTTATTTTCTCCCTGCCCGAACGCTGGCGGCGCTTTCGCCGCGACGTCAGCCGTGATGACGCCTATCGCGCACTGACTCAGGGCCTTGTCGCCGTTGCCGCTGGTGATGCGAAAAAAGCCGAAAAGATGATGTTGCGCGCACAAGCCGTGTTGCCCGACCAGCCGCTGACACGCCTGCTGGTGGCGCAAACCGCGTTGCTGCAAGGCAACCATGCGGCGGCGCAACGCGCCTTTGCCGCACTTGTGGATGACCCCGAGGGTGCGTTCTTTGGTGTGCGCGGGCTGATTGCCGACAGCCTGTCGCGCCGCGACTATCTGGCCGCGCGCGACCATCTGCGCACGGCCGACCGCCTGCAGCCCAAACGCCCGTGGATCGTGCGCAGCCTGTTTGATATGGAAGCGCGCACCCGCGACTGGATCGCGGCCGAGCGCACCCTGCGCCGCGCGCAACGCAATAACGCGATGGATGCGGCCAGCATCAAGCAGGCGCGTCAGGTCGTCTGGGTGGCGCAGGCGCTTGACATCGCCGCCAACCAGAAACTGCCCGCCGCCACGCGCCAGAGCGAGCGCCTGCGCTTTGCCGAGGCGGCCTATCGTCTGAATATCGACTTCACTCCCGCGGCACTTGCGCTGGCCGATGCGCAAATTGCGGCGGGCAAGACGAATGCGGCGCGCAAGCTGATCCGCCGCGCGTGGGAGCGCAACCCCCATCCGCAATTGCTGCTGCGTTGGCAGGCGCTGTTGCCCTCAACCAAGATCAAGCGCGATAAAATCTATGGCGAGGCCGAAGCCGCCTATCACTGGGTGGGCGAGCTGACCGCCTTGCGCCCCGACCACATCGAAAGCCAGCACGCGCTGGGCCTTGCGGCGCTGGCCGCGCGGCACTGGCGGCAGGCGCGCCCCTTGCTCAAGGCGGCGGGCGATTACCGCGCGTTGGCTGAACTTGAGCGTCAGGAAAGCGGCGACGAAGCGGCCGCGCGCGCCTGGCTTGAAATGGCGGCGGAAGGCCAGCCGTCAGCGGCGTGGTGCTGCGACGTTTGCGGCCACCGCGACGACATCTGGCAGCCGATCTGCCCGCAATGCGACAGCTTCAACAGCTTTGCGTGGCGCGTGCCCGATGTCCAGCAGGGCACGGCATGGCAGCGCGGGCAGGTGACGATCCTGCCGCCTGCGGGCGACGTGCTGGCGCCGCCGCGCTAAAAGCCTTGCGCATATCAGCGCCGCGTTTTTCTTGGAATGGTGATTTTGACGAAGCCGTTGGCGACTTCCATCTTGTGGAACTCGTCGTAATGCGGCGCGCACATGGTGCGCATGTCCTGCTGGATTTCATCAAGGCGTGCCAGCGCGCTCGGCGACATGGCGGTGGTGGTGGTCTTCACCGGTTTCATGGTGAAATGCTCCCCGAAAAATTTTTCCCGCCGTCATGATCGCGGCGGGCTTCCCAAACGGTTTGCCAGTATGGCCATCGCGCGTGCCAATTCAAGCGGCGTCTGTGCAATATTGTTGCGAAGTTTTTGAAGGCGCGTTCATCTGAACGCTGTCTAGCGTCAGGCGCGCGGGCGCCAGCTGGCGGCGATCATACCGGCGATGAAACCGCCCACGTGCGCGGCCCATGCCACAGGCTGGTTTTCGCCCGGCATGCCAAAGATGCCAAAGAACAGCGAAATGCCGATCCATACCGCGACAAACGGCAGCACATGGCGCAGGCGCGTGCGCCAGCGCGGGTCGTGATGCGTTGCGTGCTGCGCCATTTCCATCAGTGCCGCGCCAAACAACCCGCTGATGCCGCCCGAAGCGCCGATCATCGGCATGGTGCTGTCGCTGTAAAAGACGAACTGCGTCAACGCCCCGCCCAGCGTGCTGGCGACAAAGATCACAAGCAGGCTTTTGGCGCCGCGCTGTTTTTCGATACCCGCGCCAAAGGCCATCAGCATGCCGATGTTCATGCCGATATGCATCCAGCCGCCATGCAGCAATGCGTGGCTGAACGGCGACCACAGTGCCGCCGCGTCAAAAGGCAGCACACCGCTGTAGCGCGCGGGAATAAAACCGCCCCACCACACCAGTGCGTCGGCCAGGTCGGGCGGCAAGAGCTGCTGGACCGCGAAGATCACAAGGATCAGCGCGCACAAGGTCTTGATCATCGGCGGCAGGCGCAGGATCGGCTGGTATTCGTCGTTGGCGGACAGGCTGCGCACCTGTGCGCGTTCGCGCTGTTGCGCGCGCGCCTGATCCAGCGACACCACGCGGGGGGTGTCTTGCGGATGATCCGGATGCTCGGGATGATTTGCCATATCGGTCGCCTTTTTTGCCGCGCGGTGCATCGGCGGCGGGGGTTGTGGTTTTCATCTATGCGAGTATGCTTGAAGCCGTCGCGAAACTCAATTCGCCACCTTGCCTTTTGCCGCCTGTGCTTTTCGCTTTCGCCGCGGCTACGCCTTGCACCGTCAGGCGCGTTTCAACGAATGCGAATATTTGACCTCAAGGATGTCATCCATGACCACGCCAACCAGCCGCCCCAACGACCTCGACGCGCATTTCATGCCTTTCACGGCGCAAAAATCCTTCAAGCGCAAGCCGCGCATGATCAGCGGCGCCAAGGGGATGTATTATTATTCCGACGACGGGCGCGAGCTGATCGACAGCTGTGCCGGCCTGTGGTGCGTCAATGCCGGCCACCAGCACCCTAAAATCGTTGAGGCGATCCAGAAACAGGCAGCGGCGCTTGACTACGCCCCTAACTTTTCCTTTGGCCATCCGCTGGCGTTTGAAGCGGCTTCGCGCCTCTGCGCTGAAATGCCCGGCGACATGGATCACGTCTTCTTCAGTAACTCGGGTTCGGAATCCGTCGATACCGCCGTCAAAATCGCGCTTGGCTACTGGCGCGCGCGCGGGCAGGGCACCAAATCGAAAATCATCAGCCGCGACCGTGCCTATCACGGCGTGAACATCTGTGGCGTGTCGCTGGGCGGGCTTTACTACAACCGCAAGGTTTTCGCCCATGCGCTGATGCCCAACGTCGACTTCCTGCCGCATACCTTCAACCTCGAGAAAAATGCCTTTTCCAAGGGTCAGCCCGCCTATGGCGAAAACTACGCGGACGAGCTGCTGGAGCTGATCCGCCTGCACGATGCCGAGAACATCGCCGCCGTGATCGTGGAACCTGTTGCGGGTTCAACCGGCGTGTTGCCGCCGCCCAAAGGCTATCTTGAAAAACTCCGCAAGATCTGCGACCAGCACAACATCCTGCTGATCTTTGACGAGGTCATCACCGGCTGGGGCCGTCTGGGCCGCGCGTCTGCGGCGGAGTACTTCAACGTCCAGCCCGACATCATCACCACCGCCAAGGGCATCACCAACGGCGCGGTGCCGATGGGCGCGACCTTTGTGCGCAAGGGCATTTACGATGCTTTCATGGCAGTGCCCGGCGATTTCGGCGTTGAATTCATGCACGGCTATACCTATTCGGGCCACCCGCTGGCCTGTGCCGCCGCGATTGCGACAGTGGATGCGTACAAGTCCGAGGGCATGTTCGAAAACGCGCGCAATCTTGAAGGCTATTGGCAGGATGCCCTGCACAGCCTGAAGGATGCGCCCTATGTCATCGACATCCGCAACCAGGGCCTGATGGGCGCGGTCGAGCTTGATCCCGGTACGGGACGTAACCCGCCGCACGAAATGACGCGCACGATGGAAGTGTTCGACAAACTGTTCTTTGAACAGGACATGGTCTGCCGCTTCACCGGCAATGTGCTGGCATTCTCCCCGCCGCTGATCCTTGAAAAAACGCACATCGACCAGATCGTCGACCGCGTGCGCAAGGCGCTCACCAGCGTGAAGTGATAAAAAAGGCCGGAAATAATCTTCCGGCCTTTTTCTTTACTGGCTGCGCTGCAGCCAGTCTTTGAATTCAAACGCGCTTTCAAGCTTGCGTGCCGCCGCCAGCACCAGCCCGTCGTGCAGATAAGGCGCGCAGACCTGCACGCCCAGCGGCAGTCCGTCATCAGCCGGGCCGATGGGCAGGGAGATGGCGGGCAGGCGCGCGAGGTTGGCGAAGGCGCTAAAGACGTTCCAGTCCTCAAACCCCTTGCCTTCTTTCTTCAGCGGCATGTCTATACCGGCATCAAAGGCGGTAAAGACAGTGGCAGGCGTGATGATCAGGTCATAGTCGGCGAACAATGCGCTCATCTGCCCGCCGATGATCATGCGCCGGTACTGCGCGCGCAGGTAGTCATGCAGATGCTGGCGGTCGCCGCGTGCGATCCAGTGCTTGAACCGCGCGTCGAGCAGCTTGTGGCGTTCCTTGGGAATATTCGCGCCGATCAGCGATGCGGCAGCGGTCCAGTGACTGGTAAAGACCTCCGTCACGCCATCAATCGTCAGGTCGATATTCTTGACGGTGCCAAGTGTCTTGAAATGTTTTTTGTATTTGTCCCAGATTTTTTGCGCGGCGGGCCAGAGCTTGTGACCGTTGATGCTGTCCGACACCGCGATGCGCAACCTGCGCTTGCCAAGGCTTGGTTCGTAAAGTGCCCGCTCCGCCGCGTCACGGCCCACGTTGTGCCAGTCGCTGCTGTTATAAAGCGCGGCAGCGGCCAGCACATGCGTCATCAGTGCGGCGTCATCAACGCTGCGCGCCAGCGGCCCCATTGATGAGAGCGAGGAGAACAGCGACGGCGGCCATGACGGCATCAGCCCCGGGCTTGGCTTGAAACCCACCACGCCGCAAAACGACGCAGGCATGCGGATCGACCCGCCCGCATCCGACCCCAGATGCAGCCAGCCCATGCCGGTGGCGGCGGCAACAGCCGCACCGCCCGAACTGCCGCCCGAGGTTTTTGTCGCATCCCACGGATTGCGTGTGATGCCGCTGAGCGGGCTGTGCGTCACGCCCTTGTGGCCGAATTCGGGCAGGGTGGTCTTGCCGATAATGATGGCGCCGACATTTTTCAGCGCGCTGACGACGAAGCTGTCCTGCCCTTGCGCTGCGTCGCTGGTGACCAGCGAGCCCTGACGCGTGGGCCAGCCCTTGACATCGTACCAGTCCTTGATGGTGACGGGCACGCCGTCCAGCACGCCAAGCGGTTTGCCCGCCAGCCAGCGCTTGGTGCTGGCGGCGGCATCTTTGCGTGCGCGTGCGCTATCAAGATGGCAAAAGGCGTTGAACAGCGGGTCGTATTTCGCGACCTGCGCCAGTGTTGCGTCCATCACGGTGCTCGGGGTCAGGTTGCCGCGCTTATAGGCACGGGTGAGTCCGGCAACATCGTGCTGCCACAGGCGGCTGTTCATAACATCCTCGTATGAATAAATTCAAATGCTTATCAGACGATATACGGCATTTGATGAAAATATGCTATACTTGGTGAAAGGGATATGTGGGGAGCGCCGATGACTTTTGCCCGTCGAAATCTTGTGCCTGCGTTGCTGGCGGCGGCTGTGCTGCTGGCCAGTGCTTCTGCCGTGCATGCGCAGGGCTATCAGGGCCTGTTCGGCGACGATGGCGAAAAACCCGCAGCCCCGTCGCGCGCGCCTGACCAGCCGCCCGGCTATCAGGGGCTGATCCCCGGTGCCGTGCCGCAAGCACCCGCCGCACAAGGACGCGCGCCTGCGCAATCCGCACAACAGCCCCAAACGACGACCGCGCCCGCCGCCACAACCGCGCGGCCCCTGCGCGGCACGGCCCCCGGTGTTGGCGCACAACAGCCCGCAGTTGCGCGCGGCAGCACGCCCGTTCCCGCCGCAACACTTGGCATTGCGCCGATCCGCAACAGCGATGATTTGCGCAAGCTTGCGATGATCTACAGCGTCGACAAGAACATGGACCAGATCCCCGATGAAATGGCGGCGCAGTTCCGCCTGCCCGCCACGACGACAGAAATGCTCAAGCAGCCGCGCCCGCGTGTGGACGGCATGTTGCCGATGGAACGCGGCGTCAAGACCAGCATCGACAGCGCAATGGCCACGTTGCAAGACCCGCGTCTGCGCCCCGCCGACCGTCAGGCGCGCGCCAAGCTTGCGCTCGACAGCCTGAAAAGCATGCAGACGGGGCTGAAAGTCAAAAGCCAGATTTCCGACCGCACCTATCAGGTCATGGGCATGCCCCAAACCTATGTGAAGGAAGAGCGCGAGGCGATCGCAAAGTCGCTCGCGCGCATTGATACGGCGATCAGACAATTGCAGGGACAGTAAAGCAGAGGGGGCCTTTCATGGCGATCAACATGGGCAAAGTCACATTACCGTTTTTCGGCGCGGCGCTGGCGCTGCTGGTGTTTGCCGCGGCCCCGATGGCGGCGCAGGCGCAAGGGTATGAAGGTCTTGTCGCCGACGACGGCGGCAGCGCGGACACGGACAACGGCGCCGCGAATGCCGCCGATCCCGGCAGCATTTTTCAGCCTGACTATTACGCCAAGCGCGCGGAGATCAGGCGCGCCAACACCAAGAGTTTCCGCGCCGCCGTGAATGCCGAGCAGGAGCAGATGAAGGCCGCGCGCGCCGCCGAGGCCAAGGCCGCGCAAGAGGCAATTGACGCACGCGTCGATGCCGCCGTCAGCGCGCCCAGCAATTACGGCACGCGCATCGACGGCCTGAAAGTTCCGCCACCGCAAATGCCGCAAACCCAGCCTGCGCAAACCACCCAGACACAACCCGCCCAGCCGGCTCAACCCGCAGGTGGCACGACAACGCCCGGTACGGCCGGTGGTGGCGGTGCGGGCGCTGGCGGGCGCGATGGCACCGTGCTGGAGCGCATGATGAATTCGCTGCAATAAAAGGGTTTTTGCTTTCGCTAGCCCCTTGCACCCCCGCCATGCGGGGGGTTATGCTCAGGGTATGACAAAGTCCGCATCCCATACGCAAGTAATTATCGGCCTGTCCGCTGTGATCGTCAGCGTGCAAGACGGCGAGCCCAAGGTCTTTATCGTGCGCGGGGCACAAAACGCGCTGGCCACGGGTGCGCGCAGCGCACATGAAGACGGCGATGCCTTGCCCTTTGGTCCCTTTGATCCCGAACGCCACACGACGATCGAGGTCGGCCTGCGCCAGTGGGTGGCCGAGCAAACGCCGCTCAAGCCTGGCTATGTCGAACAGCTTTACACCTTTGGCAACCGCGGCCGTTATGCGGGCCAGCGTGACGAAGGTGCGCGCGTCATTTCGATCGGCTATCTTGCCCTCACTTACGACGATCAATCCGTCCCCCATGCGCCGCAAAGCGGCGACAGCGCCTTTTGGGGCGACTGGTATGATTTCTTTCCGTGGGAAGACTGGCGTCAGGGCAAGCCCAAAGCGATTACCAACGTGATCGAAGCGGGCCTGAAACGCTGGGTCAACGAAGGCGAAACGCGCGAGGACAAGGCGCATCGCCGCGCGCGCGCCGACGCGTGCTTTGGCCTTGGTGACGCCGAATGGGACGAAGAAAAAGTGCTGGAGCGCTACGAGTTGCTGTACGAGGCGCGCCTTGTCTTTGAATCCGTGCGCGACAAAGAGATCAAGGTCGACTATGTGCTGGCACCGGGCCGCTCGATGCTCTACGACCATCGCCGCATTCTGGCGACGGCGATGGGGCGCCTGCGCGGGAAGCTGAAATACCGCCCCGTGGTGTTCGAGCTTGTCCCCGCCGAATTCACCCTGTTGCAACTGCAGAAAACGGTCGAGGCGATTGCGGGTCATCCGTTGCACAAGCAAAACTTCCGCCGTCTGGTCGAAGGCGGGGGTCTGGTCGAGGAAGTGGCGGGCAAGAAATCCGCCGCTGCCGGTGGCCGTCCTGCCGCGCTGTTTCGCTTTCGCCGCGATGTCGTCTATGAACGTCCTGCACCGGGCGTAAAACTTTCCCCCGCCAGCGGCACCTGATTCTCGCTTTTTTTGCCCTGTTTTGTGCCGCCGGTTCTGCGGGCGGTGTCTGCGCCTGCGCGCCAGAAGTATTTAAATAACTGATATACAATGAAAATTTTAATGAAATAATATTTCACAAAAGGCCCTTGCTTTATGCTCATAAAGAGAATATTTATTATTCTCAGATAGAGTATAAATATGCGCATACAGAGAATAAGCGCATGCCAGCAAGGAGCCACATCATGTTCGACGCAGTTTGCAAAACGACCGAAGCCAAAACCGACGGCCTGGCCTATACCCCCGCCGTCGCGCGTGAAACAGCGCCCCTGTTTGACAAGGTCAAGCGCGTCATCAGCGAAATGGAATGGGCCACCCACGCGCCATACATCCTTGAGATCAACCGTCTCAAGCGCGAGATGGGTGCCGTGGTGCTGGCGCATAACTACATGACGCCGGAGATTTTTCACTGCGTGTCGGATTTCGCGGGCGACAGCCTGCAACTGGCGCAACAGGCCGCCAAGACTGAAGCGCAACTGATCATTCAGGCGGGCGTGCATTTCATGGCCGAGACGTCAAAGATCCTCAGCCCTGAAAAAACCGTGCTGATCCCCGACATGAAGGCAGGCTGCTCGCTTGCCAGCTCCATCACCGGCGCCGATGTGCGCCTGCTGCGCCAGAAATTCCCCGGCGTGCCGATCATCACCTACGTCAATACCTCGGCTGATGTGAAGGCGGAATCGGATATCTGCTGCACCAGTTCCAACGCGCTGGCCATCGTTGAAAGCTTTCCTGGTGACACCGTGCTGATGATCCCTGACCAATACCTGGCGCGTAACATCGCCCGCCAGACCAAAAAGAAAGTGCTGACCTGGCAGGGGGCGTGCGAGGTCCATGAAAAGTTCACCGCCGAGGACGTCGCCAAATTCCGCAAGGCCTGGCCCGGCGCGGTGGTGCTGGCGCACCCCGAATGTCCGCCCGAGGTCTGCGAAGCCGCGGATTTCAGCGGTTCGACCAAGGCGATGAGCGACTATGTGGGCGACCATGCGCCCAAAAAGGTCGTCATGATCACCGAATGCTCGATGTCGGACAACGTGTCGGTCAACCACCCCAATACCGAATTCGTGCGTCCCTGCGCGCTGTGCCCGCACATGAAGCGCATCACGCTGCCCGCGATCCTGAAATCGCTGCAAACGAAAACGACCGAAGTGGTGGTTGATCCCGCCGTGGCACTGCGCGCCAAGGAAGCGGTCGACCGCATGCTGGCCGTGAAAATCTAACGTGTGAATGAATGGAGGCGACCATGCCTTTCGAAGCGACCAAAGCCAACAAACCCGCAAGAGTGTTGATCGTCGGCGCGGGATCCGCTGGCCTGATGACCGCGCTGACCCTTGCCGCCACAGCACCGCACATCAGCGTCACCGTGATGGCGGAAAAGCCGCTGGGGCAGGGGTGCGCTTCGGCCTGGTCGCAAGGTGGTCTGGCTGCCGCCGTTGGCCGTGACGACAAGGCCGCGCGCCACGCGCATGACACAATGGTTGCCGGTGCGGGTACGTCTGATGCCGCTGTCGTTGCGGCACTCACCGCCGCAGCACCCGCTGTCATCGAAAAGCTGGCCGCCCTTGGTGTTGAGTTTGCGCGCGACGCCAAAGGCGATTTCGTACTGAGCCGCGAGGCCTGCCACGATACCCGCCGCGTTCTCAAAGCCAAAGCCGGCGACGGTTTTGGGGCCGAGCTGATGCGCGCGCTGACCACAGCCGTTATCAATACACCCGCAATCACCGTCATCACCGGCCTGAGTGCCGAGCGCCTGCTGCGCCGCGAAGGCCCTGCGATGGGTGCTGTCTGCGGTGTCATTGCGCGCAAGGCCGATGGCGGCATCGAAACCCTGCAGGCCGATGCGGTCGTGCTGGCGACGGGCGGTCTTGGCGGTCTTTATGCCGCGACCACCAATCCGCTGGGTGCTGTGGGCCGCGGTCTGGCGCTGGCTGCGCGCGCGGGTGCGGTGCTTGCCGACATGGAATTCGTGCAGTTCCACCCCACCGCTTTGGATATCGGCGAAGACCCCATGCCCCTTGCCACCGAAGCCCTGCGCGGCGAAGGCGCGGTGCTGCGCAACAGCCGCGGCCAGCGTTTCATGACCGGCTATCACCCGATGGCCGAACTGGCCCCGCGTGACGTGGTCAGCCGGGGTATCTTCGCGCAGATCCAGCAAGGGCAGAAAACCTATCTTGATTGCCGCCAGATCGATGTATCGAAATTCCCGGCACTGATCACGGCCTGCGCGCGCGCGGGCATCAACCCCCAGCACGACCTGGTGCCTGTGGCGCCCGCTGTCCACTATCACATGGGCGGCGTGGCAACGGACCTCAACGCGCGCACGTCGCTGACGGGCCTGTGGGCCGTCGGCGAAGTCGCCGCCACCGGCCTCCACGGCGCCAACCGTCTGGCATCGAACTCGCTGATGGAAGCGGTGGTGATGGCCGAACGCGCCGCCGCCGACATCATTGGCCGCATCGCCCTGCTGGCGGGCGCAGCTGCCGCAACGGTGCGCGCGCCCGTGCTTCCTGCCAGCGGTACTTTGCCGCAGGGCGGGCATGATACCCTGCGCGCGACCATGACAGCGCAGTGTGGCGTGATCCGCGATGCCGATAACATGCGCGCCGCACTGAACCTTGCCAGCGATTATCTTGACGCCGCCGAGGCGCGCGACAGCGCACTGGCCGACCGCGCACTGGTCTGCCAGCTGATCGTCGCCAGCGCCCTGCTGCGCGAAGAAAGCCGCGGCGGCCACTTCCGCAGCGACTTCCCCCAGCCGGTGGATGCTTTGCAAAAACGCAGCTTCATCACGCTCAAGGACGTGCAGGTCCGCCTGCCGGCCCTGTTGCGTGGCAGCGCTGCGACCCCCGTGAATGAAGAGGTATATGCCTGATGACCCCCGCATCGCTCAAAGCTGTAGATAGCAACCCCGCAACCGGCGTGCGCGTGCGCGCCTATCTGCCCGACCTGCTGATCACGCCGCTGGTGGCGGCAGCACTGGCCGAAGACCTTGGCCGTGGCGGCGACATTACGTCTGCGGCAACCATTCCTGCCGATGCAAAATCTGTCGCCGTGATGGCATCGCGCCGCGATGGCGTGATCTGCGGCCTTGCGCTGGCAGTGGCAGCGTTTTGTCAGGTTGACCCCACGCTGGTGGTCGAACAACTGGCGCAGGACGGCGATATGGTCAAAAAGGGCGACCGCGTCTTGCGCATCAGCGGCAATGCCCGCGCCATTCTGGCGGGCGAGCGTGTGGCGCTGAATTTTGTGGGCCGTCTGTCGGGCATCGCCACGGCGACGGCGCAGATGGTCGCGGCTGCGGGCGATACCAAGGCGCGCATTGCCGCCACGCGCAAGACCACACCCGGCCTGCGCAGTGTGGAAAAATACGCTGTCATGTGCGGCGGCGGCACACCCCACCGCTACGGACTTGATGACGCGATCCTGATCAAGGACAACCATATCGCGATGGCGGGCGGCATCCGCGCCGCGCTTGAAGGCGCGAAAAGCTACGCCGGACATACGGTGAAGATCGAAATCGAAGTCGACACGCTCGCCCAGCTTGACGAAGTGCTGGCCGTGGGCGGGGCCGACATCATCATGCTCGACAACATGAGCGACGCGCAGATGCGCGAAGCGGTGGCCAAGGTTGCGGGCCGTGCGCTGGTCGAGGCCTCGGGCGGGGTGACGCTTGATCGCATCGCCGCCATCGCCGCCACGGGGGTCGATTTGATCTCGATTGGCGCGCTGACCCACAGTGTCATCAATTTCGATGTCGGTCTCGACGTCGAGTAAGCCTGCTGCCTTTGCAAGACTGTGCGCCCCTGTCTGAACAAGGCAGGGGCGAGTCTTTTATTAACAGGTCGCGCCGGATGCGGATTACGGGGCTCTGCGGGGCATCCCTTTGATATGAAATGTCGCACTAATGAAATATAATTTCACCTAATGGTTATTTTTGGTCTTTTAATGATAAAAGCCCCGATATTTTTAATATTCTGTTAAGTTTATATGGAAATTAACCAGAGACTCGCGTAGGATCAATTTATCAATACACGGCATGCCGGATTTACGGACGGCATCAGGGGTTTAGAAAAGGGGAGAAACTATCATGGCCCAGACACTCACCACCGCATTTGACTCACGCATGATCAGCACCTTCAAACGCGCCGTTGTCGCGCGCGACGTTGAAAAGGTGAAGGCCGCGCTGGCCGCCGGTGTCAACCCCGCCACCACCATCAACGGCGACTCGCCCCTGCATGTTCTGGTCAACGGCCGTTACGGCGACGACGCCAAGGCGCAGGAAAACTGCCCCACCATCGAGGATTTCGAAGACAACACCTCGCGCATCCTTGACATGCTGCTCGACGCCGGCCTGAAAGTCGCCGAGCCTGAAAAGCACACCACCGAGCGTTTTGACGTTCTGGCCGATCACTTCTACAAATCCGAAAACCTGCACGACGGTGCCACCGTCATCATCCAGGCGATCTATGAAAGCCTGTCGCGCGGTACTGCGGCCTATCAGCCTGTGCTGAAACTGCAATTGCTCGACACGCTTGAAAACGTGCGCTTCCGCGGCACGGGTGACCTGACCGCCGTCATGGCCGATTGCCTGAACGCGATGGAAAGCATGCACGAAACCGTGCGCGCACGTCTTGCCAATCCGCAAAGCGAAACCGAATGCGCGCTGGTGGAGCAATTCGGCGGCAAGATCGGTCAGTGGACCGGCCCTTTCCAGCGCCCGAGCCTGGCCAGCCTGCAAAACATTTATCAGTTGCAACAGGCTGAAGACGGCAGCTTTGTGTTGCTGGTCAACCAGTCCGCGGCCAAAAAGCCCCAGCAGCAACAACAGCAACCTGCACAAGGCGAGAAGAAGAAAGTCGCCGGTGATGAGCGTTTCGCCGAAATGGTTGCCCCGCTGATCCAGCGCATGGAAAAGCGCGACGCCAAGGACGTTCTGGCCGAAATCGAAAACGACTTCATCGGTCTTGACGAGGTCAAGAAGAACGCACGCAAGCTGATCCTGCGCCAGCAATTCGACCTGTCGCGCCAGATCGGCGGCCAGACTGTCACTCCGCAAAATCACAGCACCGTTTTCCTTGGCAACCCCGGCCTTGGCAAAACCACCATCGCCCGCAAAAAGGCGGAGCTGCTGCACGCACTTGGCCTTGCCGGCCCGAACTACGTAGAGGTCAGCCGCGAGAACGTTATCGGCGGTTTCGTCGGCCACACCGAAGGCAAGATGACCGCGTTGCTGCAGATGGCTGACGTTATCTTCATCGACGAGGCCTATAGCCTCAACGATGGCCGTCCCGACAGCGGCGACTTTGGCAAGAAAGTCATCGACGCGCTGGTCCCCGCGCTTGAAAACAACCCCAATCTGGTCGTCTTCATGGCCGGCTATCCCGAGGAAATGCAGCAACTGCTGTCTACCAACCCGGGCCTGCGCTCGCGCCTGACCAAATACGAGAACTTCGAGGACATGAACCGCGAACAGCTCGGCAAGGCGCTTGACCTCATGCTGGGTAAGGAACAGCTGACCATGTCCGCCGAGGCCCGCGACTATGTTCTCGACAAGCTTGACGCCAGCCGTGCGCAACTGGGTGAAAAGAACTTCGGCAACGCCCGTCTGGTGCGCAACATCGTGCGCAACCTGCCCGACGTGATGGCCGAGCGCCTGTTTGGCAAAGCCAGCAACGACCAGCTGGTCCTGCCGACCAAAGAAGCGCTGAGCAAAGTCACCATCGAGGATGTCAAGGCGCTGAACTATTCCGCGGTTCTCGGCATCGCCGAAGCCAAAGAATCCGCCAAGGCACAGGCCGCGCGCCAGCGTGACCTGCCCCCCAGCCACCCCGACTGGAAACCGAAAATCGGCTTTACCGCCCCCATCTGATTTCTTCCCTCCTGTTCTTCCCTCCGTAAAGGCAAGACACCGGCGGGGCCTGCAAAGGTCCCGCCGGATTTTTTTTCTTTTAAATTTACGCCCACGGGGTGGCAAGTCTACGCGCGACTGCCTATAGTGGGGCAAGCGCTTGCGGTTATCCGTCTGGAGTCGCCGCCACGTTTTATCTTTGTTCTCATGTCCGATCACGAAAGGGGCTGTGCGTCAGGCACGGCCGCATGCGTAACCCATGTCGCCCGACACCCTGCTGATGGTGCAAATGGTGGCCCTGCTGCTGGCAATCGGCGCGGTGGGCGGCTTTTTGTCGGGTCTGCTTGGCGTTGGCGGCGGCATTCTGTTCGTGCCTGCCCTTTATTTCTGCCTGTCAGCTATGGGAATAGGGGCCGAACACGCGATGCATGTGGCGGTCGGCTCCTCCCTTGCCATCATCTGCGTCACGGGCGCGACCTCCGCACTGTCGCACTGGCGGCGCGGCGGGGTTGATACCGAACACATCCGCCTGTGGATCGTGCCGCTGATGAGCGGCGTCGGCGTCGGCGCGGTGTTTGCCGGTTTTGTCGACAGCCATATTTTACGCGTCATTTTCGCGGCGGTGACGACGCTGATCTGCTTTTATATGATGTTTTCACCCCAGCCCAAGACGCCCGACGCCTGCCTGATCGTGCCAAAACGCATCCAGAAGATGGTCATGGCCTTTATCGGCGTGCTGGCCTCGCTGATCGGGGTCGGGGGGGCGGTGATGACTGTTCCCTTTATGCACCTGATGGGCTTTCCCATGCCGCGCGCGGCGGGCACGGGCTCGGCCCTTGGCATGTTTATCGCCGTACCCGGCACGCTTTTCTATATGATTACCGGGATGATCCACCACGAAGGCCTGCCGCCCTATTCATTCGGCTATGTGAACGGCCTGGCAGTTGGTATCATCATTCCGGTTTCGGTGCTGATGGCGCCGCTGGGGGTGCAGGCCGCGCATAGCCTTTCGCGCGACATGCTCCGCCGCGTCTTTGCCGTCGTGTTGCTGATCGTCTCCGTGCGTATGTTCATGACGCTGTAACATTCAAAAAAAGAGTATTCCTGCATGTCTGACCTGATCGCCAGTCATCCTTCATCGGCACCACGCGCGCGCATCATTGCGCGCTGGCTTTTGGTTTGTGCCGCCGCCGTGTTTTTGATGGCGCTGATCGGCGCGGTCACCCGCCTGACGGAATCGGGCCTGTCGATCGTGGAATGGAAACCCGTTGCGGGCGCCATTCCGCCGCTGAGCGATGCCGACTGGCAGCGCGAATACGACCTCTACCAGCAAAGCCCGCAGGGCCAGACGGTCAACCGCGCGATGGAGATGCATGACTTCAAGGTCATTTATTTCTGGGAGTGGATCCACCGCTTCTGGGGCCGTCTGATCGGCGTGATCTTTGCCGTGCCGCTGGTGTTTTTCTGGCGCGCCTTGCCCGCCTCGACGCGTCCGGCGTTTCTTGGTCTGCTGGCGCTTGGCGGATTGCAGGGTTTTATGGGATGGTTCATGGTCAAAAGCGGCCTGGTCGACCAGCCGATGGTGAGCCACTACCGTCTTGCCGCGCATTTGATTTTAGCGGCCGTGATCTATGCGTTGTTGTTACGCCTGTCGTTGCGCTTTTTTGTTTTTCCGGCCACGGGGCTGGCCACGCCCGACACGCGCCGCGTGCGCCGTTTTGCGCTGATCTCGCTTGGCCTTGTGCTGACGACGATGGTCTGGGGTGCCTTTGTGGCGGGGCTGGACGCGGGTATGCTCTATAACACCTTCCCCAAGATGGATGCGCATTGGCTGCCGCCCGAAACCATGCAGCACGTGCCGGTGTGGAAGGCGTTTTTTGAAGAACCCGCAACAGTGCAATTCGTGCATCGCGTGCTGGCGCTGGTGACCTTGTGCAAGCTGATCGTGCTGTGGCGGCTGGCGACAAAGCTCGAAGTGCCTGCGCGCGCCAAAACCTTTGCGTCTTACGTGGGGCTGATGGCGCTGGCGCAGGTCGGGCTTGGTATTGCAACGCTGCTGACGCAGGTTAATATCGTGCTGGCGACAGCGCATCAGGGCGGGGCGCTGGTTCTGCTGGGGCTGTTGACCGCGCTGGTCTATCACCTGACACCGCCTGCCACGACCGATACGACGGAGAAAACCGCATGATCGAACTTGATGGATTTTTGACGGCCGTGCGCACGGCCTTTGGCGACAACGCGGGGCCGATGGCACCGTATGTGAAGTACTACCTGTCGGTGGCGCTGATCTTCTGGCCTGCCATGCGCATCACTGAACGCCTGGGCCGCAACGTCATGGGCATATTAATATTGTTTGTGCCGTTGCTGGGCTTTGCACTGATGCTGGTCTGGCTGGCATGTGCGCGCAACCCCAAGGCAGGTGAAGCATGAACGGCGAAGTGATGAACACCGTCATCTGGTGGGATCTGTCGACATGGCAGCAATGGCAGGCCTATTTGCTGGCCGGCATCGTCATGGCGGTGCAACTGGTTGCGGCCTCTGTCGTTGTGGGCCGCACGGGCCGCACGCCGTACTGGTCGCTGCTGACGCTGGTGCCGCTGTACTATGTGCTGGTGGCCGGCATCTGGGCCTTCGCCTATTGCGAATGGCCCAAGGTCGACCGCAAGAAATCCTGATTATTTCTGCATAACCACGGTGACGACCGTGCCGAGGTGATCGCTATGGTCGATCACGGCTGTGCGATAGGTGCGCACGCCAAGACCGTCGCCGATAAAGGTATGGTCGATGGGCAGGCGCGCAATGGCGGGCAGCTTGCTGTGAAACGTGCCGTGCAGGCCGCGCCCAAGGCGCGCACTGCGCAAACCCGTCGCGCGCACGAAGTCCTTATAGGCCTGCGCGTAAGGGGTCAGGTTGAAATCGCCGGTGACGATGACGGGATAGCGTTGCGCCTTGACCCAGCGCGCGATGACGCCAAGCTGGCGCTCGCGCAGGTCGAAATTCTTGAGCGGATTGGCCAGATGCACCGACAGCAAAATCGCGGTCTTGCCGTCGCGCGGGATCTCCGCGGCAAAGGCGGCAATGCCTTCGTCGGCGAAAATATCCGTTTGCACGTTGTTCAGCGGCAGGCGCGAGGCAATAGCCATGCCAAAGGGGGTTTTTTGCTGCGGCTCTGACAGCTGATAGGGGTAGAGGCGCATGATATCGCGCAGATAGGCCGCATGCCCGCCGTTGGCTTCGCAGATCACGATGACGTCGGGATCGTCGCTTTCGATCAGCTTCATCAAGCCGCCGATGTTGCGGTTGGTGAACAGCATGTTCGATTGCAGGATGCGCACGCTCGGCCCCGGCGTCTGGCTGAAGGGCGTGCGCAGTAAAAATGGCGAGACCTGATAAAGCGACAGCACAAGCGCGATGGTCGCGCACGCAAGCGAAAAACCCGACCCCGCAAACAGCGCCAGCACCAGCAGGACAGCCGCGGTGATCGCGTATTGCAGCATAAAGTTCGCCGCAAGGTCGTAATAAAAGCCCCGCAAAGGCAACGACCCCGCCACTGTCGCCAGCAGCAAAAGAGTGGAAGTGAAGGATAAAAATATCGTCACGATGGTCAGCGCCCCTGTATTTTCTTTTTGCGAGCTGTGTAGAGGGTGGCTAAGTAGTGGTTAGTGATTTTCCCTCCAAACTGGAGATTTATTACTTCTTGAACTTTGTCAAAGAAAACCGTTCTGACGTCTTCTGGAAGAGTTTGATAGTTGGCGTAGGTATTCAGGAGTTTGGTGTATTGTTCAGCGGTATATTCTTTTGACCAGCTATAATATTGCAATTTAGCTGTTTCGAATAAGCCTGAGTTATTGATCTCATCTTCGCCTGACTGTGCTTCTTCTTTTACTGATTTTTTATCAGGCCTATACATGAAGGCATGTATAGAAGGGACATATTGCTTGTAAATCTCTCTTAACGCCTCTGATACGCGCGGTTCAATTTCGGGGTGCATATTCCAAAAGAGGGCGATGGAGCCGTCAGGCTTTAAAGCGCTCGCTGCAAGGGCATAGCCTTTTTGAGCTGGAACCCAATGGAAGGCTGTTGCGGAGATGACAAGGTCGTAAGCTGTTTTCCTTATTTCGGTTTCTTCAAAAAAGCCGACTTCGAACGTTACATTTGGGCTATCTGCAAATTTCTTTTTTGCAATTTCTACTAAGTTTTCACCGGGTTCGATGCAGTGAATGCAATAACCTTTTTCTACGAAAGCGGCAGTTGCCTGTCCAGAACCGCTTCCTATCTCGAGAATCGCCCCTTTGTTTGGAATTTCGGAGAGGCTGATAATATCGTCAATAAGCTGGCGCGGGTAATCCGGACGAACCTCATCGTAAAGGTCCGCTATCGCATCAAAGGCCAGTCTAAGAGTTTTGTCGATATTTGATTGCATTGAGACTTTGGGACAGCGGGATGTCGAAGGGCATGCCTGTTGCCTATTTACATTGAGGCGCAGGCATGCCCTCCAAATGCTTTTTACGCAGCCTTTTTCTGCATCGCCGATTCAAGATTGGCGATGAGTTTGTCCATGAACTGCTCGGTCGTCAGGTAGGCCTGCTTGTCGCTGACCAGAAGGGCGAGGTCCTTGGTCATGTGGCCGGCCTCGACGGTTTCGATGCACACACGCTCGAGCGTATCGGCAAAAGCCACCACGTCGGGCGTGTTGTCGAACTTGCCGCGGTACTTCAGGCCCTGCGTCCAGGCAAAGATCGACGCGATCGGGTTGGTCGACGTCGGCTTGCCTTGCTGGTGCAGGCGGTAGTGGCGCGTCACGGTGCCGTGTGCGGCTTCGGTTTCAACCGTTTTGCCGTCGGGGGTGAGCAGCACGGACGTCATCAGGCCGAGCGAGCCAAAACCCTGCGCCACCGTGTCGGATTGCACGTCGCCGTCATAGTTCTTGCAGGCCCAGACGAAGCCGCCGTCCCATTTCATCGCGCATGCCACCATGTCGTCGATCAGGCGGTGTTCATAGGTGATTTTGGCTTCTTCGAACTTGGTTTTGAATTCGGTGTCGAACACTTCCTGGAAGATGTCCTTGAAGCGGCCGTCATAGGCCTTGAGGATGGTGTTCTTGGTCGACATGTAGACCGGCCATTTGCGGCTGAGGCCGTAGTTAAAGCAACTGCGCGCAAAACCTGCGATGGATTCATCAAGGTTGTACATGCCCATTGCAACACCGGCGCCGGGGAATTTGAAAATCTCGAATTCCTGCTTGTTGCCGTCTTCGCCTTCGAAGATCATCTTCAGCGTGCCTTTGCCGGGCACTTTGAAATCCGTCGCGCGGTACTGGTCGCCGAAGGCGTGACGGCCGATGACGATCGGCTTGGTCCAGCCGGGCACGTAGCGCGGAATGTTGCTGATGATGATCGGCTCGCGGAACACGGTGCCGTTGAGGATGTTGCGGATGGTGCCGTTGGGCGACTTCCACATTTTCTTGAGGTTGAATTCCTTCACGCGGTCTTCGTCGGGGGTGATGGTCGCGCATTTGACGCCCACGCCGTATTGCTTGATCGCTTCGGCGGCGTCGATGGTGATCTGGTCGTCGGTCGCATCGCGGCTGGTGACGGAGAGGTCGTAAGACTTCAGCTCGATATCAAGATAGGGCTTGATCATGCGTTCGATGATCATGTCCCAGATGATGCGAGTCATCTCGTCGCCGTTCATCTCGACGACGGGGGTTTTGACTTTGATCTTAGTCATTGAAGCGTTTCTCCTTTACTTTTTGGGTCCATGTCGTTTCGCTGGCGCCGGCGGTATCGGGATTGCCGGTGCGCGCTTTGCCTTTGGTGGCGGGCTGCGTCTTTTTGTCCTGTGCGGCGCGCTTGGCGGCCTCGATGGTTTTTTCTTCCTCGCGCTTGGCTTTTTCGGCCTCGGCCTGCGCGTTAAGCACTTTGGCTTTTTCCTTGCGCCATGCGCTGCTCAGGTCGTCGGCCTTGTCTTCGTCCTCGTCGCTGATCTTGAGTTCATCGCGGGCCTTGGCGCTATAGCGCGCATCCTTGCCGCCCGCAAGCGAGGCGCCGAGGTCATACCAGCTATAGGCCTCGGCCATGTTGCCCTGATGCTTGGCCAGCGCGCCCAAACGGATGAAGCTTGCGCCATAGCCGTTGATCGCGCTCTGGCTGAACCAATGCTTGGCTTTGTCCGCGCTTTTGACCAGCCCGCCCTTGCCCTTGGCGTAGAGGTCGCCAAGGATGAATTGCGCGCGCACATCCCCGCCTTCGGCCAGATGGATCAGGTCGGACATCGGGTGTTCGTCGCCGTCGTTGAGCGGTTTGAACACGGGGTCTTCATAAAAGATCACCTTGTCATCATCCGCACGCGCGATCTGCGCACAGAGCAGGGTGGCCAGCAACAAAACAGCGATGGTAAGACGGGTGCGCATTATTCCTCCGCAAAGACCGCGAGAACCTCGCTCAGCGATGTGCCTTGCGTGAGCGTCTCCTGGCCAGAAAAAACGACGTAGCGTGACGGTTTCATCAGGCTGCGCGACGGATACTTGGCGATCGAGTACAGCGGCGTTTCGTGGCTTGAGCGAAAGACCGAGAACACCGCCATGTCGGGCAGGCTGTCGATGGCATAGTCGCGCCATTGGCCATGCTGGACCTTGCGGCTGTAGACGCCGAGAATCATGCTCAGCTCCCCCTTGCTGAAGGTGGCTTGTCCGGTGGCGCCTTTGCGGCCCGTGATCCTGTCGCGCAGAAATACCAGCATGATCGTCGAATGCAGTTGCCTGTCAGAAACCGTATCAAGAACAGGTGGCGCTTATCTTAGGGCCGTGGTCGCGGCGCGACAAGGGTGCGGCCACAAAAAATCACGAAAAATCAGTGGGAAAAGCCATAAGACCGCGAAAATGCTGCGCCGCCGCATGTGTGCGGACATGTGCCGCCTTTCGCCTTGGCAGGGCTTTCGTCATATGGTAAAAACGAAAACCGCATCAGACGCTTGATTTTCAACCTTTTTCAGTAAAAAGGCCGCCCACCTGTGCAACCTGCGCCGTCATCGCCACCCGACTGGCTGAAAGATTTTACCCTGCCTGTAACGGCGGCGGTTCTGGCCGACCCCGACGCGGCACAGGCGCAACGTCTGGCCGATCAGGCGCTGCGTGACCTGATCGCGCAAAATCCCGATACCGATACGCTGCGCCGCCGCCTGCAGGACCTGATGTGGACCAAGGCCAATTTCAACACCGTCATCGACGGCCGTCCGCTGATCCATCACATTATCGACCGCCGCGACATTGCAACGCTGTTGCTGGTGATTTCCGGCGGGCGCGAAAAAGAAAAATTCATCCGCGGCGGCGATACCGACGCGCAGGCCCGCACGGCGATCGACTATGCCCGCGCGCTTGGCTGGGACGAAGGCGTGCATTACCTTGCGCTTTACGGGCGCGGTGAAACGGCGGGCGAGGGCACGCGCGCCGTCAACGCACAAACACAGCTTGATGCCGTACTGGCGGCGGCGGCTGAGAAAAACGACGTAACGATCGCACGCGCGGCACTGATGCTTGGCGCAGACGCCAACGTCAAAACACGCCCCGACCTGTCGGCCTTTCATCACTGCGTGCTGTTGTTGCACGGCGAGATGGCGCAACTGCTGGCAGAAAACGGTGCCGATATCCACGCGCGCCATTTCCGCGGCGAGACATCTCTGCAAATGCTGTGGTGGTGCCGCACGCCGCTGCGCCTGAGTGCTGCGTGGTACGATATGGCGGATCGCCTGCGCGCGCTTGGTTGCGACAGTGCGTCTTTCAAGACCCCGCGCGAGATGAGTGCCGTGGAACTCACACAGGAACCTCCCGGCGCCTACAAGGGCGCGCGCGCAATGGATTACGCCTTGCAGGCGCATGATTTTGCCAACTACCGCCGTGGTTTTGCCGTGCTTGGCACCGCCAAGGCGGGTGCCTTGCTGGAGAGCAATACCGCCTTGCAGGAGGCGCCGGTCAATTTCATCGTGCGCGGCCGCCAGCTGCACGAAATCATGCGCGCCGACCTGTGGTACGGGCAGGGGCACAGCCTGCGCCGCGTCTGGGCGGCGGCAGCGCAGGAACTCGCGCGCCCGCAACAGCTCTATCAGTGGCGCGACGCCAATTCGCGCGAATTTAGTGCCGACGATTATTCGCGCGTGCTGTCGCAGGTCGACCGCCACATGCTGGCGCAGCGCGACAAAAAACATTTCAAGCTGTAAGGAAAGACCATGACCGACGCCAACAAACCAGACGCACAGCGCGGCAAGCTGACCGCCATCACCGATATGCTGGCCAAGCGCGACAACGCGGCGTTGCTGGCCTTGCTGGATGACAATGGCGGCGACGCCAACTGGTGCGACGACCGCGGGCAGACGCTGTTGCATTTCGCGGCCCTTCGCGGCGACGAGGAATTGTGCGAGGCGCTGGTCTGCAAAAAAGGTTTCAGCGCGCTGATCCGCAACGAAGATGGCGACACGCCCGCGCGCATCGCCGCCATTTTCGGGCACGAGCGTCTGGCCGAACACCTCTTTGAAATCGAACGCGCACAACGCGCCATTCTGGCGACGCCTGTCATCGGCAGCCTGTCAGCCCTGCGCAACCAGACGCCGTCGATCAAAGGTGCCAGCATGCAGGGCGGCATGTTCTATCACTACGCCTGCAACAACCATTTTGCCGCCGTGGTGGACGCAGCCCTCAAGAGTGGCGAGAGCTTTACGCGCGAAGATCTGCTGACAGCAGGGCAAAAGGGCGAAAGCGTCGCCCTGCGTCTGTGCCAGAGCGGCCAGCTGCCGTTGTTGCTGCGCGCGGATTTGTGGCGCACGCCGCAACAGCAGGACGTTTTGCGCGCCGTGCGCGACAGCCTGCCGCGCGATTTCCGCGCGCAGATCGACGCGGCGGATATCCTGCCCAAGGCAGGCATGACCGGCCCCGCCGGCGGCGTGCAGGGACCGGCAGGACCGGCAAACGACCGCCGCTACAAGCTCGGCCCTAAATAAACCGCATTATGTCAATAAAAAGCGGGGTTTTCCTTGACCCGCAGGGCGCTTTTCTGCACCCTTGCCGCAGGTGGCGGTATGCTTGCCCAAGCGATTGTTTCCGCACCGTTTTCCGCTCTTTTTACGAGGCCCCAACCGATGACCGAGCCTGTCTCTTCCGTCTTTCGTGAAATTGATGACGATCTGCGCCGCATGAAGCTTGAAAACTTCTGGGCGGAAAACCGCCTGTGGATCGCGGCGACGATCATTCTGGCCATCATCGCGACCGCAGGGGTCAGCATGTGGCGCGGCCATGTCGCCGACAAGAACCGCGCCGCGACTGCGCAAATGATGAATGCCTTTGCAGACCCCGCTGCGCTTGAAAAACTCGCGGCTGATCCCGACACGCTCGGCCGTCCCGCGCATATCGCGCTGGTGCGTCTGACGGCGGCGTCGCGCGCGCTGAGCAAAGGCGACACGGTCAAGGCGCTGGCGCAATACGACGCGCTGGTCAAAGACCGCGCGGCTGATCCCGTTTTGCGCGACCTTGGTGTTTTGTATGCGGCGGGCCTGCGCCTTGACAGCGCGCCTGCGGCGGAACTTGACGCACAGCTTGCACCGCTTGCACGCGCGGGCCAGCCGTGGCGCTTTAGCGCACTTGAAATGCAAGGGTTGCTCTATGCACGCGAAGGCCGCATGAAAGACGCCGCCGATAAAATGGCGGAGATTTCCGGCGATGCGCTGGCACCGCAGGATGCGCGCACGCGCGCCTTTACCCTGCGCGAGCTGTATCAGGCCGATGCCGCAGTGACCGACGGCAAAAGCAAGTAATCCCTGAACGACACGCAGGATAGACCGATGATGATGCAGACCTTCACCCGCTTTCACCGCCTGACCATGTTTGCCGCGATGACATCCGTGGTAATGGGCCTTGCGGCCTGCGACAACGAGGTTGACCGCATTTTGCCCGGTGAACGCCTGTCGGTCCTGCAATTGCAAACCGCGCTGACGCCGTCGCCGCAGCTCAGCGACGTGCCCGTCGATCTGCCCGAGGCCTGGACCAACCAGTTCTGGCCGCAGGTTGGCGGCTATCCCAATCACGCGATGGGGCATCTGGCGCTTGGCCAGCCGCTCAAGAAAGCATGGAGCAGCTCGATCGGCAGCGGCGGTAACCGCCGTCGCCCGCTGACCGCAGCGCCCGTGATGGCTGAAGGCATGGTATTCTCCGTCGATACCGACGGCGAGGTCCGCGCCTTTGACGCCAAGAACGGCAGCCGCAAATGGAGTGCCTCCATCGTGCCGAAAGGCGAGGAAGACAGCGGCGCCGTCGGCGGCGGACTGGCCTATGCCTCGGGGCGTTTGTATGCGACCAGCGGTTATAAATACCTGACCGCGCTCAACCCGCAAACCGGCGCGCAATTGTGGAAGACCAAATTGCCCTCGCCCGCGCGCAGCGCACCTGCCGTAATGAACGAGCAAGTCTATGTCGTCACGCTCGACAACCGCCTGATGGTTTTTAGCGTGTCTGATGGCGCGCCGCTGTGGAGCTATAGCGGTGTGAGCGAAAGCACCAACCTGCTGGGTTCGGCCGCGCCTGCCGTTGATGAAACGCTGGTTGTGCTGCCGCTGTCTTCGGGTGAACTCTACGGCCTGCGCCCTGAAAACGGCCGCGTGGTCTGGGAAGACAATCTGTCGGCCGTACGCCGCAGCGGCTCGATGGGCGCCATCGCCGATATCCGCGGCCTGCCTGTGATTGATCAGGGCGTGGTCTTCGCGCTCAGCTATTCGGGCCGTATGGTCGCGCTCGATCAGGTCACGGGCCGTCGCCTGTGGCAGCGCGAGGTCGGGTCCGCCGAAACGCCGTGGGCTGCGGGCCGCACGATCTTTATCGTCACGACCGAACAGCAGGTCGTCGCCCTGCGCCGTGACAGCGGCGAGATCCACTGGGTGCAGCAACTGCCGCGCTTTGAAGACGAGAAACGCGAAAACCCTGTGGTCTGGACCGGCCCCGTGCTGGCAGGCGGACGTTTGATCACCGCCGGCAGCAACGGCGAGCTGATGGAAATCGACGCACAAAGCGGCAAGATCATCCGCACCACAGACCTTGGCGACAGTATTACCATTGCGCCGCTGGTTGCGGGCGAAACGCTTTACACCCTCACGCAGGACGGCGACCTGACAGCTTGGAGATAGGCGGGCGGTACCGTGTGCCTCACCCCGTCATAAGGAACGAAGATGACTTTCACTTTGGCCATTGTAGGCCGCCCCAACGTCGGCAAGTCGACGCTGTTCAACCGTCTTGTCGGCAAAAAGCTGGCACTGGTGCATGACACCCCCGGCCTGACGCGCGACTGGCGCGAGGCGGATGCGCAACTGCTTGACCTTTCCTTTCGCGTCATCGACACCGCGGGGCTTGAAGAAAGTTTTGACAACAGCATTCAGGGCCGCATGCGCCAGCAGACCGAACGCGCGCTCGAGCGTGCCGATGCTGCATTGCTGGTGGTCGACGGCCGCACCGGCATCACGCCGATGGACCGCCACTTCGCCGACTGGCTGCGCAAACAGAAGATCCCCGTGCATCTGGTGGTAAACAAGGTTGAAAGCGCCAAGGGTGAACCCGGCGTGCTGGAAGCGTACGAGCTTGGCTTTGGCCAGCCGATCCCGATGTCCGCCGAACATGGCGACGGCATGGGAGATCTCTATGACATCCTCAAGCCTTTTGTTGATGCCGCGACACCCGCAGGCGGTGACGAAGGCGACGACGAGGAAGCCGAGATCGGCCGCGCCCTGCAACGCTATCAGGAAGGCGACGAACTTGGTTTTGGCGACGAAGACGCCGCCGAAGAAGACGCAGCCATTCCCATCAAGCTTGCCATCGTGGGCCGCCCCAATGCAGGCAAGTCCACACTGCTCAACGCCTTGGTCGGCGAAGAACGCGCCATGACAGGCCCTGAGGCCGGCATTACCCGCGACGCCATCCACGTCGACTGGGAATACAGTGGCCGTCATTTCCGTCTTGTCGATACCGCCGGTTTGCGCCGCCGCACCCGTGTGGTCGACACCATCGAGAAAATGGCCGTCGACGATACCCTGCGCGCGATCCGTCTGGCGCAGGTCGTCGTGCTGGTGCTGGATGCCGAAAACGCGTTTGAAAAGCAGGATCTCAACATCGCCGACCTCGTGCTGCGCGAAGGCCGCGCACTGGTCATCGCCGTCAACAAGTGGGATGCCGTGCAAAACCGCGAGGAAATGCTCGACGAGTTCAAGCACCAGCTGACCAGCAACCTCGCGCAGGCGCGCGATCTGCGCATGGTGACGATCTCCGCCCAGAACCATACGCGTCTGGACAAGCTGATGGATGCGGTGCTGGAAACCTACGGGTTCTGGAACAAGCGTGTTTCGACCGGCAAGCTCAACCGCTGGCTGCGCGGCATGGAGGCACAACACCCCGCACCGCTGGTACAGGGCCGCCAGAACCGCCTGCGTTATATGACGCAGATCAAGGCGCGTCCGCCGACTTTTGCGCTGTGGGTCAGCCGCCCCGACGACTATCCCGACACGCACCAGCGTTTCATGATCAACGGCCTGCGCCGTGATTTCGGCATTCCGGCGACGCCGATCCGTTTCGTGCTGAAAAAATCCAAAAATCCCTACGCGGATTAAAACGCGCGCGGCGTCTTAAGGTGCCGCCTGCTGTTGTTCGCCTGCGTGCCTGACCTGATCGTCGATGCGGTGGTCGTCAAGGCCGGCCGGTTCCTGGTGGATGATGACTTCGGACGCAGGGTAGGCGTCAAAGAGGATTTTTTCGATTTCCTCCGTCACCTGATGCGCGGCCTTAAGGCTCATGTTGCCGTCAAGCTCCAGATGGAATTCGATGAAAATACGCTCGCCCGTGTTGCGCGTGCGCAGGTCATGCACGTCAACGGCCTTGGGGTGGCGGTTGATCAGCGCCAGAATGTCCTTGCGCGTGGCGGGGGGCAGTTCCTTGTCCATCAGGATGTCGACCGACTGGCGCACGATGCCCCACACGCCCCACAACAGGTGCAACGCGATGCCAAGCGCGAACAGCGCGTCGACCGCGGCGATACCAGTATAGCCGGTAATCAACAGGGCGGCGATGACGCCCATGTTCATCAACAGGTCGCCTTTATAGTGCAGATGGTCGGCGGTGATGGCGATGGATTGCGTGCGCTTGATGACATGGCGCTGGAACAGCACAAGGCCGATGGTCAGCACGATTGAAACCAGTGTAACGACAATACCGGTGACCGGCGTTTCGATGGCCACAGGGTTAATCAGGCGGCTTGCGGCCTCGTAGAGCAGAAAGCAGGCGGTCAGCGTGACAAAAACGGCCTGTGCCAGTGCGGACAGCGCCTCCATCTTGCCGTGGCCAAAGCGGTGCTGTGCATCGGCTGGCGTTGCGGCATGCAGGACGCTCATGAAGGTAATCAGCGACGCTAGCGTGTCAAAGCACGAATCCATCAGCGATGACAGCAAGCTCACCGACTTGGTGGCAAGATAGGCGTAAACTTTGATGGCGATCAGCACCGCGCCGACGCTGATGCTGGCCAGCGCCGCATGACGCTTGAGCCGCAATGTCGCGGCATCAATGGCGCCTTCGATGAAATGCGGGTTGGCTATCGTCATTGCGCGCTGCCCACCGTGGCGGCAGCGGTGCAGTTCAGGTGCTGGTTGGTGCCGCTCTGCGTGCATGACGGGCTGACCCACGGCAACAGGGCGGCGGCGATGTCTTCGGGTTTGGGCAAAGCGTCGTGACTTTCGGCGGGGAAGGCGCTGGCGCGCATATCGGTACGCATGACGCCGGGGTCGACCAGATTGACGCGCAAGGGGCTGTGCGCCACTTCGGCGGCGTAGGTCAGCACCATGCTTTCAAGTGCGGCCTTGGTCGCGGCATAGGCACCCCAGAACGGCGATTTGACGTGGGCGGCGGCATCCGTCACAAACAGCGCGCGGCCCGCGTCAGAGGCGCGCAACAGCGGGTCGAGCGTGCGCAGCAGGTGATAGTTCGCGAAAAAGTTGATGCGGAATGTTTCCTCGAAAATCTTGGGGTCGGAATGGGCGACAGGACTGAGGTTGCCAAGCTGTGCCGCGTTGCCGACGAAAATATCAAGCCTGCCGAACTTGTCGGCGATGGCGGGGCCGATGGCGCTGATCTTGCGCGTTTCACCCAGATCAAAGGGGAACAGCGTCGCGCGCCCGCCCGCGGCCTGGATCTGGTCGTCGAGTTCTTCAAGCGCCCCTTGCGTGCGGGCCAGCAAAATCACATGCGCGCCCGCCGCCGCCATGCTGCGCGCCAGTGCCGCACCCAGCCCGCGCGAAGCACCGGTGATCAGCGCCACGCGGTCGCGCAAGGGTTGGTCGGCGGGTGTGCTGGCGGCATGGGTATTGGTCATGGTGTGCTGCCTTCCTTGCTTTGCAGAAGTTTATCAAGCGCGTCGCGGTCTTGTTCCTTATAGCCGACGCCGTCGCGCGCGGGGTCTTGTTCCTGCGGGCGCAGGGCGGCCAGCGGGTACATCCAGTTATGCACGCGTTCTTTCGCGCTGTCGCGCCAGGCATAGGCGGTACGTACTGCCGCATGGTCGGCGATCAGCGCGGGCAACTGGCGCGGCTCGGTCAGCATCAGCGTGGCGAGCCCGACGGCAATCAGGACAAGCACGACCACAATGATGCGTTTTTTGGTTTTGCCGGTTGTGGCGGCTTTCTTTTTGCGCGGCTTGCTCATGGTTTAACGCGCTGTGCCTGTGTTGCGTTCCTCGTCGGTGAGGATGTCGCTTTCGCGGATTTTATCGCTGACGTTGTCGCCGGTTTCCTCGACCTTGTTGAGGATCTTGTCGCCAGTTTCGCGGATTTCGTCGGTGTTCTTGTTGGAATAGTCGTCAAACCAGACATAGGCCTTGTCGAGGTACTGTAG
>JAEXMB010000083.1 GCA_023444705.1 Pseudomonadota bacterium | reverse complement strand
ACGCCCCAGCGCGAGCAGCGGCCATAGGTCGGCTTGATGCCGGTGATGCCGCAAAACGCAGCGGGCTGGCGGATGGAACCGCCGGTATCGGTCCCCGTCGCACCCATGACGATGCGCGCGGCAACAGCCGAAGACGAGCCACCCGAAGAGCCGCCGGGGACAAGGTCTTTTTCAGGATTGGAGGTGCTGCGCCACGGATTGATGACGCCGCCAAAGGCCGAGGTGCCGTTGCTTGAGCCCATCGCGAATTCGTCGAGGTTGAGCTTGCCAAGGCTGATCGTGCCCGCATCAATCAGTTTTTGCGACACGGTTGATTCATAGGGCGGCACAAACCCCTTGAGGATCTTGCTGGCCGCGGTGGTCTGCGTGCCTTTGGTGCAGAATAGGTCCTTCATACCGATGGGAATGCCGTCAAGCGCCAGCGCCTTGTTGCCCTGGCGGCGCGCGTCGCTGTCCTTGGCGTCTTCGATGGCTTGCTCGAACGTTTCGGTGATGAAGCAGTTGAGCGGGCGCGCGGCCTCGGCGGCGGTGACGTGGGCGCCGACCAGCTCCTGCGCGGTGAAATCTTTTTTGTTCAAACCTTCAAGCGCGCTTGCGATGGTCAGATCGGTCAGTTTGGTCATGGTGTCACTCTCTATCTTGCAGCTTTATATTCTGACGTGTGCCTGTGGGGTCAGCGTTATTCGACCACCTTGGGCACGACGAAGAAACCGGCGGTCGCCTCGGGCGCGTTGGCGAGGATGTCGTCCTGTCGCTCGCCGTCGGTGATCTCGTCGTTGCGGCGCGGCAGGTCCATGTCGATGACCGAGGTCAGCGGCTCCACGCCTGTGGTGTCGACGTCGTTCAGCTCGCTGACCATTGCGAGGATCTTGCTCAGCTCGCCGGCAAGGGTTTCTTCCTCGGCCTCGGTGGTGCGGATGCGGGCCAGACGGGCGACCTTGCGGATGGTGGCGCGGTCGATGGTGGGCGTAGGCGTGGTCATTGCCGTAAAACTCTCTTTTTTGTTTACAGGGCGGATTTTTCCAGCCCAAGATGTAGCATGACGGTTACGGGAATCAAAGAACTCCGGCAACGCATGGGTGCCGCCACCCGCCTGATCGGGCTGGATCACAGCCCCGCGCGCATCGGCGTGGCGCTGGCGGAGCTGACCACGGGTGTCGTCACGCCGATCGCGGTCCTGCGCGGTAAAAAGTTTACAGAAAACGTCGCTTCACTGGCCAAACTCTGCAAGGATTATGACATCCAAACCCTGATCATCGGCCTGCCCCTTAATATGGATGGCAGCGAAGGCCCGCGCGCGCAAAGCGTGCGTCATTTCGCGCTCAACCTCGAGCGGGCCAAGGCACAGCTTGGCTTTACGCCCCTCGTCGCCTTTATGGATGAACGGCTGAGCAGCTTTGACGCCGACGAGCGTCTTGAAGGCGGCAGCAAGGCCGCGCGCGACATGCAGGATGCCGTCGCCGCCGCCGTCATGCTCGAAGACGCACTCAAGCTTATTTAGGTTTTGCCGCTTTCGTCTTTGCAGGTTTGGCCGCAACAGGTGCGGCAACCGCAGGCGGCGTTGCGCTCAGCTTGACCTCCGCCAGCGTTTTATCAAGCAGACTGTCAGGCAGCTCCATCAGCGTCGCATTGCGCGTCCACAACAGGGCGCAGCGCACGTCCTTGTCGGGATACATCTTCTTGAGCGCCATGCGGTAGGCCGCCATCTGCACGATGTATTTTTTCGGCGCGCTTTCGGGGATGCGCGGCACGTGCTTGCCGTTTTTATAATCGACAATCGTCACCGTATTGCCATCGACCACCAGACGGTCGACCTGACCGCTGAGCTGGCGCGGCTGGCCGTCGTGCCACAACTGGCCGGTCAGGCTGACCTCGGCACGGGCACTGTCGCCAAAGATCGCGCCGAAACGCGCGTCTTTCAGCACGGCATTGACCTGACGCGCGGTGGCTTTCTGGTCTTCGTCGCTCAAATTCCAGCGCGGTTGCGCCAGATAGGCCTTGATGACCGCGTCGCGACCCTGCACCGGCGTACCGGGCAGGAATTCCAGCAACGCGTGGACAGCCGTGCCCAGACGCGCGTGATAATCATCGGCAGGTGTCGCCAGCGGCGACAGCACGGCGCGGTCGTTATCGTTGGTGCCAAGGTATTCCGACGGGCGGAATTTCTCGCGCAGGGGTGACGGCACGGCCGCCGGTGCCGCCGTGCGCGCCCATTTGGGCACGCCGACAACCGACAGACGTTGCTGGTGGTCGACACCATCGGGTTGCGGCTTGACCGTCTGCGGCGTGCCGAAACGGATGATGCCGCTGTCTTCATCGACGCTGATGTCCTTGCCAAGGTTTTCGCTCATGCCCTTGACGATCAGCTCATACCAGCTTTTGCCTGTGGCGCGGGCGGCGTTTTGATGGCCATGCACATACAGGCGGTCGGCGGCGCGCGTCATCGCCACATACAGCAGGCGGCGGAATTCACGGTCGCGCTCGGCCTCGATCTGGTGGCGTTCGCGGCGGAAGGCGTTGCATTCAAGATCCGCGCGCGGCACCCACAGCGGCACGTCGCGGTCGTTATCGGGCCACAAAAAGCGCGGGCGCGCACGGGTGTTGTCCTCGGGCAGGCCGGTGGTGTCGGGCAGGATGACGATGGGCGCTTCAAGCCCCTTGGCCGAATGCACCGTCATGATGTTGACGCGCGGGCTTTCGGGGTTGAGGTTCACCTGACGTTTCACTTCCGCCTCGCCGGCCTCAAGCCATGCGAGGAAGCCTTGCAGCGAGGGCGCGTTGAGCTTTTCGTAGCGCTCGATCGCGTTCATGAACTCGACCATCGGGTCCTCGGCCTCGAACCCAAGGCGCGCATAGAGCGCGTTAAGGCCCGATTGCGGCTTGCCGTCGGCACGCCGTGCCGCGCAGTCGTTCATCAGGATGTCGGAATAAAATTCATACGGGCGGCCGTTGGCGTAGCGCGCCTGCAACCCGCCAAGGTATTCGACCGCACGCTTGAAGGCATCGTCGCCGTCTTTCTTATCGGCGGCGGCTTGCAGCGACGACCACAAATCGCCCTTACGCCCGGCGGCGATCTGCTCCAGCTGCGCGTCGTTCAAACCGATCAGCGGCGACTTGAGAATGCAGGCAAGCTTGTAATCGTCACGCGGGAACAACAGCCATTCGCCCAGCGCCACCAGATCCATCACCACAATCTGCTCGCGCAGCGACAGGCGGTCGGCACCCGACACGGGAATGTCGCGCTTTTTCAGCGCGCGCACCAGCTGATCGACAAAGGCCGAGCGGCGGCGCACAAGGATCATGATGTCAGACGGTGAAATCGCGCGTCCGCGCGCAGGCAGTTTTTCTTTGCTGTCCAGCCAGGTCTTGATCTGGTCGGCAATCTGGTCGGCCAGTTGCTGGGAGGGATCGGGCGTGTTGTCGTCTTCCGACGGCAGCGGCAGCGACCATGCCTCGGGCTCGGGCTTGGCAGTACCCGTCACCACGGGATGGATTTCGACCAGTCCGGCCTGACCGCGGCGGTAGGGTTCGTGATGCACCTGTTTGTCAGGCGCCGCGTCGCGCGAGAACAAACCGTCGGATGCCTCGGGATTGGCGAAGACCGCATCGACCGCGCGCGTGATCGCGGGGGAGGAGCGGAAGGCGATGTCCATATCGAGCGTGCGCCATTCACCGCCCGATGCCTTGACCAGTGCGGCGAAGTCTTTCTTGCGGTTGGCGAATTCGCGCGGGTCGGCGCGCTGGAAGGAAAAGATCGATTGCTTTTCGTCACCGACAACAAACAGCGTGGGGGCTTGCGCCGGGGTCGGCGCCTTTTGTTGCTGGGCGAACAGTTCGCGCACCAGCGATCCCACCAGTTCCCACTGGTCGGGGTTGGTGTCCTGCGCCTCGTCGACAAGGATATGCTTGATGTCGCCCGGCAGTTTATGCAACGCCCAGCGCGCGGCACCATCCTCGCGCATCATCACGTTGACGCTGTGGATCAGGTCGTCATAGTCAAGCAGGTTGAGCGTGCGCTTTTTCTCGGCATAGGTATCAAGGATCGCACTGGTCAGGCGCAAGATCGCCTCGGTCCCGCGCGCGACGTTCATCGACGAAATCGCATCGATGCCGCGCATCAGGCGCTCGGCCTCCGCCGTCAGGGCGGGCAGCGCGTCGGCGCATTTCTTGGTCGCCAAAGTCTTGCGCGTGACACCGTCGGCGGTCAAAAACACCGCCGCATAATCCCAGAAGAATTCCGTGCGCTGTTCGGGGTGGAGCAGCCAGGCCTTGATCATCTTGGCTTTTTCAAGATCGGCGGCGCTGCCGGTGGCAAGAATTTCTGCGGCGGCGTTGAGCGCCTGAATATCCGGCGCGTCGCCGTCAAGGCCGTGGTCGGAGTTCAGCATCACGTTCAGCGAATGTGAATCTTCGTCTTCGGCGGCATTCAGATAGCCGTAGACGGACTGGATGGTTTCCTCAAGCCCGCCCTTGCGCGCGAAGATCGACAGCAGCTCGCCACGGCGATAGGTCAGCTCGCCGATCAGGTTGACGAAATCGTCTTCGGCGACTTCGGGCGTCACCATACGCACGGCCTGCGCCAGCGGGGTATTGGGGTTTTTCTGCACGTCGCGCAACACTTGCGCGCGCGCGTCGCGCAACAGGTCGGACGCGGTCTGGTCGTCCATCACCTCGAAATACGGCGGAATACCGCTTTCGATGGGAAAGCGGCGGATCATGTCCTGCGCCAGCGCGTGAATGGTCTGGATACGCATGCCGCTCGATGCATCAAGGAATTCGGCGAACAGCTGGCGCGCGCGCGCCTGTGTCGCGGCATCGGGCTTGGCGCCGGTCAGTTTTTCAAGACGCTCGGCGAGCGCTGTCTTGTCCATCGTCGCCCACTGGCTGAGTTCTTCGCGGATGCGGATGGTCATCAGGGCCGATGCCGCCGTGGTGAAGGTCACGCACAAAATGCTTTCAGGCGCAGCACCGCTGAGCATCAGGCGCAGCACGCGGTCGGTCAGCACCTTGGTCTTGCCCGTACCGGCCGAGGCCGTCACCCAGACACTGGCGGCCGGGTCGGACGCCAGACGCTGCACGACGTTGGGGTCGGGCTTGCGCGACGATTGCTTGTTGAAGGCATCGGGGCGGGGCTTGGCCATTGTCTGTCGTCCTTCCCTGTCGCGTTACTTGCGCTTGTTATTGTTGCCGCGCTGGGGGGTGCGGGCACGGCGGTTGCTGTTGGCGGGGGTTTTCGTCGTCTTGCGGTTGACGGAAGGCTTGCTGCCCACTGTGCTTTTGACCGTCGACCATTCGCCCACGCGGCTGAGGTGTTCGTAGTTGTTGTAGCGCGGGGCCCAGTCGGCACGCGGTGCGGTGACATAGGGCGTTTTGGGGTCGTTGAAGGCGCGCATCAGATTGGTGATGCCCTCGCGTGCCTGATTGACCATTTCGCGCACGTCGCCTTTGACGGTGGTGACGTCGGCGGCGGGGCGCCCGCCTGACAGCTTCCAGTATTGCAGACTGCCGACGTCGCCAGCCTCGATGCCCTCGAAGCCGCCGGTGAAGGCGATCAGCGCCTCGAGCGTCATCTGCGGCGAAAAGCCGAGTGCGACGGATTTCTGCGTCGGCACGCTGCCGGTTTTATAGTCGATGATGTCGACCTGATCGTTGTGGTTGAGGTCAAGACGGTCGGCGATGGCCGTCAGCGTGAAGATGCTGCCGCCAAGATCGATTTCAAGCTTGCCCTGCACCTCAGTGCCGAGGTTGCGCGACATTTCGCGGCGCTCTTGCTCAAAACGCACGAACCATGCGGCCACACGCTCAAAGCGCGGCCACCAGAACGACTGCACCGTCGGGTTGTCAAGGTGCGCCGCAAAGGTCTCGCGCCCGATCTTGAGCAGCGTTTCATAGGGCTGGTCGGGCAGTGCGTCGGGATAGCGGCGCAGGAAGGTATCAAGTGCCGCGTGCGTGGCGATACCGCGGTCGGCAACGCCGGGGGCGGCGTCGATGGGTGCCTTGGGGCGCAGTTTCAGCACATAGCGCGCATAGACGCTGTAGGGGTCGCGCATCAGCTTTTCAACGGCGGTGACGGGCAGTTGCTTGGGGCGCAGCTTGACATCCGGCGTGGGTGCGGGGGGTGCAATCGGCGCGACCTCGCCCGGCGTATGGATGGCCGTGTGGATGTCAAGCAATTGCGATTTGCCGACCAGCGAAGTCTGCAGGCCCGCTGCACGCGTCACCATCAACAAGCGCGTCAGCAAGGGCGAGGCCACGGTGGGCGCATCGCCGCTGCGCGTGCTGCGCGTCAGCAGCACGTTGGGCGAGGACAACGCCTGTACAAAGTGATGTGCGGCATCAGACGTGCGCGCGCTGCCGTCGGGCAGGCCCAGCGCCTTGACCATTTGCGGCGTCAGCCACGGATTGTCGCGCACGCGCGGCGGCCAGCTGTCCGCCGTCAGGCCGCCGACGATCAGCACATCGGCCTTGGTCAGCAGCGCTTGCTCGGGCGTGAGGATGCGCAAAACCGGATGGCTGTTGGGGCGCACGGCGTTGACGCGCACGTCGCGCATCATGCTGTCGATCACAGCGGTATAGTCGCGGCCCGTCATCGGCGGCATCAGATGCGCGTTTTTGCGCAGGGTGACAAAGAATTTTGCGGCGCGCTCGCCTTCCTTACCGCGCCACATGCGGTTGGCGCCCGGCAGGTCGGGCGTTGCGGCCAGCGCCTCGCAATAGCGCAGGTGCGCGTCAAGCAGCTCGGCAAAGGGTTGCGGGCGCTTGCGTGCCATCAGTTTGAAATACTGGTCGCCTGCACGCACGATGTCGGAAATCACTTTGCGCAGGTCGCGCAGCTCCTGCGCGGCATTGGGGTCGGGCGTCTTGCGGCGGCTGGCGACATCGTTGAAGGTCGCGGTCAGCGACTGGCGCAAGCCGCGCGGGCCAGGTGCGGGGCGCGGGCCATGCAGGGCCATGTCTTCCAGCACTGCCAGTTGAGCCTTGAAGGCGGCGGGGTCACGGCCCAGTGCGGCCAAGGGATGCTTGAGCGCCTGCAGGAACGGCACGGGTGCCCATTCCTCCGCCGCCATATGGGCGGTGGCATACAAATACAAACCAAGCGACGTATCGGCCAGCGACGATCCCGCACCGTCGTTGACGTCGATCTGCCAATGCTTGAGACGCGCGGCCACACGGCGCGCAAGACCGCGGTCGGCCGTGACCAGCGCTGCGGTGCGGCCCGGCGTTTCAAGGGTTTCGCGCATCTTGAGCGCGATGACGCTGGCTTCTTCCTGTGGCGAGCCGGCGGTGACCAGATCCATGCCGTTGAGCGCCTGTGCGTCGATTTTCAGGCTGCCCCAGCCATCGGCGGTCGTGGCGGGACGCATCGCTTCACGCAACAGTCGCGCGCGCGCGGCATTGGTGGTGTCGACGTTGACGGCGCGGGCAGATGTTGTGCGCTCGATCACGCTCTCCCACGGCTTGACCGCGGATTTATCGGTGTTGATCGCGGCCAGCAACTGGCGAACGGGATAATCGGGATGGGTTTGCCCCATCGTGGCCCAACTGGTGTCGTCGATGTCGTGATCAAAGCCCTGCAGGATGATCGAGCCTTGCGGCTTGGCGGCCACGGCCTTGAGCAGTGCGGTGGCAACCGGCGTATTGGGGCGGAAGCCAATCGCGCTGACGGGGGTTGCGATCGGCTTGTCCTGCCAGTGTTGCGCCAGCATCTGCATCATCACGCGCTTGCGCTGGCTGGCGTCTTTGCGGTTATGCTCGGCCAGATAGGTGGGCCATTCGTCGGTGACGATGCGCAGCATCTCGCGCGTTTTTTCCCACTGCTTGCCAAAAGACGGATCGCTGAGCTGGTCAATTTTCGCAAGGTCGATGTCGTATTCGATGGCCTGGTCGATAAAATGGCCCAGTTCCGCCGCAAGTTTCATCGCGGTTGAAAACGACGGGCTGAGGCGCGGGTTTTTCATGATCGCGCGCGCCAGCACCATCTGGCGTTCCTGCGGGCTGACCGCAGGCGGCAGGTCGAGCAGCTTTTTGGCCAGCTTCGGGTTGCCCGCCACCAGCAGGCTCACCGTTTCGGGATCAAGGCTGTCGACAGCCTCGATCTGCGGCAGCATGGCGATATCCTCACCCAGCTGGTTGACGAAAGCCGCGCGCAGCGCGATGGCGGTTGCGGTATCGGGGACAAGCAAAAGATGATCTGACAGCGCAAGCGGATCGTGGCGCGTCTGGCCGATCAGCCCTGCCGCAACGCTGTCGATGAACGCGGCGCGCGCGGGCACGCTGTAGACAGTAGCCTGTTGGCTGGAAGACGCTGGGGTGCTGCGCATCGCGGCCTTTCCTGAAACGCGGCCCCTGCAAGGGCGCTTTCATGTGAGGACAAGAATCTGACTGAATGCTGTTAAGTTATACGTAAATCTGAAAAGTCGCCAGCGTTTTTGCCGCGCAATGCGCGTTGATTTTACAGAAGCAATGGTGCTTTGCGGTAGAGTATCTGGACTGTCGCCCAAGGCTGGCGTATCTTTGATGCGCTGTTCTTTGCCCGCGGGCATGCCTATATATATGTGACCTTATATATAGGCCCCGCCGGCACTCCTCCCCGTTGGGGATCGCACCACATAAGGTTTCATGTTTATGGCAAATACAAACCGCCCCCTGTCCCCGCACCTGCAAATCTATCGCTGGGAAATCACCATGTTCCTGTCGATCCTGCACCGCGCAACCGGCGTGGCGCTGGCGGCGGGCGCGGTTTTGCTGACCGCATGGCTCTATGCGCTGTTCGTCACCGGCAATACGCTGACGATGTTCTATACCTTCGTCAAATCACCTGCAGGCATCCTGATCTGCTTTGGCTGGCTGTTCGCGCTGTGCTTTCACTTCCTCAACGGCATTCGCCATCTGGTCTGGGATGCGGGCTATGGCATCAACAGCCGCAGCGCCAAGCTCAGCGGCTGGGTCACGCTGCTCGGTGCCTTTGTGCTGACCGTTGTGGTCTGGAACAACGCGCGCGGCGTTTATGCGCAGGCCATCGCCGATGACGCGCAGGCCCGCCCCGCCGTACAAACCGCCCCCGTCCAAGCGACCCAGCCGGAGAACGCACAATGAGCAAGACCCACGCAGAAAAAGGCGCATTGCAAACCCCGCTGGCGAAAGTCCGCGGTCTTGGCTCGGCCAAGGATGGTACCCACCACTGGTGGATGCAGCGCGTGACCGGCATCGCGCTGATCCCGCTGACCGTGTTCTTTCTCTATAACCTCGACAAGCTGATCCACCCCAACTACAGCGAGATCGTCATCAGCTTCATCGCCTATCCGGGTGTGACCATTGCACTTGCGGCCTTTATCATCTGCGCGTTTTACCACGCCTATCTGGGCATTCAGGTGGTGGTCGAGGATTACGTGCATGGCCACGGCAGCAAGGCCGTGCTGTTGCTCATCAACAAGTTCTTCTTTGCCGGCCTTGGCCTCACCGCGCTTTACCTGCTGATCCTCATCGCAGGGCCCAATGCCGAATGGGCGCTGCGCAACACTCTTTAATATTGACCACAAACTGAAAGATGCATGCACATGCAACAGTCCTATCCCATCATCGAACATGAATATGACGTCGTCGTCGTCGGCGCCGGCGGTGCGGGCCTGCGCGCCACCTTCGGCATGGCCGAAAAGGGGCTGAAGACCGCCTGCATCACCAAGGTGTTCCCCACCCGCAGCCACACCGTGGCGGCACAGGGCGGCATTTCCGCAGCCCTTGGCAACAATGGCGAGGACGACTGGCGCTGGCACATGTACGACACCGTCAAGGGGTCGGACTGGCTGGGCGATCAGGACGCCATCGAATACATGTGCCGCGAGGCCATTCCCGCCGTTATCGAACTTGAACATTACGGCGTGCCCTTCTCGCGCACGGACGAAGGCAAGATCTACCAGCGCGCCTTCGGCGGCATGACCACCCACATGGGCAAGGGTACGGCGCGCCGCACCTGTGCTGCGGCTGACCGCACGGGACATGCGATTTTGCACACGCTCTACCAGCAGTCGCTGAAATTCAAGGCCGAGTTCTTCATCGAATACTTCGCGCTTGACCTCATCATGGATGACGAAGGTGTCTGCCGCGGCGTCATGGCGTGGAACCTTGCCGACGGCACCATCCACCGCTTCCGCGCGCATCAAGTCGTTCTTGCCACCGGCGGCTATGGCCGTGCGTATTTCAGCTGCACCTCGGCCCATACCTGCACGGGTGACGGCAACGCGATGGCGCTGCGCGCGGGCCTGCCGCTGCAGGACATGGAATTCGTGCAGTTCCACCCGACGGGCGTTTAC
>JAEXMB010000077.1 GCA_023444705.1 Pseudomonadota bacterium | reverse complement strand
CGCTCAAGAAATAAAAAAAACACCCGCCGGATTGGCGGGTGTTTTTTAAATATCAGCGCGAAGGGCAATCACCACGTGCGCACGCGTCCCGTATCCACATGCACAAAGCCGGTCTTGGGATAATATCCAACGCCGCCCGAATGCACCGCCAGCGCCATTTTGTGCAGACCCGACAGCTGCGTGCCCGGCAGGGAAATATCAATCGCCTGACCCGTCATGTGCAGGCTGTTCTTGGCAACGCCTTCGCTGTTACGGCGCAGCAGCGCATTTGATTTCGGCGAGCGGTATCCCGACAGCACCTTGAAGCCGTTGTAGTTGTCGAGCTTGTTTTGCAACACGTAGAGAATATCCATCAGGCGCGGGTCGATCGGAAAGGTCTCCCCGCTGCGGTGGTCGCGCATCACGCCTTTGATACCGGCAAAGGCATCGGGCAGATAGCGGCCGTTGGCCCAATAGGTGCCCTGGAACTTTTCGCCGGTATGCGCGTTGAACAGTTTGACCTCGCGCCCGCCAAGAACAGCGGGATTGGCCATTTGCGCCATCGCCGTGCCGGGCAGGATGCTGGCGCCAAGGGCGGCCATCATGCCAAGGCTGACGCCGTGGCGCAAAAAGCCGCGGCGGTCGGAATTGAATTCTTCATGGGCCTGTGCGTTGCGCGCCAGCAGGCTCTGGGCAATCGATGTGAACATTGCGCGACCTCGTGATTGTCTTCGATTTATCGCCGCGTGTAATCCGCAGCTTGACGTCAGTTCTTTGACCAAGAAAACGCCATTACGCCATAATTTCAAGAAAAAACAGCTTTTGATTTCATAACCCTGAAATCATCCTGCGAAAAACGCGAACAGAACGCGAAAATACGCGCCACGCAGAAGCGATGCGCAGAGGGGCAAGCGCCTAGATAAAATCTTCCGGGTTTTTCACCGCACCGCGTTCGGACAGCGCCTTCGCTTCGTTGATAACGCGGCGGAATTCGATGGGCGCTTCGATGGGCGGCAGCATGACTTCGCCCACGCCCATGCCGCGGATGACGACGGTGCCATAGCCAAAGATACGCCCAAGCGCACCCTGATTGACCGACACGCCTTCGATGCGGTCGATGTTCAGCTCGCCCACGTGGCGCGCGATCAGGCCGCGCTTGTAGACCAGACGCTCGGTGGTGATGGCGATTTCCGTCGTCGCCTTGACGATCATCATGTGCGCGAAGAAAAACAGGCCGACGATGAAAAAGCCAAGGATGCCAAAACGGATCGCCGGATTGAGCGACCAGAGGATTTTCAGGTAGCCGCCCTGCGATTGTACCGTCATGTCCCAGGCCTGCTGGTAGATTTCCGGCGGCATGTTTTCAACGGCAAAGCTGGCGCGGATGGCGGCGTTGACCTCCCACCAGATGCCCGCGTAGCCGACGGCAATGCCCGCCGCAAGGCCAAAGACGATCCAGAACACCGCCTGCAGGGTATACATCCAGTGAAAGCGCGCGCCAAAAAGGATTTCTTCCTGCGGGCCAAGTGATTGTTGAACGTAGAGCATCGTGTGCGGGTCCTGTGGTGTGCTGTTTTTTTAGTCGCCGAGGCAGATGCCAAGCGCGCGCGCGGTCTTGACCAGCGCGCCGTCAAGGTCAACGGCCTGATAGCTGGCGATGGCCTCGTCGATGGCGACATCGATCACCTTGCGGTTGGACCAGGCGACAAGGCGCTCGGTCTTGCCCTGCGCCACCAGTTCGACCGCATGCACGCCAAAGGCGGCGGCGATCAGGCGGTCGCTGTGGATGGGCGGTGCGCCGCGCGTCACGTGACCCAGCACGGTCACGCGCGTTTCATGCCCCGTCTTGTCGGAAATCTGCGCGCCGACATAGTGGCCGACACCGCCATAACGCATTTCGCCGCCGGTGTGTTCCACCTTCATGCCATCCCCGCCCTTGGGGCGTGCGGCCTCGGAAACGATGATCAGCGCAAACTGGCGCCCGTCGGCGCGGATCTGCTCGATCTTGGCGGTGACTTTTGCGATGTCATAGGGAATTTCAGGCAGCAGGATCACATCCGCGCCGCCGGCAATGCCTGCGTGCAGGGCGACGTGGCCCGCATCGCGGCCCATGACTTCCAGCACCATCACGCGGTCGTGGCTGGCGGCGGTGGGTTGCAGGCGGTCAAGTGCCTCGGTCGCGACATAGGCCGCGGTTTCAAAACCGACGGACACTTCGGTCTTGCCGACGTCGTTGTCCATCGTCTTGGGAATACCGATCAGCTTGAAGCCGCCGCGCTTGGCCAGCGTGCGCAAAATCTCCATGCTGCCGTCGCCGCCGATGCCGATCAGCGTGTCGATGCCAAGTTCGCGGATGCCCGCGATGATGTCGTCCGAGCCGTCTTTAAAGGTGCCGTCGGGTTGCGGCAGCTTGAACGGGTTGCCCTTGTTGGTGGTGCCAAGGATGGTGCCGCCCAGACGCATGATGGTGGTGTCAAACATCTCGCGCGTCAGCGTCTTGTAGCGCATCGGGCGGTCAAGCAGGCCTGCCGTGCCGTCCTCGATGCCGATGACTTCCCAGCCGCGGCCCGTCGCCGCATGCACAACCGAGCGCAAAACGGCGTTCAGCCCCGCACAATCGCCGCCACTGGTCAGAATCCCGATACGCTTTTGGGTCGTCATGGTTATCAAGCCTTTGGTTGGTCCACCCGGATGGAAAAAAGATCAAAAACAGGGCGTTCCCCTGTCTTTGGGCATCATAGCATGAAATATGACTTATAATAGCCCCGCATTCCTGCTATAATATTACTTCCGTTTTAACCAGCAGGCGTATCCCGAACAGATGCTACCCGAAGAAGAAGAAGATCTGCTGCGCAGCCTTGAGATGCTCAAGACCGAACACCGCGACCTCGATGTCGTGATCGAGCAGCTGGCCCACACCTCGCCGGTCGACTTCCTGCGTCTTAACAGGCTGAAAAAACGCAAACTTTTCCTCAAGGATTCGATTGCGAAGCTCGAGAGCATGCTGCTCCCCGACATCATCGCCTGATTTTTTTACGTTATTCCGTCACGTCTTCGGCGATGCCGCCGTCCAGCACCGCTTTGGCCAGCGGCACGGTGACCGCGCGCTTTTGCGCCAGCGCCGCCTGATCGAGCGCCGTCACCACCGCACCGATGGCGGCAAAAGACCGCTCGATGCGCCTGAGCAGATAAGCCGTCACATCCTGCCCGACATGCAGCTGGCGGTCGGCAAACATCTTGGCCATCACCACCGCCATCAGTTCGTCATCGGGCGGACCAAGCCTGACCACAGGCGCCGCCGCAATGCGCGAGCGCAGGTCCGCAAGCTTGACATGCCACTGCGCGGGCGGCAGCACAGCAGTCAGCAGCAACGGCATGCGGCTATCGGCAAAGCGGTTGTAGGCGTGAAAGATGTCCTGCTCGAGGGTGTAATCCGCCTTGCGCGCAAGGTTTGCGTCGACATCGTCAAAGATCAGCGCCTTGCCTTGCAGGCGTTCTTTGAACACATGCGCCAGATGCGTCTTGCCCGCCCCCTTGTCGCCCTGCAAAATCAGCATCGGCGACGGCCAGTCGGGCCAGCGGTCAAGCCACGCCACCGCCTGCGCATTGCAGGCAGAGACAAAAAAATCCTCGCGCCCGTAGGCGCTGCGGCTGCCAAGGTCAAAGGGAAGTTGCGCCGATGGTGGTGCAGCGTCGCCCGTCATCGTCACTGCACAAGGCTGAGCTGATAATCCGCGCCGCTTTGCGTCAGGCGCAGGCCGCGCTCGGCCAGCAGGGCGTTGAGGACATTCATGTCGCCGTCAAAGCCGAGCGTGAAACGCGCCTGATCGCGGCTGATGGTCTGGATGTTCACGCGCACCGGCGGCACGATGTCGGCCAGCCTTTTTTGCGTTTCCATCCACGTCATGAAATCGTCAAAGCGCATGCCCGCCTGCAGTTGCGTGCCGCGGCCCGAAACGATCACGGGGGCGGGCACGGGGTGCGGCGCGCTGGCCGTGGCCTGGCCTGCAATGACCGGCGCTGGCATAGCAACCGCACCGCCCGTCAGATCCCGGCTGATGCTTTCAAGCGTCACGTCACGCGGCGCGCTGGCCGTCGTCACACTCATCGGCGCGGTCAGAATTTCGCGCAAGGTATCGCGTGCGGCAACCGCAAAGGCCGCGCGGTCGTCCATTGCGGGATCGATCACCGGTTGCACGCGCCCGCGGCGGACCAGACTGTCGCCCGCATAATCATAAAGGTCGACGCGCATCTGCGCGCCCGAACGGTTGGCCACAGCAACCACCACAGTCTGCACGCCGTAATTGTCGCGCAACTGGTCAAGCGGCGCATAGTTGCCAGCCCAGACCGCCGTATCCGGCCCTGCCGAAACATCGGAAATATCGCCAAGCGGCACGATGACCTTGCCTTCGGCCTTGGCGACTTCGCCATCAGGTACCAAACCGTTGGGGCGCGGCGGCTGGGTTTGCCAGACCTCGCGCCACGGGTTGGGCTCGCCCCACAAAACCATCTGCCCCGCGATGTTTTGCAGATAGGGCAAAATAACCACCGGCGCGCTCAGGCGCACATGGCCTGCGGGTATGGCGGCGGCCTGCAGGGCGGAGGTTTGCTGGTCTGCACCGGGGAAGTAATCGTTGCTGGTGTCGCGCCCCGCGGCGGGCACGGGAATGAACTGGCGCACGGCCTCGCTGAAGCGGACGGTGAAGTCACCGACGTAACGGGTGGACGACAGGCGCTCGCGCTTGATTTCCAGATCCTGCACCAGCGCGCCGAGCGTGGCGTCATCGGGCAACGCCAGATCCATCGCCGCCTGTTCGCTCAGGTACATCTGTGCAAGCTTACGGAAAGCTGTGCGGCGGGCATCAGCCATCGCCTCCTCGCGCGCGACCACGGCGTTCTCTGCCGTTTTATCGATAATAACACCGCTGACCATCAGGGGGTTGGCGGCGGGCTGCGCGGCTGGTGCCGTGGCCTGAACAGGTGTTGCCGTAACCGCGCTCGTGACCTGCGCCTGTACCTGCGCAGGCAACATCACCGCAGAAAACGCGGCACAAACAAACAGCGAGAAAGAACGGCAGGGCATGCGCTTTTCCATCAAAAACAACAGCGGCGGGCGGTGTTCGCGCCCCTGCCTTTCAAGATACGCCGCATCAGACATAAAATCCAGAAATTACAGATGTATAAAATGAAAAAGTTTGAGTAATGCCAGAGACACCGCTATGCTGGACGCATCGTTTTTTTGCGACTTGATAACAAGGTTTAACATCCATGCAGCAGACACCTCAAAACGTTTCACAAGAAGCCGTCGACCGCGCCCATAAAGGCTGGGATGCCTTTACCCGCGGCATGACATGGTCGGCCGCCGCCTGCGCCGTTCTTGTCGCGCTTGTGGTCGTCCTGATTTCCTACTGATCGCACGGCGCCGCGCGCCGGTGTTTTCATTCCCGCATTTAAAAAGCGAGTCATTACCCATGCCAGCAGTGCGCCCGTTCTTCGCCCGTCGTCCGCTTACCGGCCTGCTGGCGGGGGCCATGCTTGCACTTGCGGTTTTGATCATCGTGGCCCTGCCCGCAACCAGCGGCAACGCACAGACGGCCCAGCCCGCCCAGGCACAGGCGCAGAAGATGCTGGGCGGCCTGACGCTGACTAGCCGCGCCAACAGCTTTGCCGCCACGCCCTACCTGCGCATCATCGACGACCCCGACGCCAAGCTGAGCTTTGCCGAGGTTGCCTACCGCTTTCGCAACAATCAGGGCGATCGCCTTGACGACCTGACATCTTTCAACGGCCCCGCTTCGCGCGGCTATTGGCTGGTGATGCAGGTCAACAACCAAAACCCCGGCAAGAGCATGTGGACGCTCAATTTCGGGCGCCGCATCGACGGCACCGTCGGCATGGCCGACAAGGTGATCCTTTACACCGACCAGTACGTCAGCGCCCCGCTGATGATGGACGGCCGCAAAATCACCCACAAACGCCACCTGTTCGGGCAGGAAAAGAACGCCATCCCCCTGACCATCCAGCCCGGTCAGGCGCAACTGGTGGGCATCTATATCCAGCCCAAGGCCGGAAGCCCCCTGCACTTTGCGCTGCAGGCGGAGGAGCGCACATCCTTTAACGCCGGCCTGTCGCGCTATGCCACCGTGCAGACCGCACTGATCGGTGCCTGCGTCTTCCTGCTGTTCATTTTTGCGATCTTCCAGTTCTTTTATCCGCGCGCGATCCCGCTGCTGCTGTCGGGCTACCTCATCAGCAATGCCGCCCTGTTCGGCGCCACCGACGAAATCGTCGCCATCGGCAACAACACACTGGCCATGCTGTCGGACACCATCATGTTCGCAGGACTGGCCTGCGCGCTGATGCTGACCAAGCGCGTGCTGTACACACCCACGACCCATGCCGACATTTCCGACAATACGCGCCGCAAGATGAGCCGCCTGCTCAATGCCACCGTCTGGCTGCTCGGCCTGTTATGGGCGCTGACTTTCATCGACGGCGTTGCCGGCAATACGGCGGCGGGGTTGCTTAACCGCTTCGCCCCCATTGCCGTGCCGGCACTGCTGACGGCACTGTCGTTTAACTATGCACGCCGCAGCGAACGCCTGCTGGAAAGCTTTTTTGCCATCGCCTGGCTGCTGCTGACCTTCGGCGCGCTGGCGGGCGAGCTGAGCGCCAGCGCCATCGCGCCGCAAAGTGCCGTAATGATCAACGCCTACTGGATGGCCTTCGTGCCGCATATCCTGCTGCTGGTGCTGACCTCGCTGCGCAGCCTGATCGCCGTGACCGAGGAACAGCGCGAGATCGAAGCCGAACTCAAGCTCAAGCGTGAAGAAGAAGCCGAGCTGCGCAAGACCAAGGAACAGGCCGAGCAAACCCGCCTGCTTGGCATCATGCAGCGTGAGAAAGAACTGCTGGCCGACCTGAGAAACAGGGAAGCCGAGCGTATCGAAGCCCTGCGCCGCGCCAAGGAAACCGCCGATGCCGCCAACAAGGCAAAGTCGGACTTCCTTGCCGTCATCAGCCACGAGATCAGAACACCTATGACGGGCATCATGGGCATGATCCGCCTGATCCTCGACAGCCCTCTCAACAAAGAGCAGAAAGAATACGCCGAAACCATTCAATACGCCGGCGAGGGCATGATCACCCTGCTCAACGACATCCTCGACTTCTCCAAGGCCGAGGAAGGCAAGATGACGCTGGAAAGCCTCAACTTCGACCTCGCCAAGCTGCTCGACAGTATCATCCTGCTGATGTCGGGCCGCGCGGGCGAAAAGAAGATCAGCCTGACGCTCGACGTTGCCGACGGCACGCCGACGATGGTCAAGGGCGACCCCACGCGCGTGCGCCAGATTTTGCTCAACCTTGTCACCAACGCCATCAAGTTTACCGAAAAAGGCGGCGTGTCGATCAGCGTGTCCTTGCGCGAGGAAAACGCCACGCGCTACCGCGTCTACTTCGGCGTGCGCGACACCGGCATGGGCATTTCCGAAGAAGGCCAGAAAAAGCTGTTCTCGCCCTATGCGCAGGCCGATGCCAGCATCTCGCGCAATTTCGGCGGCACGGGCCTTGGCCTTGCCATCTGCAAGCGCCTGACCGAAGCGATGGGCGGCAGCATCCAGCTTGAAAGCAAGCAGGGCGAAGGCTCGCTGTTCTACTTCATCATCCCGTTTGAAAAACCTGCCGCCACGACCGGCGCCGCTGCCGCCGCAGTGGTCAGCAGCCTGCCGCCGCTGTCGATCCTTGTCGTGGACGACAACAACATCAACCTGCGCGTCATGCAGGGATTGCTGGAAAAAGACGGGCACAAGATCGTCACCGCGCTCAGCGCCGATGCCGCGATCAAGGAAATCAATGCAATCAGCTTTGACGCCATCCTGATGGACATGGAAATGCCCGTCATCGACGGCCTGGAAGCCACGCGCATGATCCGCGCCCTACCCGATCAGGTCAAATCGCAAATTCCCGTCGTCGCCATGACGGGCAATACCCGGCCCGAAGACATCCAGCGTTGCCGCGATGCCGGCATGCAGGACCACGTTGCCAAGCCGATCAATCCCGAACTGTTGCGCAAGGCCCTTGGCAACGTGATGCGCAACCGCAAGCCCGTCGGCGGCGATGCGCCGGCAACTGCACCAGCACCCACACCCGCCGCACCAGCAGCACCGCTGCAACCACCCGCGACGCCGCAGGCACAGACAGCGGCCCCGGCACCGTCAGCACCACAGCCTGCAATGCCCGCACCAGTCGCACCAGCGCCGGTTCAGGCGGCCCCGCGCGAGTTGCCCGCCACGACCAGCCTGTCACTTGATCTTGGCACGGCGGATGACGATGCAGCTCCGCCCGCACCAGCAGCGCAAGCGCCCGCACCCCCCCCTGCGGCACCTGCCGCAACGGCCTCGCCGGCAGAAATGGCTGAACAGCCGCAAGCGCCCGTAGCCGAAAGCGAGCTGTTTGACCCCACCATGCTCAACAGCCTCAAGGACAGCATGAAGCGCGAGGAACTGCTCGACATGATCGACGGCCTCTACCAGCAGACCGAGGAAACCATCATCAACGCCGAAAAGGCCGTGCAGGCGCAAGACTTCCCTGTGCTGGGCGCGCGCGGGCACGAACTCAAGGGCATGGCCGCCAACTTCGGCCTGATGACGTTGAGCGCGCTGGCCGCCAAGATCGAAAAAGCCGCACGCGGCGAAAACCCCGAAGCGCAGCTCGAGCAAATGCAGCGCTGGGTACGCGACATGCGCCCGACGTTCTACGATACGCGCAGCGCACTCGATAAATGGGCCAAGGGATAGGCTCCCACAGGCGCAAACAAAAACCCCGATCATCGCTGATCGGGGTTTTTGTTTGGTCAAACCGTGTGGCCTTAGCCGACGATTTCGGTTTCCGCGAAGAAGAACGCGATTTCGATGCGTGCGTTCTCAAGGCTGTCAGAGCCGTGAACCGAGTTCGCGTCGATGCTTTCGGCGAACTCTTTGCGGATGGTGCCGGGCTCGGCGTTGGCGGGGTTGGTCGCGCCCATGATGGTGCGGTTGGCGGCAACAGCGTCAGCGCCTTCCAGAACCTGAACGACAACGGGGCCCGAAGCCATAAAGCTGACGAGGTCCTTGAAGAAGGGGCGCTCTTTGTGAACTTCGTAGAACTTGCCGGCTTGCGCTTCGGTCAGCTGGATGCGCTTTTGCGCGACGATGCGCAGGCCTTTTTCTTCGAATTTCGCGTTGATCTTGCCGGTCAGGTTGCGGCGGGTGGCATCGGGTTTGATGATCGACAGGGTGCGTTGCACGGCGGTCATTGTCAGTTCCTCTATTTATATATGTCCGGTTGGGTTTCTTATGGAGAGAGTTGTGGGGAGGTTTGTACGCGAGGCCGCGCCCACTGGCAACCCCCGCCACATCCTCGGCCGTAAATAATTACAGGATTATGGATAACAATACCTTCCGCCACATCAGGCCCAAACCCCGCCAGATGTGCTATCGTCGGGCATGGATGTCTATTTTGCCGTGAAAACCCTGCATATCATCAGCTCGACCGTGCTGTTCGGGACAGGGCTTGGCATCGCTTTTTTCATGCTGTGTTCACGCTATGCACGTAACGCGCACGAGCGCTATTACGCCGCACGCTTCACCGTCATCGCCGATTATTGTTTTACCGCGCCCGCCGTCATCATCCAGCCGTTGTCAGGCCTTTGGCTTGTCTATAACGGCGGCTACGACCTCGCGGCGCCTTGGTTGCTGTGGAGCTATGGCCTCTATATCGTGGCCGGTGCCTGCTGGCTGCCTGTGGTCTGGATACAGCTTCAGCTGCGTGTCATGGCCCGCGACGCCGCTGCAAATGCCCTGCCGCTGCCAGCGCGCTATCACCGTTTGTTCAGGATATGGTTTGCGCTGGGCTGGCCGGCGTTTATTTCGCTGACAGCCATCTTTTATCTGATGACAGCAAAGCCGGGGTAATATGCGCGATATTTACTTTATTTATGATGGCGGCTGCCCCATGTGCGCCTATGCGGCGCAAGCCCTTCGTATCAAGGAGAGCTACGGTACCCTGCATATGCTTGATGCACGCAACAATCCCTATCATCCGCTGTTGCACCGTCTTGCCGCCGCACAAATCGACCTTGATGAAGGCATGGTGATTTACGACCAGAACGTGTTTCATCACGGCCCCGACGCGCTGACGTTCATGGCCTTGCACGGCAGCCATTATGGCTGGTTCAACCGCGTGAACGCCGCTCTTTTCGCCAGCAAGACACGCGCCAGAATGCTCTACCCCGTGTTGCGCGCGGTGCGCAACATGCTGGTGCGCATCAAGGGTGTGGGCCGGCTCGACAACCTGAACAAGGCAGCATTGCCCGTTTTCGCCCCGATTTTCGGCAAGGACTGGGACACCCTGCCCGCCGTGATGCGCAAGCATTACGCCAACCGCCCTTACACCGATGACCTTGCCGTTGCGAAAGGCACGCTGACGATTACGGCGTCGCGGCTTGGCAGGGCGCTCTTTCCGCTGTTTCGCCTGCTGGGCATGCTGGTGGCGCGCGAGGGCAAGAATGTATCCACCACAGTGCGTTTCATCACCACGCATGACAGCAATGCATTTCACTTTGACAGGCAAATGACATTCGACGATGGCCAGGGCTACAGGTTCCACTCGCTCATGCGTCCCGAAGGCGGCAACGCGGTGACCGAGGTCATGCGCTGCCAGCTGGGCTGGCGCATGCGCTATGTCTGGAACGGCAGCAAAGTGCTATTGTTGCACCGCGGCTATGCACTCAACCTTTTTGGCTGGCTGGTGCCCTTGCCGCTCACATTTATCATCGGCCGCGGCTATGCCGAGGAAACACCGATCGACGACGACAGCTTTTCCATGATGACCGAAATCCGCCACCCGCTGTGGGGACAGATTTACAGCTATCGCGGCACCTTTACCATGCAGGACAACGCATGACCGCGCGCGTCCTTGTCATCGGGGCCTATGGCAATTTCGGCAGCCACATCACGCGCAAGCTCGCACAGAACAGCGCCATTCAGGTTATCGCCGCCGGGCGCTCCGAAGAAAAATGCCGCGCCCTTGCCGCACAATACAGCAATGCGCCAAACCCCGTGCAATACCATGTCTGCGATATTCATCAGGACTTTGCCGCGGCACTGGCAGCGGTAAAGCCGCACATCGTCATCCATACATCAGGCCCTTTTCAGGGGCAGGATTATGCCGTTGCCAAGGCCTGCATCGCGCAGGGGTGCCATTATATAGACCTTGCCGACAGCCGCGATTTCGTCGCGGGCATCGGCGCGCTTGACGCGCAGGCCAAGGCACGCGGCGTGGCCGTCATCAGCGGCGCCAGCTCCGTACCTGCCCTGACGGCAGCCGTCGTGGACCACCACCTGCCGCAGTTCGGGACACTTGCCGAAATCGACTATGGCATCACCACGGCACAACGCACCAATACGGGGCTCGCCACCACGCAGGCGGTTCTCAGCTATGCCGGAAAGCCCTTCACGACACGGATCGACGGCGAAGAGGCGACGGTTTACGGCTGGCAGGGCCTGACGGCGCATAAATATCCGCACCTCGGCTGGAAGTTGCTTGGCAATTGCGACATCCCCGACCTTGCGCTTTTTACGCAGCGCTATCCTGCGCTCAGGACCATTCGCTTTCGCGCCGGTCTTGAAATCGCGCTGATCCACTTTTCGCTCTGGGCGTTGACGTGGCTGGTACGATGGGGGCTGATCAGCAGCCTTGCGCCGCTGTCGGCCATACTGCTCAGGCTTTCGCGCATCTTTGACCGTTTGGGCAGCGACCGCAGCGCCTTTCATATGACGTTGCGCGGTACCGGCCATGATGGCGCGGCCAAGAAAATGCAGTTTCATCTGCTGGCACAATCAGGGCACGGGCCTTTTATTCCCTCCACCCCTGCGATCCTGTGCGCGCAACGGCTTGCACGCGGTGAATTGCAGTTCACAGGGGCCATGCCCTGCATCGGGCTGATTACATTGCAGGACTACCTGCACGCGCTTGACGAATTCGACATCCGCGCCATCCAATAAAAAGCCCCGCTTTCGCGGGGCTTTTGTTTTATCCGGCCAGTGCGGCTTCGATACTTTCGACCGCCGCCGCCGCGTCCTTGCCTTCGGGGCCGCCGGCCTGCGCCATGTCGGGGCGGCCACCGCCGCCCTTGCCGCCAAGACGCGCAGCACCGGTTTTCACCAGATCGACCGCGCTGATCTTGCCGGTCAGGTCAGCCGTGACGCCGACAACCAGCGAGGCCTTGCCGTCTTCGGCCACCGATACCAGCGCGACCACGCCCGAGCCAAGCTTGGCCTTGAGGTCATCGGCCAGCGGCTTGAGTTCATTGGCGGGCACGCCTTCGAGAACGCGGGCGGTAAAGTTGACGCCCTTGATGACCTTGACTTCGGCCTCTGACGCCGTGGCACCGCCGGTGGCAAGCTTGCGGCGCAGATCCGATACTTCTTTTTCAAGGCGCTTTTTGTCGTTCAACAGCGCTTCGATGCGGGCCGGCACCTCGGCGGGGCTGGCGCGCAGCAGGCCGGCAACGGCGTCGATCTGCTCGCTTTGCTGTTGCAGGTAGGCAACCGCGCCGCGGCCCGTGACCGCTTCGACACGGCGCACACCCGATGCCAGCGCGCTTTCACTGACAATCTTGAACAAACCGATATCGCCCGTGCGTGCGACGTGGGTGCCGCCGCACAGTTCAAGCGAATAGATATGCTGGGCATTGTCGGGGTCCTGCCCGCCCATGCCGACCACGCGGACCTCGTCGTCGTATTTTTCGCCGAACAGCGCCATCGCGCCCAGCGCCTTGGCATCGTCGATCGGCATCAGGCGCGTGGTAACTTCGCTGTTGTTGCGGATGAACTGGTTGACCTCGTTTTCAACCACGGCCACTTGCTCGGCCGTCAGGGGCGCGGGCTGGCTGATGTCAAAACGCAGGCGGCCGTCGTCCACGCGGCTACCCTTCTGCGCGATATGCTTGCCCACATGGCGGCGCAAGGCGGCGTGCAGCAGGTGCGTGGCCGAATGGTTGGCGCGGATATCGTTGCGGCGCGCGGTATCAACACTCAGCAACGCGCTGTCGCCCTTCTTGACCGTGCCGCTGACGACTTCGGCCACATGCACGAACAGGCCGCCGACTTTCTTTTGCGTATCAAGGATGCGCAGCTCAAAGCCCTCGCCTTTGGCGCTGCCCTGATCGCCGACCTGACCGCCCGATTCCGCATAGAACGGCGTCTGGTTGGCAACGAACTGGATCTGCTCGCCCTTGGTCGCGCTGTCGACTTCGGCGCCGTTCTTGACGATGGCGACGATCGCGCCTTCGGCCTGCGTTTCCTTGTAGCCGAGGAATTCGCTCACGCCCACGCGTTCCTTAACGGCGAACCAGACGGTTTCCGTCGCCGCCTCGCCCGAACCGGCCCAGGATTTACGCGCGACCTCGCGCTGTTTTTCCATCGATGCGTTAAAGCCTTCGGTATCAACGGCGCGGTTTTGTTCGCGTTTGAGAACATCTTCGGTCAGATCAAGCGGGAAGCCGAAGGTGTCGTAGAGCTTGAAGGCCACGTCGCCCGGCAGCTTTTCGCCATCCTTGAGCTTGGACGTTTCCGCCGACAGCAGCTGCAGGCCGGTGCCGAGCGTGCGTTTGAAGCGTTCTTCCTCAAGACGCAGGGTCTCGCTGATCATGCTTTCCGCTTCGCGCAGCTCGGGGTACGTATCGCCCATCTTTTCGACCAGCGCGGGCAGTACGCGGTGCATATGGGTGTCTTTCACGCCCAGCAGGTGCGCATGGCGCATGCCGCGGCGCATGATGCGGCGCAGGACGTAACCGCGGCCTTCGTTGGATGGCATGACGCCATCGGCGATCAGGAAGGCCGACGCGCGCAGGTGATCGGCGATCACGCGGTGCGACACCTTGTGCGCGCCATCGGGATCGGTATGGGAGAGATGAGCGCTCTTTTCGATGATCGCGCGCAACAGGTCAATGTCGTAGTTGTCGTGCTTACCCTGCAGGATGGTGGTGATGCGCTCAAGCCCCATGCCGGTGTCGATCGACGGCTTGGGCAGGTTGACGCGGCTGCCGTCGGGCAACTGGTCGAACTGCATGAAGACGTTGTTCCAGATCTCCATATAACGATCACCGTCTTCGTCGGGGCTGCCCGGCGGGCCGCCCGCGATCTTGTCACCGTGATCATAAAAGATTTCGCTGCAGGGGCCGCAGGGGCCGGTATCGCCCGCTGACCAGAAGTTGTCGCTGGTGGCGATGCGGATGATTTTATCGTCGCCGAAACCGGTGACTTTCTTCCAGATTGCGGCGGCTTCGTCGTCGGTGTGATAGATGGTCACCAAAAGGCGCTTGGGGTCGAGCCCGTAATGCTTGGTCAGCAGCTCCCACGCCATCGGGATCGCACCTTCCTTGAAATAATCGCCGAAGGAGAAGTTGCCGAGCATTTCAAAAAACGTATGGTGGCGCGCCGTGTAGCCGACGTTTTCAAGGTCGTTGTGCTTGCCGCCCGCGCGCAGGCATTTCTGCGCGGTGGTAGCGCGCGTGTAGCTGCGCTTGTCCTGGCCGGTGAAAACGTTCTTGAACTGCACCATGCCCGCCGAGGTGAACATCAGCGTCGGGTCGTTGGCGGGGATCAGCGAGGAGGATTTCACCACCTCGTGGCCGTTCTTTTTAAAGAAATCAAGAAAAGTGCTGCGGACGTCGTTGACGGTCATCATGGTCTGGGTTCTCGTGCTGGGTAAATGCCATTAAAAGCGCTGAAAAGTTATATCAGGCCAAAGGCGGTGGTGAAAAGGGCGGATTTAGGCGGGAAAATGAAATACAGCGGCTATTCCGCCGCCCACAGCAGGGCCGCTGCAAAGCGGCTGCCCGCGCGGATGTCCTGCGCGACATAAGTCGGCCAGTTGCCCGAAGCCACGTCGTCAAGGCTGCCGGTGTCCTGCGCGAATTTCAGGCGGTAGATCCAGTAGTTGGTCAGCACGCGCTCGACAAAAATGCGGGTTTCCGCTGCCGGAATGGCCTCGATGAAATAAAGCGGGTCGTCTTCGTAGGACGCCTGCTTGCTCCAGCGCGCGAGCTTGCCGGGACCGGCGTTATAGGCCACGGCGAGCTTGAACAGGTTGTTGTTGACCTGCGGGTGGCCCAGCAGTTCGGCCAGGTATTTCTGGCCAAGGTCGATGTTGACCACGGGATCGCGCAGCTGCGCGGCTTCAATCGGTGCATCGCGCATGCCCACGATATGCTGGGCGGTCGAAGGCATGATCTGCATCAAACCCGTGGCGCCCGAACGGCCGTTGCGCGCGGACGGGTTGAACTTGGATTCCTGACGGATGAAGGCATAGACCAGCGCCTTGTCGACCGCAAAGCCTTCGGCCGGCTGCCAGGGTGCATCGGGATAAAGCGCCGCATCGTAGAGGCGGTCGTCGTGGTCGCGGAAGGATGAGCCCATGCGCATCGCCATCCACGGCATGCCCGCTTCGTTGGCAAGGGCGATCATCGCCTCCTGCAACGACTTGTCCTTGCCGGGGTTGAGGCGGCTGAGTTCAAGCTCGGCCAGATCGGGGCGTTCGGCGTCGACCAGCGCCAGTGCGCGGCGGCCTTGCGGCGTGGCAGAGAGTTCGCGTGCATGCGCCTCGCCAAAGCTGGGCATTTCCCACGAGAATGTTTCCTGCTCCATACCCAGCATCTTCATCGAGATCAGGCCATAGAACGTGCGCGGATATTGCGCCGATTTGGCCAGCCACTTGCTGACCTGTTTGGGGTTGCCCGCGCGCAGGTGGCTGCGTGCCGCCCAGTGCGCCGCAGCTGCGGTCATCCAGACCGATGCGCGCCTGGACGAGGCTGCAATTTCAAAGTAATCCGCCGCGCGCGCCGGCTGGCCAAGCTTCCACGCCGACAGTCCCGCAATCCATGCGGCCTTGGGCACGTCAAGTTTGCTGCGGTCGGCCGAGGCCGCCGCCAGCGCATAGGCGCGGTCAGGTTTTTGGTTGTAGAAATAAGATTCAGCGATGTCCCCGCGCACGGCGTCGAATTCGCCCGCATCGGTGAACTGGCCCTTGGCATGCGCCTTTTCCAGCAGGCGCAGCGCCGTGGTCGGGCGTTCGGCCAGATGGCCGTCGATCAGCTTGAGAGTATCGCGCTCGGGCGGGCTGAGCTTGCGCGTGGCCAGATAGGGCTGGGCCAGCTGGCCGACGTCAAAGTCATGTTGCCCCCACACACCGCGCAGTTTTTCGGGTTCGCGCGGGGCTTTGTAGTCGTCGGGCTTCTTGCGCATGGCAAGGGCGTGGATCTTGTCGGCATTGGGCAGGTCGCTATAGTTGCGCAGCCAGTCGGCCAGCGCGCTGTAAGTCGCCGTGTAATCGGGGTGCAGATAGCGTTGCGCCAGCACATGGCCCAGCAGGCGGCGGTCGTCGAGCTTGGCGATTTCCTCGTCCGCGCTCTTGAAGTCGCCGATGTCCTGAAAAGCAAAGATATGCGCATAGCGCGCGGCGTCGACTTCCGACAGGCGGCGGTGCGCGTTCAGGCGCTCAAACACGCGCTCCATCATATTGCGCGAGGAGGCAAGCACCGCTTCGCTGCGGGTGGTGTCGGCCTGTTCGGCCTGCAGGCGGTCAGCGTCGCGCGCGATCTCAGCACCCAGCAGGCCGCACAACGCGACCACGACGATGATGGCGGCAATGCCGATCGACTTGCGGTTGCGCGGTGCGCGCGCGATGTTCCACAGGCGGCGCAGCAGCGCGTCGGCCTGTTCTTCCGCTTGCAGCAGCGCGGCCAGTGCGCGCCGGCCTATGTCCTTCAATTGCTGGTTCATGGTCTTCCTGTTGGGAGCCCGTGTTTTACCCCAAAATGGGGATAAGTACAATTTTTACCATAACAAAAATAATTCCCTCCCTGAATTCAGGGGATTACCGCCTTGTCCGCCTCTAAAATTATGGAAAAAATTAAATGCGACATCCAGAATCGCACCGCCTTGCCAGACGCCCCTGACGCACGGGCATCGTGGCGCGCGATAGCAGAAATTTCATTTAATGCCGATGCCACAAGGGTTTTTTGCATGCATGCGCATGCGCGCATCCGCCAAAGGCACCACACTGCCACCGTGTACGAACGCGCGTGGTTGCATGGGTTTGCACCTGCGCCGTGACGGGAATCCGTGATTTTTCGCTTATTTTATAACGATTGCGGTTTTATGATTATAGGATAATTTCTATTTATTGCTTTATAGAGAAATTTTATTATAAAAATTTGCGCCTTTTTGTGCCCTGCAACACTTCGCGCACATCCTCAAAAACGCAATATTGTATTAAAAAACAAATACTTGATTACCACACTCGCCCTTCTCGTCTTTTCATTTGCCAATTACAAAGACATGGATATAATCGCTTGCCATAAGCTACACAGTCTTATCACCCGCAGGGGAGACCCCCAATCATGGCTCGTAAACCGAAAGCCACACACGCCGACGCAACCAAGCAGAACCCTGTTGTTCCGCCTGTCACCCAAGACAACGCATCTCTGCCCGTTCCGGCCACGACGCCCGAAACTGCGGACAAGACGGCAACACCGCCGCAACCGCCCAAGGTCAGCTTCCTGAAAAAATATCCGCGCTGGGTTTACCCGACCGCGGCCGTCACGGCACTGGCCGCCGGCGGCGCTGTTGAAATGCACACCTCGTTCGTGCAGTCGCGCTTCTTCCACGGCATGGCCGAAGGCCGCTTCTTCGCGCGCCAGCGCACGTCGAGCCCGACAGTGCAGGCACCCGCCGCAGGCCCGTATGACGAGCGCCTTGGCTATACGCGCTCCCTTGAATTCCGCCAGCGCCTGACGCAACAGGGCGGCTATCAGGTCACCGGCGAGACCCAGTGGCTTGAGCGCAGCATCTTTGGCATGCACCTCTATCCTATCTATAACTCGCGCGCGCAAAACGGCCTGCGCATTACTGACGACACCAACACCACCGTCTATTCGGCCAGCTATCCCAGCCGCAGCTTTGAAACCTACGACGATATTCCGCAAACGCTGGTCAACAGCCTGCTGTTCGTGGAAAACCGCGAACTGATGCGCGAACATGTCGATACGTGGAACCCCGCCATTGAATGGGTGCGCACCGCCAACGTTCTGCTGGGTCGCATTCCCGGCGTGGGCAGCCTGATGGGATCGCGCGCGGGCGGCTCGACCCTTGCGACCCAGATCGAAAAGTTCCGCCACTCCGAAGGCGGCGTGACCGGCAGCGCCACCGACAAGCTGCGCCAGATGCTGACCGCATCGGTGCGTGCCTATGAACACGGCCCCACGACTGCACAGGCCCGCGAGGAAATCGTTCTCGATTACCTCAACTCCATGCCTCTTGCCGCCTATCCCCGCTTTGGCGAGGTCAACGGCTTTGCCGACGGCATGTCGCTGTGGTTTGGCGCCGATATGAACGAAGTCACCCGCCTGATGCGCACCCCCGACGCACAGCTGAGCGAAGCCGAGCTGCAAAGCAAGGCCGTCGCCATCCGCCAGTCCGTCAGCCTGGTCATGTCCGTCAAGAAACCAACCGCCTATCTGGTGCGCAACCGTGCGGAGCTGAGCGCGCGCGTTGACGCCTATCTGCCCCTGATGGCCGAAGCCGGCATCATCAGCCCCGCCATGCGCGACCGCATCCTTGCCACGCCGCTGGTCTTCACCGACCCCGCCACGCACGAGCGCCTGCGCCCGACCCCGCCGTCCAAGCCGGTGCAGTCGATGCGCATCGACCTGATGCAATCCCTTGGCGTGCGCGATCTTTATGAACTCAACCGCATGGACATCTCCGCGCGCACCACGATGGATGCCCGCGCGAACGAGGCGGTGACCGAACGCCTGCGCAGCCTGCGCGACCCCGCTGTTGCGGCCGAACACGGCCTGCTGGGCTTCCGCCTGCTGACGCCCGCGATCACCGACAACGTCGTCTATTCGTTCAACCTGTACGAGCGCACCGCCGACGGCAACAACGTGCTGCGCGTACAAACCGACAACTTCAACGGCGCGCTCAACCTCAACGAGGGCTCCAAGCTTGAACTTGGCTCCACCGCCAAGCTGCGCACGCTCATCACCTACCTGCAGATCATCAGCGACGTGCATGCGAAATACGCAGGCAAGCCGCCCGAAGAACTGCGTGCCGCGCGCCAGAACGACGCGCTGACCCGCTGGACGATCAACTACCTGCTGACGCCGGGCAACGACGTGTCGCTCAACGGCACGCTCAACGCCGCGATGGAGCGCACCTATTCCGCCAACCCGGGCGAGCGTTTCTTCACCGGCGGCGGCGTGATGACCTTTGGCAACTTCGAAGGCAGCAGCAACGGCCGCACCTATACCGTGCGCGACGCGCTGCGCAACTCGGTCAACCTGCCGTTCGTGCGCATCATGCGCGACATCCGCGACCACGTCGAAGCGGACCAGATGAACATCGACCCCGAGATCTTCACCGATCCCAACAACGCCCAGCGCCGCCATTATCTGGAGCAATTCGCGCTGCAGGAAGGCGAGCTGTTCATGTACCGCGCCTGGTCGCGCCAGCGCGACATCGCGCCCGCTGACCTTGCCGCACATCTGGCAGGCCGCACGCGCAAGACCCCCGTGCAGCTGGCCGTGGTTTACCGCTCGCTGCACCCCGATGCGTCGCTTGAGCAGATGGAAGGCTTCATCCGTGCCAACTGCGCCAACTGCGGCGACGGCACGAATTTCGAACGCCTGTATAACGACTACGCCCCCGGCAAGTTCAACCTGCAGGACCGCGCCTATCTGACGCGTCTGCACCCGATGGAAATATGGGTTGCCGAACAGCGTGTGGCCAACCCCGGCTTTACGTGGGATCAGGCCAAAGCGGAAAGCCGCGAGGAACGCGTGGAAATCTACGGCTGGTTGCTGAATTCCAAGAACATGGCAGGCCAGAACAACCGCATCCACACCATCCTCGAACAAGAGGCCTTCACCCATATCCACCGCTACTGGCAGCAGATCGGCTTCCCGTTTGACCGCATGACGCCCTCGCTCGGCTCCGCGCTTGGCTCTTCGGGCGATACGCCTGCCGCACTGGCATCGATGGTCGGCATCATCCAGAACGATGGTGTGCGCCGCGACTCCTTGCGCTTCCGCGAAATCACGATGGGTCAGGGCACGCCCTACGAGCTGACCTACCGCCGCCCGAGCCCCGAAGGCACGCGCGTTCTGCCGCAGGAACTAACCCGCATCGTGCGCAGCGCCATGTATACGGTCGTTGATAACGGTACCGCCGTGCGCGCGCGCAACTCGGTCACCCTGTCTGACGGCACCGTTCTCGCCCTTGGCGGCAAGACCGGTACCGGTGACAACCGCGAAGGCGACACCGTCAAATCGCGTACCGCGACCTTCGTCTTCGTGATTGATGACCGTTTCTACGGCACCATCACCGCCTACGTCGAAGGGCCCGAGGCCGCGCACTACCGCTTCACC
>JAEXMB010000025.1 GCA_023444705.1 Pseudomonadota bacterium | reverse complement strand
TAGAGCGCTATCAAAAAGTCCTGCGCGACGGGGTGGGCCTGCAGGTACTGGCGATTGCGAGCTTTGACACGCCTTTTGCGACTTTTCGCATTCCCGCCAGCAAGAACTTTGGCGGCTACCTGCAATTGATGGCCGGCTGGCGCCTGCTGGCGGCGGCGGGCGTGTTGCGCGGCATTGACCTCGACAAAACCGTGCGCGCGCGCAAGGTTGGCAACGCGGTGGACAGCGCATGAATACGGCACCCGCCCTCATCGCCGACATCGGCGGCACCCATGCGCGTTTCGCACTGGTGCAGGACAGCCGCGTGACGCGCGTAGAAGTACTGCGCGCCGCAGACCATGCAGGCATCGCCGCCGCCGCGCGCGCCTATCTTGAAAAACACGGTGTCAGCGTACGCCATGCGGCGCTGTCCATCGCGGCCACATTATCGCCCCACGACGATGCGCTGACACTGGTCAACCAGCCGTCATGGAACACCACGCGCAGCGCACTCAAGAAAGACCTTGCACTTGACACGCTGATCACCGTCAACGATTTCGAGGCCCTGGCACACGGCATTGCCGCCATCGGCGCGGGCGGTTGCGTGCAGGTATGCGGCGGTACGCCCGCGCATCACGGCCCCATCGGCGTGATCGGCCCCGGCACGGGCCTTGGCATGGCGGGGATCATTTTCGTCGATGGCGTCAGCCATGTGATCGCCAGCGAGGGCGGCAATGCCACCCTGCCCGCCACCTCGGCACGTGAATATGCCATCATTGAACACCTGCGCACCATCAAGGGCGACGGCCACGTCTCGGCCGAAGACGCGGTCTCGGGCACGGGCCTGCCGCTGCTCTATCAGGCAATCGCGCGGCTGGACGAAAAAGACGCAAACCCGCTGACAGCGCCGGAGATCACCGCGCGCGCACTTGACAAAAGCTGCCCTGTCGCGGGCGAGGCGCTTGACCTGTTCTGCCACTGGCTGGGCGTCATGGCGGGCAATCTTGCGCTGACGCTCACCGCCACTGGCGGTATCTACATCGCGGGCGGCATCATTCCGCAATGGCTTGACCATTTCATGCACAGCCGCTTTGCGCGCTCCTTTGCCGACAAGGGCGCCTATAGCGATTACCTGCGCCAGATTGCGGTTTACGCCGTCACGCACCCCTATCCCGCGCTTGAAGGCATGCGCGTATTGCTGGCACGCACGGCGGCGCGCTAGCGCGCGATCTCGACCAGCTTGTTGCGCCCCGTATGCCCGCGCAAAATCGTAATGGCCGATTTGGGCAGTTTCAGTGTTTTGGCCAGCACTGCGATCACGGCTTCATTGGCCTTGCCGTCCTCGGGCACGCAGGTGACATAGACCCTGAGCGACCAGCCACCCTGCGCCAGCGGCTCTGCCAGGATGCGTGTGCGCGCGGCGCGTGGCGTCACACGCACCTCGACTTTGCCGCTTATGACATCTTGCCAGTCTTTATTTTCCATCACTTTAAATCTTTTGTGCGCGGAAACAGGTGTTCGCGCCTTATACGGCAGCGCAACAATGGTTCGTGCTTTACACGCACGATAGGCGCTTTAAACTCGATGCCGCAATAACAATTCTGCATCCCCTTACAAGGAACGACAACATGACCATGCACAAGATGATTTTGGCGGCCAGCGTTGCCGCACTCTGCCTGAGCGTTGCCACCGCCAACGCCGCTGGCTTCCAGCTCAAGGAACAAAGCAGCTCGCTGCAAGGTGCGGCGTTTGCCGGCGCCTCAGCCAAGGCCGATGATCTGTCCACCATGTTCTTCAACCCCGCCGGCATGACCCGCCTTGAAAACGGCACGCAGGGCAGCGTCGTTGCCTCCTATGTTCTGCCGAGCGCGAAGTTCAGCACGACAAGCGCAACGGACAGCCTTGGCGGCGCACTGACAGCCGGTCGCGGCGAAGGCGGTGACGCAGGCGTTGGTGCTGTCGTTCCGTCATTCTACGCAATGGTCGATCTGGGCCTTGGCGATCAGTGGCGCACGGGCGTTGCCGTCAACACCCCCTTTGGCCTGTCGACCAAATACGATAACGGCTGGGTCGGTCGCTATGCGGCGCTTGAATCCGAGCTGATGACCATCAACGTCGCACCGACCGTCGCCTACAAGATCAATGACCGTCTTTCGATCGGCGGTAACGTGCAGGCACAATATGCGGATGCCAAACTGACCAACGCCTTCTTTGACGGCGTTGGCGATGGCCGCACGACCCTGAAGGGCGATGACATCGCCTTTGGCTGGGGCATTGGCGCACTGTGGGAAGCCACTGACGATACCCGCGTTGGCGTCAACTATCGCAGCCGCGTCGTACAAAAACTTGACGGCAACATCCGCACCGTAAGTTCGACCGGCGCTGTTGTCCCCGCAGGTACCACCGCCGCCACAGCAGGCCTGACCACCCCCGATGTCCTGTCGGCGGGCCTCGTTCACGAACTCAACGACAAATGGTCGCTGATGGGCGAAGTGGCATGGACCAACTGGTCGCTGTTTGACGACCTGACCGTCGTCAGCGACAGCGGCACCACCCTGCAAAGCGTGGATGAAAGCTGGGATGATACCTGGTTCTTCGCCGTTGGCGCGGAATACAAGCATAGCGATGCGTGGACCTTCCGCGGCGGTCTGGCCTATGACCAGAGCGCGGTTGACACCGATCACCGCACCTTCCGCATTCCTGAAACGGATCGCATCTGGACCTCGCTTGGTGCCAGCTACAACATCAACCCCGCGACCAGCATCGACATGAACTACACCTATATCCATGCGATGGATTCGCGCATCGACGAAAACTTTGCAACGGCTGGCGGTGCTGTCACCGGTAACGTGCAGGGTGAATTCGACGCCAACGTCAACATCGCGACCGTCGGCGTGAACTTCAAGTTCTAAGACCGGCGTACTTGCTACAAAAACCGCCGTACTGCCTGACCGTGGTACGGCGGTTTTCTTCAACCTGAAATACAGTGAAAGAAACACCGCAATGACCCGCCTGCTCTGCCTGCTTGCCGCATTGACCTTGCTGATCGCCTCGCCTGCGCGCGCTGACAGCGTCAACGACCGTCTGGCCCCCATCCAGAAACAATGGGCCATCATCAAATATGAAACACCCGACAAGGACAAGCGCCTAAGCGCCATCCGCGCATTGGTCGCCGACGCCGCCAAGCTGGCCGAAGCCGCGCCCGCCCGCGCGGAGCCGCGCATCTGGCACGCCATCGCACTTGCGACCGAGGCAAGCTTCAACCGCGGCCTGTCGTCCCTGCCGCTGGTCAAGCAGGCAAAGGCAGAGCTTGAAACCGCCATCAAGATCGACGCTAACGCCCTCAATGGCCTGGCCTATACCTATCTTGGCTCGCTCTACGATCAGGTTCCCGGCTGGCCCATTGGCTTCGGCGATGCCGACAAGGCAGATGCCATGTTCAAAAAAGCGCTTGAGATCAAGCCCGACAGCATCGACGCCAATTACTTCTACGGCCAGTACCTGCTGGGCAAAGGCAAGAATGAACAAGCCCTGACGGTGTTGAAAACCGGTCTTGCCGCACCTGACCGCCCGGGCCGCAAGCTGGCCGACGAAGGCCGCCGCCAGGAACTGCGCGAGCTGATCGCACAGGCCGAGATGAAAAGCCAAAAGCCACCCGTCAGCAGCCTGAACAAGTAACGCCGGGGGCTTATACCGCCCCGACGCCGACGCCCCCGTGTTTGCCGCACGGGGGCGTTGCCGTTTGCGGTCCGCGTGCTAAGTTAAGCCAAAGACACCCACCCCTTTCGCAGGTTTTCAATGCCCCTTCATTTCATCGACCTTGGCCTCATCACACTCATTGCCGCCCTGACCGCGACCCTGCTGGTGTGGATGCGGCAATTGCCGATGGTCGGCTATGTCGCGGCTGGCGCGTTGCTGGGGCCGTCCGTACTCGACATCATCCACAGCGAGGAACAGGTCCGCACCGTAGCCGAGCTGGGCGTCATCCTGCTGCTGTTTATCCTCGGCATGGAACTGCCGCTCAAATCCTTCCGCGACAGCTACAAGCCCGCGATGGTCGTGACCCTCGGGCTTGTCACGCTCAGCCTTGGCGTGACCTTCCTGATCGGCCTTGCCATTGACATGACGCTGGCGGAAAAGATCACCTATGGCTTCATCATCTCGCTCAGCTCGACCGCTGTTGCGATCAAGCTGCTTGAATCCGTGAACCTCAAGGACAAAGGCACGGGACAGGTCGCCATCAGCGTGCTGATTGCGCAGGATATTATCTTTGTGCCGATGATCCTTGTCCTCAATGCAATGGGTGCCGCCACCGCGGGTGCCGGCGGCGGGCTGGACCTGTCGTTCATCCCCAAGGTCGGCGGGGCGCTGGCCCTGCTGGCGGCGCTGGTATGGTACCTGACCCGCAAAGGCGAGGTATCGTTGCCGTTTCGCACCATCATCGACCAGCAACCCGAACTGATCGCCGTTGCTGCCATCGCACTGTGCCTGATCGCGGCGGGCTTGTCGGAACTTGCGGGTCTGTCGCCCGCCTTTGGCGCTTTTCTTGCGGGATTGGTCGCGGGCAATTCGACATCGCGCGAGCGCATCCTGCACCGTATCGAGCCGATGCAAAACGTGCTGATCATGGTGTTTTTCCTGTCTATCGGCATGTTGCTCGACTTTGACGTCATCGCGCGCAACGCGCCGCTCATCACTTTGCTGTTGCTGGGCAGCATGCTGTTCAAAACCGTCAGCTCGATCGCGCTGCTCAAGGTCTCACTCCCCGCTGACCGCTGGAAATGCAGTTTCGTCACCGGCCTGACCATCAGCCAGATCGGCGAGTTTTCATTCATTCTTGCCGCGGCGGCACTCGGTCACGGCATCCTCAGCGACGAAAGCTACAAGATCGCGCTGGCCGTCATCGCGCTCAGCCTTGTCTTCAGTCCGCTATGGACGGCCGTGCTATCGCGCTTTGTCGAGATCGCCTATCGCCAGCGCACGGCGGATTGCATTACCTCAACCCTTGGACAATTTTTTGAAAGGCCCTCCGATGTCAGAAGCTAAAACCATCACCGCCAGCGTCAGCGAAAACGGCAAAAGCGCCTATAGCGTCGATATCGAAGTTTCAGGCCATGCGCTGACCGGTGACGAGCCTGAGTCTTTTGGCGGTGCCGACCTTGGTCCTGCCCCCTACGACATGTTGCTGGCGGCACTTGGCGAATGCACGGCGATGACCGTGCGCTGGTACGCGATCCAGCAGAAATGGCCGCTTGAGCATGTGTCGGTCAAACTCAGCCACCGCAAGGTCAAGCGCGCCGAACTGGGCGAAAGCGATGCCGCGCGCCTGCCCGCGCCGGGCCAGACCGGCGACCGCCCCGCCCCGCTGGTGGATATTTTTGATAAGGAAATTACCATCACCGGCCACAGCCTGAGCGCGGAACAAAAGCAGAAACTGCACGATGTGGCAGTCAAATGCCCCGTCCAGCGCACCCTGGTCAACGGTGCCATCGTGCATACGGCGGATTTAGCCCCCGCTTTAACTTGATCTTTACCCCTGCCGCGCCAATATCGTGACAGTTGCTTTTCACGCGGCAGGCATCCGCCCGCCGCCACAGCCGTTTCTGTCAGGAGAATTGCCTTTATGATCCGCACCTCGATCAAAACCGCCCTTGCCGCCGCCGCCATCGTTGCGGGCTTTGCCCTTGAAACTCCCGCTATCGCGCAAACTGCCGCCCCCGGCACGCTACCTGCGGGCATCTATGTGTCGGACGAAACGCATACCAGCGTGACCTTCAAGGTCAGCCATATGGGCCTGTCGCACTATACCGCGCGCTTTGCCAAGGCCGAGGCCGAGCTGAACTTCGACCCCGCCGACCCGACCAAAAGCAGCGTCAAGGCCAGCGTCGACCCGCTGTCGATCAAAACCGACTATCCCTATCCCGATAAAAAGGATTTCGACAAGGAACTGTCGACCAGTGCCGATTGGCTGAATGCAGGTAAATTCCCCGCCATCACCTTTACCTCGACCCGCATCGAGAAAACGGGTGACACCACCGGCAAGATGCACGGCGACCTGACGCTGCTCGGCGTGACCAAGCCCGTCACCTTCGATGTCACCTTCAACGGTGCCTATGCCGAACACCCCATGAGCAAGCAACCCGCAATGGGTTTTTCCGCGACGGGCAAGATCAAGCGTTCGGACTTTGACTTCAACCAGTATATTCCGATGATCGGCGATGACGTCGACCTGCTGATCGAAATCGAATTCAAGAAAAAAGACGCCTAAGCCTCACAGGTGACTGCCATGAATACATCTGTCACCCGCTATCACAGCGCCGCCATCATCCTGCACTGGGTGATGGCGGTTGCTTTTATCCTGATGCTTGGCAGCGGCCTGACGCTTGAATACGCCAAGCTTGAACAGCAATTCAAATTCCAGTTATTCCAGTGGCACAAGTCGCTGGGCGTTTTGTTGCTGGTTGCCGTGGCCTTGCGCATCGCGGTGCGCCTGTGGCAAAAGCCGCCCGCATTGCCTGCGCTGTTCAAGCGCTGGGAAGTCATTGCCGCGCATCTTGGCCATTTCGGCCTTTACGCGCTGATGCTGCTGATGCCTTTGAGCGGCTGGATGATGGTGTCATCAAGCCCCTATGGCCTGCCGACCATCGTCTTCAACCTGTTTGAATGGCCGCACATCCCCGGCCTTGCCGCCAACGAGGCCGTCAATGCCAGCGCCAAGACCATCCACTGGCTGGGTGCGTGGGCGTTTCTTGCCCTCTTGGCCGCGCATGTGGGTGCTGTTATCAAACATTACCTGTTCGAACGCGAAAACCTGCTCCGCCGCATGTGGTGGGGCAAATCCTGACCAAGCTGACGAGGCCTGATATGTTCAAAACACTTTTTACCGCTGCCCTTGCGCTCTGCCTGCTGGCCAGCGCCCCTGCGCAGGCCGCAAGCTACAAGGCAACGCCCGACAGCAGCAGCATCGCCTTTAGCGGCACGCATGCCGGCACGCCTTTTACCGGCACGTTCGAGCGTTATGTCGTCGATATCGACTTCGACCCCGCCAACGTCGCCGCGACCAGCATCCGCGCCACCATCGACCTTGAAAGCGCCAAGACCGGCAACAAGATGTTTGACGGCACCCTGCCAAACGAAGACTGGTTTGATATCAAGAACACGCCAAACGGCCTGTTCAAAAGCACCGCGGTTGAAAAACTGGCCGATGGCAGCTATCAGGTGACGGGCGACCTTACCCTGCGCGGCATCACCAAGCCCGTGACCTTTGCCTTTACGCTTGACCGCGAAGACGCGCCCGAGATCAACGCCAGCGCGACGCTGACGGTCGACCGTCTGGCCTATGACATCGGCAAGAAATCCGACGGCAATGCGGAGTGGGTGTCAAAAGACATCGGCATCACGCTCAAGCTGATTGCCAAGAAGCAGTAATCAGTCCAGCAACGGCGCCAGCCAGCGTTCGGCCTCGGCCATGCTGATGTTGCGGCGTCTGGCGTAGTCCTCAAGCTGGTCGCGGCCAATACTGTGGATCGACAGGTAATAACTTTGCGGATGGCTGAAGTAAAACCCGCTGACCGATGAGGCAGGTAGCATGGCAAGGCTTTCGGTCAGGCGGATGCCCGTGTGTTTTTCAACATCCAGCAGCTCCCAGATCGCCAGTTTCTGCGTGTGGTCGGGATTGGCGGGATAGCCGGGTGCGGGGCGGATGCCGCGGTATTTTTCGGCAATCAACTCGTCATTGCTAAAGCTTTCATCCGGCGCATAGCCCCAGAATTCGCGGCGCAGGCGTGCGTGCAGGTATTCGGCAAAAGCCTCCGCACAGCGATCCCCCACAGCTTTGGCCAGCATGCTGTTATACGTATCGTTGGCGGCATCGTACTGTTTGATAAGTTCTTCGACCCCCGTACCCGATGTCACCGCAAAAACGCCAAGATAATCGTCAACGCCGCTGTCCGCAGGCGCGATAAAATCAGCCAGCGCGTAATTCGGCTTGGCTTTCTCGCGCTTGTTCTGCTGGCGCAGGCCATAAACGCGCAGGCGCTCGGCGGTGCGGCTTTCGTCGCTATAAACGATAATGTCTTCATCAACCGCATGGGCGGGCAACAAGCCGATAACACCCGCAGGACGCAGGGCGGGATCTGCCGCGAATTTATCCAGCATCGCCTGCGCGTCGGCGTAAAGCTTGCGCGCCTCCTCCCCCAACTGGTCATCTTCGAGGATGCGGGGATATTTCATCATCAACCCCCACGTATAAAAGAACGGCGACCAGTCGATATAGGGGCGCAGGTCGTCAAAGCCAACGTCGTCGATGACCTTGACGCCGGTGAATTTCGGCTGCGGCGGCTGATACGCCGCCCAGTCTGTTTTAAAGGCATTCGCGCGCGCCTGCGCAAAATCAACACGGTCGCGGGCACGGTCCTTGCGGGCAAAACGCTCGCGCGCCTCGGCATATTTTTTGTCCTGTGCCGCAAGAAACCCTGCGCGTTGCGCATCGCTCAGCAAGGCCGCCACCACGCCCACCGCGCGCGAGGCATCGGCGACATAGACCACCGGATGGTCGTAATTGGGCGCGATCTTGACGGCTGTGTGGATTTCCGACGTCGTTGCACCGCCGATCAGCAGCGGAATGGTCATGCCCGTGCGCTTCATTTCCGCCGCGACATGGGCCATTTCTTCAAGCGAGGGCGTAATCAGGCCCGACAGGCCGATGATGTCGACCTTTTCGTCGCGCGCCACCTGCAGGATTTTTTCGGCAGGCACCATGACACCAAGGTCTATGATCTCGTAGCCATTGCACTGAAAGACGATGCCGACGATGTTCTTGCCGATGTCATGCACGTCGCCCTTGACGGTGGCGAGCAGAATTTTTCCCGAACTCTGGCGCGTGCGGTCCTTTTCCGCCTCCATGAAGGGAGAGAGATAAGCAACCGCTTTTTTCATCACGCGGGCGGATTTTACCACCTGCGGAAGGAACATCTTGCCAGTGCCAAACAGCATGCCGACGGTATTCATGCCGTCCATCAGCGGGCCTTCGATAACGTCGAGCGCGCGGGGCAGCGCACGCCGTGCTTCCTCGGTATCTTCGTCGATATAATCGGTAATGCCCTTGACCAGCGCGTGGGACAGACGTTCGTTCACCGGCAGTTTGCGCCAGGCGTCGTCTTCTTTTTCGCGCGCGCCCCCGCCGCTGCGGTACTTGTCGGCCATGCCCAGCAGGCGCTCGGTCGCGTCGTTGCCGCGGTCAAGGATAACATCCTCGATCACGTCGCGCAGGTCGGCGGGAATATCGTCGTAGATCGCCAGCTGACCCGCGTTGACGATGCCCATGTCCATCCCCGCCGCGATGGCGTGATAAAGGAAAACCGCGTGGATCGCCTCGCGCACCTGATTGTTGCCGCGCAGGGCAAAGGATACGTTGGACACACCGCCGCTGACCAGCGCGTGCGGCAGGGTCTGCTTGATGGTGCGCGTCGCCTCGATGAAATCAAGGCCATAGCGGTTATGCTCCTCGATCCCCGTCGCAACAGCGAAGATATTGGGGTCGAAGATGATGTCTTCGGGCGGGAAGCCTACCTTTTCGGTCAGGATGCGGTAGGCGCGTGTACAAATATCGACCTTGCGCGCAACCGTATCAGCCTGCCCTTTTTCGTCAAAAGCCATGACGACGACGGCAGCGCCATAGCGACGCACGAGGTTGGCGTGGCGGATAAATTCATCCTCGCCTTCCTTGAGGCTGATCGAATTGACGATGCCCTTGCCCTGAATGCACTTCAGCCCCGCCTCGATCACCTCGAACTTTGAGCTGTCGATCATCACGGGCACGCGCGCGATGTCGGGCTCGCCCGCGATCAGCTTGAGGAAGGTATCCATCATCGCTTTGGCGTCGATCAGGCCTTCGTCCATGTTGATGTCGATGATCTGCGCGCCGCCATCAACCTGATCGCGCGCGATGGCGAGCGCCTCTTCAAGCCGGCCGTCCTTGACCAGCGTGCGGAACTTGGCAGAACCCGTCACGTTGGTGCGCTCGCCCACGTTGACGAAAACGCTGTCGTCGCGGATGGTAAAAGGCTCCAGTCCCGACAGGCGGCAGGCGCAGTCAATATGCGGTATCGCGCGCGGGGAGCGTCCGCGCACCTTGTCGGCAAATGCCTTGATATGTGCCGGTGTGGTGCCGCAACAGCCGCCGATGACGTTGAGGAAGCCGTGATCGACCCAGTCACCCATCTCGGCCAGCATCTGCGCAGGCGTTTCGTCATAGCCGCCAAAGGCATTGGGCAGGCCCGCGTTAGGATAGGCCGACACAGGGCAATCGGCAATCTGCGCCAGCGTTTCGATGTAAGGGCGTAAATCTTTAGGGCCAAGCGCACAGTTCAGGCCGATCGACACCGGCTTGGCATGGCGCAGGGAGTGCCAGAAGGCCTCGGTCGTCTGGCCTGACAGCGTGCGCCCCGACTGGTCGGTGATGGTGCCCGAAATCATGACGGGCCATTTTTGCCCGCGTGCGATGAAGACTTCTTCCGCCGCAAAGGTCGCCGCCTTGGCGTTAAGGGTATCGAAAATGGTTTCGATGATGATGACGTCGCTGCCGCCGTCGATCAGGCCGTTGATGGCCTCGCTATACGCCGCGACCAACGTGTCGAAATCGATGTTGCGTGCGGCGGGGTTTGACACGTCGGGCGAGATCGACGCCGTGCGGTTGGTGGGGCCAAGCGATCCGGCGACAAAGCGCGGCTGATCGGGCGTTTCAAATTCATCCGCCGCCGCGCGCGCAAGGCGCGCTGCCGCCACGTTCATTTCATACGACAGGTCTTCCATGCCGTAATCGGCCTGGCTGACGCGGTTGGCGTTGAAGGTATTGGTCTGGATGATATCCGCCCCCGCCGCAAGGTACTGGCGGTGGACGTCGCTGACCACATCGGGGCGCGTCAGGCAGAGCAGGTCGTTATTGCCGCGCAGGTCCTGCGGCCAATTCGCAAAGCGCGCGCCACGGAAGTCAGCCTCGGCCAGATTGCATTGCTGGAGCATCGTCCCCATCGCGCCGTCCAGCACAAGAATGCGCGCCGCAAGCGCGGCCTTGAACAAGGCGCCGCGCGGCGTATCGGGCAGGGTCTGGGGGCTTTGGGCAAAGGTCGTCATAGACCTCATGGAATGCCCTATTTTGACCCGTCATTCAAGGGTAAAGGCTCGGTCATGCCCTCGTCTCGATAGGCATGCATGCCACCCCTGGGGTCGCGCACATGATAGACGCCGTCTTGCGCCGTAGGGGTAATCGCGCAAGGGTGCGCCAGCACCTTGCCCGCCCCGCCCGGTATATCAAGAATATAGGCTGGCCGCGCGATACCCGACAGGCGCGCCCAGAGCGCCTGCATAATCTCCTGCCCGCGTTTGAGCGGCAGGCGGAAATGCCCCGTACCCGCCGCCTTGTCGGGGTGGTGCAGGTAATAGGGCTTGATCTTCATCTCCGTCAGGCGGCGATAGAGCGCCTCAAGCGCATCGGCACTGTCATTGATGCCCTTGAGCAATGTTGACTGCGAGAGCAGCGGAATGCCCGCACGAATAAACTTCTGCGCCACAGCGGCGACGGCGGGGGTCAGCTCGCTTGCGTGATTGCAATGAAGCACGGCATAGACGGCATTTGGGCTATCAAGCGCCGCCACCAGATCGTCGCTGACGCGCGACGGATTGGCGATGGGCACGCGGGTATGGATGCGGATAACCTTGACGTGGTCGATGGCGGACAGCTCTGCGATAATAGCCTTCAGACGACGCGGGGACAGCACCAGCGGGTCACCGCCGGTCAGGATGACCTCCCACACCTTGGGAGCGTTGCGGATGTAGTCGATTGCGCGTGCCATGCCTTCGTCGTCCAGCATCTCCTGCCCCGGCCCGACCTGTTCACGGCGAAAGCAAAAACGGCAATAGACGGCGCAGACGTGCACAGGCTTGAGCAGCACGCGGTCGGCATAGCGATGCACGATGCCCGCCACGGGGCTGTGGCTGTGGTCGCCGATGGGGTCTTGCAGCTCGTCCGGGCTTTCGACCAGCTCGCGCGCATCGGGCAGGTATTGGCGCGCCACCGCACCGTGGGGGTCAGCCTCAATCTGTGCGCGGATTTCGGGCGAGAGCGCCACCGCATATTTCTTGCGGACGGCAATCAGGGCGTCATCTTCGCTGAGGGGGGCGGGCGTGGTCGTCATGGCGCATGAAGTACCATATTATGTACAGCCATTCAAGATATCCTATATTTACATATATGTTGATTTCTGGTCATCTTTGCGCAACACTTTATCTATAAAGTAAAGGTAGCAAGATTTCACCACCGGCAAAGAAGGACGACACACGCGATGACCAACCCGCTGCTCTCCCCCACCCGCACCCCTGATTTTGCCGCCATCAAGCCCGAACATTTCCTGCCCGCGCTCGACAGCGTGCTGGCCGACGTGAAGGCCGAGCTTGAGCGCATTAAGGCCGACCCCGCCCCCGCAAGCTTTGCCAATACGGTCGTGCCGCTTGATAACCTGTTTGGCCGCGCGCGTTATATCTTTGCCATCCTTGGCAACCTGACGCTCAACACCTATTCGACCGAGCTGGCCGACATCGAGGAGAAAGCATCCCTCGCCTACGCCACCGTCAGCAAAGCGGTGTTTCAGGACGCAACGCTTGGCGCGCGTTTTCGCGCTGTCTACGACAACCGCGCGTCGCTTAACCTTGACGAGGACGACACCGCCATCCTCACGCACCTGCACCATGCGTTTGAGGCACAGGGCGGGCTTTTGACCTCGGACAGCGATCAGGCGCTGATCCGCACGCTCGATGAAAACCTCATCAGCCTTGCCAACAAGTTCAACGCCAATTTGCAGGCGGCACCGTTGCAAAACGCCGTGCTGATCACCGACAAGGCGGAACTGGCGGGTTTGAGCGACAGCGAGATCGACGCCCTGCGCGACAACGCGCAAAAGAACGGCCACGCCGATGGCTGGCTGTTCATCCCCGAACGCCTGCTGGTCGACGAATGGCTGGAAAAGGCAGAGAGCAGCAGTTTCCGCCGCAAGATCTTCGAGGCGCTCAACCGCATGGGCACGGTGGCACCGCACGACAACCGCCCCATCATCCTCGACATGCAAAAGAACCGCGATGCCTATGCCAAGCTGCTGGGCTATGCGAATTACACGGCCTTTTCACGCAGCCGCGCGATGGTGACCGACCTTGCGCGCGTGGAAGATTTGCTCGACGACGTCACCGCCAAGGCACTGCCGAAATTCGAAGCCGACATGAAGGCGCTTGAAACCTTCGCCGCCGCCAACGGCGGCCCCGCCAAGCTCGAGCCGTGGGACGTGTCGTATTGGGTGACGCGCCAGCGCGCCGATCTTTATCACTTCGACGCCAATGCTTTTACCCAATACCTTGAAATCGACAACGTCGTCGCGGGCATGTTCAAGCAGGCGGGCGCGCTGTTCAACGTCGGCTTTGCCGAGGTCCACAATCAGTCCACCATCCACCCCGACATCCGCGTCTATGCCGTGACCGATCTGGCCAGCAAGGACATTGTCGGCTATCTGCATGTCGACATGTATGCGCGCCCGGGCACGAAATCGGGCGGGGCCTGGATGAACAACATCCAGGCGCAGGAAGATGGCCGCCCCGTCAGCGTCATCTGCAACATGAACATCGCCAAGCCCCCTGCGGGTGAAAAGGCGCTGATCGGCCTGTCGCAATACATCACGCTCTATCATGAAATGGGCCATTGCCTGCAGGGCTTGCTTGGCATGGATGTTAAACACGTCTCGCTACAAGGCACGGCAGGACCTGCGGATTTCGTTGAAATCCACTCGATGATCAACGAGCGCCGCGGTTTGCTCAAAGACAACCTCAAAGACTATGCGCGTCACTACAAAACCGGCGCGCCTGCGCCCGACAGCGTGATCGACGCGCTGCTGGCCTCGCAATCCTTTTTTGAAACGCGCGAGATACTCAAACTTGTGCAAAACAGCCGCCGCGACCTTGCCTTCCACGCAGTTGATCCCGCCAAGGGCCAAAGCGGTGAGCAGATCGAAAAGCAGGTCGAAATCGACAGCCCCTATGCGGCGCATATCCGCCCCTATCCGCTGGCGCGTTTCAGCCACCTGTTCAGCGACGCGCACTCGGGCTATGCGGCGGGCTACGTCAACTATCTGCTGGCGCATGTGCATGCGGCGCACGGCTTCGTGCCGTTTGACGGCGATGCGTATAACAAGGACTGGTCGGACAAGATCCTCAGCTTCTACCGCCGTGGCTCGGGCGGGGTTCCGGCCGATCTCTACCGCCAGTTCCGCGGGTCAGACGCCACGCCCGATGCCATGCTGCACGAGCTGGGAATCGCCCCTGCCAAAGCAGCAGCCCCCAAAACCGGTACCGGCCCGCGCAAGCCCTAAACGGCTGAAATAACGGCATATCCGCCAAAAGCGCTTTGTATCTTATGCAAAGCCTGATATAAGCATGCCTTCATTTATTAACGGCCCCGGACGATCACGCGACATGACCACCACCAAGAAAACCAACACCAAGAACGAAGACGCGCCGCGCGTCGGCGTGGTCAGCCTCGGCTGCCCCAAGGCACTGGTGGATACGGAGCGCATTCTCACGCAGTTGCGATCGGAAGGCTATGACCTCACCCCGTCTTACGAAGACGCCAACGTGGTGATCGTCAATACCTGCGGATTTTTGGACAGCGCCAAGGAAGAGTCGCTCGAGGCCATCGGCGAGGCGCTTGACGCCAACGGCAAGGTCATCGTCACCGGCTGCATGGGGGCAGAGCCCGAGCAGATCACCAAGAAATATCCCAAAGTGCTGGCCGTCACCGGACCGCAGCAATACGAAGCCGTAGTCAACGCCGTGCATCAGGCCGCACCGCCCGTGCATGATCCCTTCGTCGACCTGATCCCGCCGCATCAAAAGGCGCTTGAGGAAAGTAACGACATCGGCATCAAGCTCACCCCGCGCCACTATGCGTATCTGAAGATTTCCGAGGGTTGCAACAACCGTTGCACCTTCTGCATCATCCCCAAGCTGCGCGGCGATCTGGTCAGCCGCCCCGTCATTCAGGTGCTGGCCGAGGCCGAGCGCCTCATCAAGGCGGGCGTCAAGGAACTGCTGGTGATCTCGCAAGACACCTCGGCCTATGGCATCGACAGCAAATATCAGGTTTACCCCTATAAAAACCGCGCCGTGCGCACCAAGTTCATCGACCTCTGCCGCGAAATGGGCCAGATGGATGCATGGACGCGCCTGCACTACGTCTATCCCTATCCGCATGTCGATGAAGTGATCGCGCTGATGGCGGACAAGAACAACAACATCCTGCCCTATATCGACATTCCGTTTCAGCACGCAAGCCCCGCCGTGCTGAAGAACATGAAGCGCCCCGCGCATCAGGAAAAAACCATCGACCGCCTGCAGATGTGGCGCCGCGAATGCCCGGACCTGACCATCCGCTCCACCTTCATCGTCGGCTTCCCCGGCGAGACGGAAGAAGACTTCCAGATGCTGCTCGACTGGATGAGCGCAGTTGAAATCGACCGGGCAGGCTGCTTTAAATACGAACCCGTGACCGGCGCGCCCGCCAACGAGATCGCAGGCGCCGTGCCCGAGGAAGTCAAGGAAGAACGCTGGCACCGCTTCATGGCGCACCAGCAGGCGATCAGCGCCAAGCGTCTGGCCGCCAAGGTGGGGCGCGAATTGCCGATCATCATTGATGGCATGGACGACAACGGCGGCTTCATCGGCCGCTCGCAAGGTGATGCGCCGGAAATCGACGGCCTTGTCTACGTCAAAGGCAAGAACCTCAAACAAGGCGATATCGTCAACGTGAAGATCGAAAAATCAGACGAATACGACCTGTTCGGCAAAGCTGTATAATTTACGCCTGCCAGACGGCGTGGCCCTTGCCGCGCAGTTCTTCGGCCAGTTCCTGTTCCAGCTCTATCGCCGCCTCGTAAGGCAGGGGGTTGAAGACCTCGAACAGGTCAGGGCGCAGGTGCAGGCCGTATTTACGCACATAGCGGTTGGCCTTGTGGCCGTCCTTGTGGTTGAGAAAACGCTCGTAAGGCGACAATCCCGTCGCACCCACGTAAAAACATGGCTTGGCCGGGTCGTGCAACGGATTGGCGGCGCGAAAGGCGCGGTCCTTTAAAACGCGCGGATCAAGTTCCACTACATAGACGTTGTGGTGATGCAGGCTTTCTTTCTTGCCACGTTGCTTGCGCGCCTTGGCGGCAAAGAATGCGTCAGCCGTAAACATCGGATACCGCCTAGGCCGCCTTGACGTTTTGCAGGAAGACACTGACCTTCATGCGCAACGTTTCCGACTGCTGCGACAGCTCGCTCACGGCGGCGATCATCTGGTCAACAGCCGAACCCGTCAGTAGCGATGTGCCCTTGACCTCGTCGGCGTTGCCGGAAATCACCTGCGTGATCTCCGCCGCTTCGTTGACGTTGCGCGCAATTTCCTGCGTCGCCATGCCCTGCTGTTCGACTGCCGCGGCGATGGAAGAAGAAATCCGGCTGATTTCGTCGATCTTTTTGGTGATCTCGCCGATGACGCCGACGGTGTCGCTGGTGGCGCTCTGGATCAGGGTGATCTGCTCCTGTATCTGCTCGGTCGCCTGCGTGGTCTGGCCCGCCAGCGTCTTGACCTCGCTGGCCACGACGGCAAAGCCCTTGCCGGCCTCGCCCGCGCGCGCGGCCTCGATGGTGGCGTTAAGCGCCAGAAGGTTGATTTTTCCGGTGATCTCGTTGATCAGTCCGACCACGCTGCCGATATGACCTGCCGCCTGGCTGAGCGCCGTGGCCGATTGCGTGGCCTGTTGCGATACCTCGACCGCCTCGCCGGTGATGCCGCTGGCCCGCGCCACCTGATCGGCGATCTCGCGGATGGATGCCGACAGCTGCGTTGCCGCGCCCGCCACGGTTTGCACATTCTGGCTGGCGCCGCTGATGCCCATCACCAGTTCGCCCAGCTTTTCAATGCTGGCGCTGGTGCGGTCGCGCAAGGCACGTGATGTCGCGTCCATTTCCGTGGCGGCGCTGGCGACGGTATCGACCACCCCCTGCACGCTGCCCTCGAAATCGTCGGCAAGGCCCAGCATGGCCTCGCGCCGCGAACGCTCGGCACGGTGCTTGTTTTCTTCCTGTTCTTTTTCAAGGCGGTGCTTTTCGATCGCATTGTTGCGAAATACCGCCAGCGTGCGCGCCATGACGCCAATCTCGTCGCGGCGCTGGCCATAGGGGATTTCGCTGTCAATGTCGCCATGCGCCAGCTTTTCCATTGCGTCGGTCAGCGTCTTTTGCGGCGCGAACAGCCACAGACGGTTGACGATGGGCAGCGCCAGCGACAGCATCACCGCCAGCAGCGAGCAGATAACCGATACAAGGCGCTCTTTGTCAGCAAGGTCGGCCGCCGCCAGGGAGACTTCTTTCATATGCTCTTCAATGCTGTCGCGCAGCTTGTCCTGCTGGCTTTCAAGCTTGTCAAAGGCCTGTTCGAATTCAGGCAGCCGCTTTTCGGTCTTTTCGCTCTGGTCGATCAGATCCTGGCGCACGCCGGAAATCAGCCCTTGCGCGGCGGTGCGGTAATCAGCCAGTTCACGTTGCGTATCCTTGAGGTCGCTGACCAGTGCTGCATCGATGGTGGGGTTGGCCAGGTTGCGCTCGATATCCTGCGCGAAGCGGTCGCTATGTTCTGCCAGTTGCTTGGCGGCGTTATCGATGTCATCCATGCTGCCGTTGGACAGTGCGAAGAAGGAGCGATAGACGTCGCCGCGCATGGCGTCATGCATCATGTCGCCATCCATGTGGTTGGTCAGCAGCTCGCTCGAGCGCACATAGGTTTCTTTTTGCTGTTCCATCGCCGACAGGGCGTGATAGCTGCGGTAGCCCGCGAATGAAATAACAAGAATGGTTACGCAGCTCATCAGCGTGAACTTCGTTTTAAGCGTCAGGGTCAACATGGGAAAATGTCCTTGCACAAAGGCCTAGGCCCCTATGCTAGCCGATCACCCCTTAACAGATAAATAAAATCCGGCGGTGCGCTGTTGTGCGCGACCGCCGGATGTATGCAGGGCAATATGAACGCCGCTTACTTGTTTTTCAAAAGATCGCGGATTTCGGTCAGCAGCTGTTCTTCCTTGGTGGGTGCGGCAGGCGCGGGGGCCGCTTCCTCTTTCTTCTTCAGGCGGTTGATCGGCTTGACGATGAAAAAGAAGATCGCAAAGGCCACAAGGGTGAATTGCACCAGCGTGTTGGCGAACATGCCGACGTTCCAGGTGGCAACACCTGCCGCCTTGGCCTGTGCGATGGTGTTATAGGTTTCATCCGAGGTGCTGAGGGGGATGAAAAAGTTGCTGAAGTCGACCTTGCCGACGATCAGGCCCAGGGGCGGCATGATGATGTCGTCGACCAGCGACGAAACAATCTTGCTAAACGATGCGCCAATAATCACGCCGACCGCCAGGTCAACAACGTTGCCGCGCATCAGGAAATTTTTGAACTCTTGCAGCATAATAGCCTCCATAAAATTTAAACATGCCCCTGCCCCGGTGTGAGGCTATATAAGCACATGAAATATATAGAGAAATTTATTCACCGCCAAGACAGAAAATGATTTGCATAATAATACCTTGGCTGGTATATTTTTCCAGAATTATTCAGCCCCCATCCCTTACTGAGTCGCATATACCCATATGACCACGCCCCCGCATACCCCCGGATCACTGGCCGAATGGCTTGAAAAAAAGCAGACGCTTGAAGGCGACGTGCAGTCGCTTGGCCACCTGCGCGACCAGCTGGCGCTGGCGCTGGTGACGATGGAGCAAAATACCGACCGCGTCACCGCATGGCTCAAGGACAACCGCGAAGCGATCATCGTCACGCGCCAGCAATTGATGCGCGCGATCACCGGCAAGAAAAAGGCGCAGCTGAACAAAATCACCGCCGGCAGCGCTGACGGAAAATATTCCAAAGACATCATCGGTTTTCTGCTGAGCGATGGCGACATGCTTGCCTCTGCCGTTGCCGCCTTTGGCGCCGACAGCGCCGAAGTCGCCGCACTCGCGGCCATTCCCGCCGGTGTGCCCGACCAGCTGATCGAGGCCCTGCCCGCACTTGGCATTTCCGAGGAAATCGCCGACAACATCGACCGCATGCAGAAACTGCAGGCCACCGATGCCCCTGCGCCCGCACAAACAGCTAAACCGGCGGAAAAAGCCAAGGGCGGCGTGCTGTCAGGCTGGTTCAAAAGCCAGACCCAGCGCGATACCGAAGACGCCGAAGCGGCCTATCAAGGCATGCTCACCCACTGGCGCCAGATCCAGCGCGACCTGATCGGCCTGCAAAGCGACCGCCACTATTATATCGACAGCTTCATGGACTGGGTGGGTGAAAACCTCTCGCCCAGCACGCCCGACCAGAACTTCGCCGCCATCATGACGCAATACCGCCATCCGTCCTACGTGATCGCGCGCGCGCAGGAAGACTACGACCAGGCGCTCAAGGTGCGCACCCGCGCGCTGCTCGACGACGCCACGACCTATAGCAACGTCGCGCAATTGCTCGACAGCCAGAACATCGCCGCTTTCATCAATGAATTGCCCGTGCTGTTCCCCCGCCCCGACCAGAGCGCCGCCGCCGAAATGCGCCGCCTGTTGCTGGCCGATTTCGAAGCCTCGAGCTTTGCCGACATCGCCCTTTATCATGCCGTCGATCCCGCCGCGCGTCTGGCGCTGTTCGAAGCCGCCATCGCTTTTGAAGGCCGCCTGAAGATCAAAGGCAAGACCGACCCCGAAGCCATCTACAGCACCATACTTGACGCGGTGACTGCGGCTAAAGCCCCCCTGCCCGTCAAGGCGCTGACCGCAACCCTGCGCAGCCTGTCGGCGCGCGACAGTGACCTCAACCTGCGCGGCATCTCCCTACGCCTCAACGCCGTAGGCGCCCTGCAACAGCGCTTTGGCGATGACGATGCCGCTTACCAAGATGCGCTCAAGGCCCTGCTGTCGGGCTTTGGCAGCGGCGTGAACACAGACTGCGCCAGCCATTTCGTGGCCCTGCGCCGCGCCGCACTCGACAAGGACGCAAGCGCGCTGGCGGGCGTCATGGCGGCGATCTCCCAACCACACATGGGTGCGGACGTGCGCGCGTTGTGGGACATCGCCATGCGCGGCGAAAGTAATACCGGCATCAGCCTGACCGGCATGATCGAAGCCGCTGCCGCTGGCAAGCCCCAGACCCGCATCGCCCTGCTGTCGCAGGCGCTGTCGCTTGGCCTTGCACGCGAAATCACGCTCGAGGGCCTGAGCAGCACGCGCGACGACAGCGCCTTTATCGCCGTCGGCAACATCATTCTTTCCCTGCTGGAAAAAGGCACTATCGCCACCATCGGCCCTGCGGCCATCACCATGTTGCTGGCAGGCAGCCGCATTGCGACCAATGCCGAAGCTGCAGGAAAATGGCACACGCTGCTGGCAGGCAAGGATGGCCTTGTCGCCAAAATCGCTGGCGAGGATACGATCAGCGATACACAGAAATTAGGTTTTATCGCCGCGCTGCTGGAACCTGTGGCCACGACCTATGCCAAGGCTGCCCTGCTTGAAAACGCCGCCGCATCCCTGAACAACAACAAGAAAACCGCAGACCTGCTGCGCGACGCCGCGCGCGGTCTGGTCGGCGACATCTACCCTGCGGGCGAAAACGCCTATCTGGCGAACGCGCAGAACATCGCCAACATGTGGTATGACGCCTCCAACAGCACCATGTACTTCACGCTGGGCGGCAAGACGCAGGTCTTTGGCAACCGCATCGATGCGAAAACGGCGGAAAACCTGCTCGACATCCTCCACCACCGCCTGGGTTTCATGCGCGAGAGCATGGGCCTGTTCAACCCCGACCTTGCCGACGGGTTCGAACATACCGCCGACAGCACGCGCATCATCTGGGATATGCACGAAGCGCCGCTCAACATCGACTATATCACGCGCGACGTCCTCAAAAAGCGCGCCGATATGGTGCATGCCACCACCACCGACGCCAACGGCAAAACCACCTATAGCAGCATGCAGCCGCGCGCGCTGCTGGCGCTGATCCCCATGCCCGCCGCCGGCCAGTGGCTGATGGTCGACCGCAACGGCAATCACAAGATCGTCGACACCCTGAACATGCCGGCATTTGAATTGCCGCTGGTGCGCATGGGCAACGCCTATGTCAACCCTGACCGCGCATCGCTGATTTCTGTCGATGAAGACAGCCGCACCATCAACCTGCGCGTCGAAAACCCCGTGTTCACGCAGCTGGTCGAGGGCATGGCCCGCGAAAACGGCCTGTCGCCCTTTGCCAGTGCCGATGGCCAGTACATCAAGGTCAGCGCCAGCGATAAGACGCAATGGGAAACCTGCATGTGCAAGGTCGACAATAACCCCGCCATGCTGTCCGCCAAAGGCGACCTTGCGCACCTGCGTTTCAACCTCGACACGCTGGGCTTCATCACCGCCTATGCCGAGGCGAAGTCAGCCGGCATCCAATACAGCCACCGCAACAAGGGCGGCGTCAGCGGCCGCATCGAGGTCGACGCCGATATGGCGGCCGACCTGCCCAAGATCGTGGAGAGCCTGGCCAAATCGGCGCAGCGCAGCGACAAAATGCTGGTCGTACCTGCCGAGGGCATGCTGTCGGACCTGATCGTGCATACCGATCACCTGCACAACGTCTTTTACTCCGCCAAGCAGGATGCGCTCATCATGGTGGGCGAACACAGCGACCTGCGCCCGCCCGTCGCGCGCGCCAAGGCTGTCACGGCGCTCAAGCATATCGCCAAGCAAAAAGGCTGGGAGCGCATCGACAGCAACGAAACCGACGCCGGCATGGATCTGGCGCGCACCGACCGCGCGACCATGATGTATTGGGACAAGGACGACAACAGCGCCAACGCCTTGATCGGCAACCGCGTCGTCAGCCTGGGTATGAGCTATAGCCACTTCACCACCGTCATGGCCGCGCGCATCGCCAAGATCGCACCTCCCGCCACCGCCGGCCTTGACGCTGTTCAGCTCAAGCAGTTCAGCGGCATGTGCGCCCACAGCAGGATCACGGCGAAAGACCTGCCCGCACCGCGCGCCAGCGCCCATCCGCGCGACCTTTTCGCGCAGATCACCACGGCGCGCGCGGGCGCGACTTCGCCCAAAAAGGTCCATATCGACGACCTTTACGAGGAAGTCGTGAAGTCCAAGCGCAACAAGGGCGGCGGCCATATCTGGAGAATGTAAGTAATTTGCACAATAAAAAACCCGCCTGAATGGCGGGTTTTTTATTGCTGTGTCAGGGGGCGGGCGGCCGCGGCGCTTCACGCGGGGGCAGGCCATCCTCGCCGGGTTTGCGGCGGAATTCCTTCATCACCTCGGCAAAGATCTTGCGGCCTTCGGGCGACAGGTCGGCGGAAAGCTTGTCGCGTCCCTCGCGCATGCGTTGCAACACGCGCAGCTTGACGGTGTTTTCCTCGGCCAGCGCGGCCTTGAGGACATCAGCTTCAAACGGCTCCGCACGCATGGCGCGGTCGACCTTGTCGCGCGCCTTTTCAAGCTCCGCACGGTCGGCACGGAAATCCTTTTTCTTGGCCTGCTTGTGCTTTTTCAACACCGCATAATCCTGCGGCGACAGGCGGTCTTGCAAAACGGCCTCTTTCTCGCGCCATTCCTTGCGATCACAGGTCGACCCCGCCATCATGTGGCCAAGCGACATGCCGCCAAAATAGACGTTGGCCGCCAGTGAGAGCAAAAGCGCGACGCCAAGCGCGGCCAGTGCGCGTGATTTATTCATTCCCATTCTCCCATCGGGCCGGTATCGACATCACCGGCGATCACAATATCCTGTCCGTGGACAAGCCCGTCAAGCAGGGTGTCCTGCGCGCTGGCGGGTTGCATGAAGCCCATCATAAAGCCAACCAGCCCAACCATGAGCAAGCCGCCACCTGGCGCAAACAGCGCTTTCAGGCCGAACATACCGCCGCGCGCGCGCATTTTGCCAAGCGCCTGCGCGGCCAGTGCTGCGGGCACAGCGTCCTGCGGACCTTGCGCGATCTGCGCCATGATGCGGGCCTGAAGTTCAGGCGCGGTCTTGCCGTGACGTGCGCCGATGCGCAAGTCCGTCACCGCGTCGGAACGGCGCAGCATGTCGTCCATGCGCTCGTTTTCGGCAAACAGGGTTTTCGCTTGCGCATCTGATTCCATCAGGGCCAGTGCAGGCTTGACGGCATCCAGCGGCCAGCGCGACAAATCCGCGCCATGCAGGGCCAGCAGGGCATCAAAATCCTCAAACGGCAACGGCGATGTGAATGTCTGTGTCATGGCGTGTTCTCCGTCAGTAAATCAGGGCGCAGCAAGTCGCGCAGGCTGCGGCGCGCGCGCACCAGCAGGGATTCGAGCGCCTTGACGCTGACATCCAGCGCCTGCGCGGCATCGCGGTTTGAATATTCCTCGTAAAAGCACAGCACGAAGGCGTCGCGCTGGCGCTCGGGCAATTGGCTGAGGGCGGCACGTACCTCGGTCGCGCGCTGGCGGTCGATCAGCACCTTCTCGCCATTGGGCGCGCTTTCGTCGGTCGGCTCGGCAATGTCGTCGATGGCGACGTTGACACGTTTGCGCTTTTCGTCGATCACCAGATTGCTGACAATTTTATATAGCCATGTGGTAAAGCGCGCACCACGCGCCGCGCTGTCCTGCCAGGTAGGGGCGTGGCGCCAGACGCGCACAAAGGCTTCCTGCGCGACGTCGTCTGCCTGTGCCTCGCTGCCCAGCAGGCGCGCGGCAAGGCGGACCGTGCGCACAAGGTGGCGGTCCATCAGCGCGGCAAAGGCTTTCTGGTCGCCCGTGCCCACGCGCAACATCAGCGCGCTGTCATCGTCTTCGATCACGCCAGAGGGGCCAGAGGCCACTGCCGGCATTGTCTCGCTTTTCATGCCACCCTTCCGGTGATGTGAATTCATGTTCATGACTAACATAGCACACTTCCTGCCCATGACACGGCGGGGGGCCGCGTTTTCCTGCGCAAAAAAAGCACCAAAACAGGGCGCAGGATATGGCCGTGGTGGGGCGTGACAGGGGTGTTGGCTGGCCGCATGGGTGCATGATGGCCATATGTCACCAAGGGAATTTAACCTTTTCAAGGAGATACCTAATGCC
>JAEXMB010000004.1 GCA_023444705.1 Pseudomonadota bacterium | reverse complement strand
CACCACCGCCCCGTCTTTTTGAAAGGGAGAGCCTGAGATGACCGACGCACCGAAAAAAGAAGACCGCGGCATTTCGACCGCCTATCACTACACCGATCCCACTGGCTGGCTGCCCGGCAACCTTGATTTCTTCACCGTGCCGCAGGCGCAATACACCGATGAAGACCACGCCGTGTGGAAGGCGCTCTACAAGCGCCAGCTTGACGTGCTGCCCGGCCGCGCCATCGGCCAGTTCATGCAAAGCCTGCATGACCTCAACATCAATCAGGACCGCATTCCCGATTTCACCGACATCAATAAAATCCTGCTGGAGCGCACCGGCTGGCAGGTTGTCGCCGTGCCAGGCCTGATCCCCGACGAGCCGTTTTTCGAGTTGCTCGCCAACCGCCGCTTTCCCTCGGGCAACTTCATCCGCACGATGGAACAGCTCGACTACATTCAGGAACCCGACGTGTTCCACGATGTCTTTGGCCACGTGCCATTGCTGGCCGACCCCACGTTTGCCAAGTACATGGAAGAATACGGCAAGGGCGGCCTGAAGGCGGCCAAGCTCGGCACCATCGACAAGCTCGCGCGTCTGTACTGGTACACCGTCGAATTCGGCCTGATCAAAGAGGCCGACGGCCTGCGCATTTACGGTGCCGGCATTCTGTCGTCGCCGACCGAAACGGTTTTCGCGCTTGAAAGCGACAGCCCCCACCGCATCGGCTTTGACCTCAAGCGCGTGTTGCAAACACACTTCCAGATCGACGATTTTCAAGACAACTATTTCGTCATCGACAGCTTCGAGCAACTGTTCAACGACACGCTGGCCGATTTCACAGGTATCTACAGTGAACTGAACGGTGCGCCGGAATACGAAGCCGGCACCCTGCTGCCGACCGATAAAGTCTATCACAAAGGCACGGGCGCCTATGCCGTCGAGGCTGACAAGCGCCGCGAGGAACGCCGCGCCAAGGCACGCCAGCAAGGATGACACCGCGCGCGCAATTTTGCACCCACCTGATGGCCGTGGCACAGCGCGGCGATCACATCACCGATGCCGATTTCGCCGAGTGCTGTTATCGCGCGACAAGCGAACATGGCTTTGACCCATCTTTTCTGCAACAAGAGATGGAGATCGGCCCCGCCAGCTTTGACCGCTGGCTCGCAGGCGCGAACCTGCCCCATCCCATGATCCGCGCCAAAATCCTGCTGGCCATTGCGCACAAATTACAGGCGGCTTAACCATCTGAAATAGCAGCGTATTTTCACTGCGCTATGCTGCATCGCGCAAAAATGCTAAACTGTTCTTAAGAAAGATGTTTTATTTTTGAACAGAGGGAATCTGCCGCGATGCGGCACCGGCAACAGGGGATCGCCATACAATGAAAGTCTATAACCCGATTATGTATGCCATGCATGAATGGCAAAATCAGGGTCTGCGTGCGTACTTTGGCATGATGTCGCTGGCACTGTCGTTTCAAAGCTCCCTGCTGCAAACATCATCGGCCTACGGCCTCACCCCTTCCCCCCTGACGGCAGAAGCGCACAAGCTGATCGCCGCCAGCCGCGAGCTGACCAGCCGCATGTCCAAGGAATACGGCAAGCCCGACTTCGGCCTGCATAGCACCCATATCGGCGACGACACTGTCGCCGTGCATGAAGACATCGCACTGAAAAAACCCTTCGCCAACCTGCTGCATTTTACGCGCAAGACCAAGCGTAACGATCCCAAGGTGCTGGTCGTGGCACCGATGTCGGGCCACCACGCCACGCTGTTGCGCGATACGGTCAAGCAACTGCTGCCCGCGCACGACGTCTATATCACCGACTGGATCGACGCCAAACTGGTGCCGATGAAAGACGGCGAATTCAGCTTTGACGACTATGTCAGCTACCTCAAGGAATTCATCGCCCATATCGGCAGTGACGTGCATATGATCGCTGTTTGCCAGCCGACGGTGCCAAGCCTTGCCGCCGTGGCACGTCTTGCCGACGAGAAATCGCCCGTGCAACCTGCATCCCTCACCCTGATGGGCGGCCCTGTGGATGTGCGCGCGGCGGAAACCGAAGTCACCGAATTCGCCCACCAGCATTCGATCAACTGGTTTTCGCAGAACATGATCGGCCGCGTGCCCGCGCGCTATCCGGGCGTGGGGCGTTTCGTCTATCCGGGCTTTTTGCAACTGGCGAGCTTTGTATCGATGAACCCTGAAAAGCACGCGCAATCGCATCAGGACCTGTTCAAGCACGCTTATCAGGGCGACCATGACAAGGCCGATAAAATTAAAGACTTCTACGACGACTACTTCGCCGTCTGCGACCTGCCCGCCAAATTCTATCTTGATACCGTGGAGCGCGTGTTCATCCGCCAGGACCTGCCCGATGGCAACATGACGCACGAAGGCAAAGCTGTTGACCTTGGCAAGATCGGCAAGACCGCCATCCTGACCATCGAGGGCGAAAACGACGATATTTCCGCACCTGGCCAGACTGCCGCCGTGCATGCGCATCTGTCAGGGCTCAAGGCAGACCAGAAATTCCACCTGCTGCAGGAAAATGTCGGCCATTACGGCATTTTCAGCGGCAGCAAATGGCGCGAGAGCATCGCCCCCAACGTCGTGGGCTTTATCCGCCATATCGGCCAGCAGCGCGGTTTGAAATACGACGCCCCGCCCGCCAATGCCAAGGCCGTCACGCCCAAGCAATGGCCCGCGGGTGCAGGCGGCAAAAAATCACCTCACCTGCAATAACGCCAACGGTCAGCCGTTGAGGTATTTTTCCGTCAGGCGCACCCAGTAGGATGCCGCCAGCGGCAGGATGTCATCGTTGAAATCGAATTTGGGGTTGTGCAGGCCGGGGGTATTTTCGTCCTTGGCGGTACCAAGGGCGATATAGCAGCCCGGACGTTTTTGCAGCATATAGGCGAAATCCTCCCCGCCCATCGTCGGCACGAAATCCTCGACCTTGTCCTTACCCACCAGATCAATGGCGACGGAGCGCGCGAAGTTCGTCTCGGCCTCGGTATTGACGGTCGACGGATAGCCGTAGCGCCAATCGATATCGGCATCGCCACCCATCGAGGTCGCGATGGTCTTGGTCAGGGTGCGGATCCCCTTTTCCAGCTTTTCGCGCAAGGCGGGCGATGTGGTGCGCACGGTGCCGCCCATCTCGATCGTTTCAGGAATGATGTTATAGGCACCTGTGCCCGCCTGAAACTTGGTAACGCTGACCACGCCCATCTCGGCCGGATTGGCGACGCGGCTGATAAGGGTTTGCAGCGCGGTCACGATGTGCGAACCGATCACGATCGGGTCGATGCAGACATGCGGGAATGCGGCATGGCCGCCTTTGCCTGTGACCTTGATCTTGAATTCGTCGGTCGACGCCGTGATGGCGCCCGACGATACCGAGAACACACCCTCGGGCAGATAGGGCCAGTTGTGCATGCCGTAAACGGCGTCGCAGGGGAATTTGTCGAACAGGCCTTCCTTGACCATGATGTCACCGCCACCGCCGCCTTCTTCTGCCGGCTGGAAGATCAGCACGACCGTGCCCGCGAAATCGCGGTGTTCGGCAAGGTATTTGGCGGCCAGCAGCAATGTGGCCGTGTGGCCGTCATGGCCGCAGGCGTGCATTTTACCCTCGACGGTTGAGCGGTACGGCGCGTTGGTTTCCTCGTAGATGTCGAGCGCGTCCATATCTGCGCGCAGACCGATGGATTTCGTCCCCGGCTTGTTGCCCTTGATGACGCCGACGACGCCGGTCTTGGCAAGACCGCGATGAACCTCGATCCCCCATGACGTCAGCAGGTCGACGACGTATTGCGATGTTTTGACTTCCTCAAACGAGGTTTCGGGATTGGCATGCAGGTGACGGCGCCACGTTTTGGCCTCGTCATGGTGTTCCTTGAGTTTTGCCAAAGCGTTCATGATGGGGCTCCCGTCCGGTTAAAGAGGCGTTGCTGTACGGGATAATATTAGGCCAAGGCAAAAAAATTGCCAAGGTCGCCATGACAGGCAAACTTGGCAATTTTAAGGAATCAGGAGCGTTTGTTCTTATTTAAAGAACGACTTCATCCATGTTTCGCGGGTTTTGGCGATGCTGGCGGTGTAATCCGGCTGGTCGTGGTTGCCGAGATCGCGCTTGGACAGTGCCTGAATTTCATCTTTGAAGATGGCAAAGAACTTCGACTTGCTGAAATCCAGCTCGATGTTCTCACCCGATTTCAAGTGGGTCAGCACGGGCTTGTTGATCGCTTCCATCATACGCTGGGCGACGACGGGCAACGCTTCGGGGCCTGCCGAATACCATTTGTCAAAGCCGCAGGTTTCATCGGCGTTGAGCGTGGTGTCGCTTGATCGTACCAGTTCTTCTGACGGAACGAAGGGTCGGAAGCCGAGGTGATTGGCCATGTTGCGCACAGCCTGGCTTTCCATCTGGCAGACAAAGCGCTCGCCCGGCGGTTCCACCAGAAACGCGCGCATGACCTGCATGCCGATCATGACGTCGAACAGGCCGGGATAGCCGTTGAGGATGCTGCGGGTGGTGCCGATTTCAAGCCATTTCTGGCTGCCGTCGTCGCCGTTGAGCGGATAGGAAATAGATGCTGCCACCACTTCGCCGGTGATTGCGGACTGGATCAGCGTGACGGAGCCGTTTTCAACCAGCTCGCGCATCAGCGACTCATTGCGCTCGTCGACGTTCTTATGCGGGTTGGCTCTGTAGAAGGCCATCAAGCGATCAAAATCATCGCTGCTGGAATAACGGACAAAATATTTTTTTGCGTCTGCAGGTACTGCGGTCATGACGTATACGTCCTTGGATGTTGCTCTGTGCGGATACCGTACAATGGCGGCGAAGCCCGTGATCTCTCTCACTTGGTGCATCGCGCAAGCCACTGAAAACGGCTGTTTTTTGATGGGGTCGTTTTTACCATTTTACAAAAAGTTCCGCCAGCCAAAAAAGTATTATGACCGCTAAATTAAGAAATAATTAGCAATATCAAGAGAAAATTGAATGGTAGGGTCAGGTTTATGTATAATCAAGCCCGTGAACAGGCCAAGAACGAGGGCCGCCACATGCAACACAAAACAGCTTTTGCGACAGCTCTTTCATCCCCCGCCGCCATGCAGCGGCTGGCGCGGATCACCACCCTGATTGCCGCGATGGCGCTGGCCCTGAGCCTGAGCGCCTGCCTGCCCTCGGGCGAGCAAGAGGTGAACACCGACCTGTTCAAGGACAAAAAGGAAATGGCGCAGAAATCCGGTAGCCTGCGGCCGGGCATGACGCGCGAGGAAGCCTTTGCCACCATCGGCGTCCCCGTCGAGAAATTCGAGCGCATGAGCATGCAGGAAGTGCAAACCTGCTACTACGGCAACGCAACTGTCGAAGGTTCGGCGGCCGAGCTTGAACAATTCCGCCAGCGCCTGTTGCGCATGGATGGCTACTATCTGCCCTATAGTGAGATCAAGAGCAGTAGCTCGCTTGGCTTTGGCAAGATGAAGGTCGAGAAAACCGGCTATAACCTGCGTCTGGTCATGGTGTTCGACCGCGACCGACTGGTGCATTCGGTGGTCGAAGGCACGCAGAACGTGCGCATGAACGAAGACCGCTATATGTGGGATAGCCTGATCAACCGCGGCATCGGCGCCGCCTTCTAGGCAGGCGTGCCCGACGACGATATTTTCATCAGCACGATACCGGCAACGATCAGCACCGCGGCTGCGATGCGCATGACGTTTGCCTGTTCGCCCAGCACAACCACCCCGACAATAAACGCGCCGACCGCGCCGATGCCCGTCCATACCGTATAGGCAGTGCCAAGCGGCAAGGCGCGCATTGCCAGCGACAACAGCGCGAAACTCGCCAGCATTGTCAGCACTGTCACCACCGACGCCACGGGTTTGGTGAACCCGTGCGACAATTTCATGCTATAGGCCCAAACAACTTCGAGAACACCGGCAACGACAAGATAAAGCCAAGCCATCATGAATCTCCTTTCATGAAAAGCCGGGCCGTCCCGGACATCGATCCGCCCCTGACCGAGCCGGAGGGGGACGTGGCCCCGCTTGCTGTATTTTGGTATATCATGCCATGCGCGCAAAGCAACACGGCACGCACGCTCCGCCCCTTTCGCACACAGGCCGCTTTGTCACTTATGAAAATAAACTAACCTGTTCAAAAATAACGATGTCGCACCGCCGCGACATCACTTGACTCTCATTATAGTTATGCGTAGTTTCAGCACGCTCTAAACGCGTGAAAAAGGGGCGGCTGAGATGAGCCAAACACCTGATGATCTTGGGCAAAAGATCCGCGCCGCGCAGGAGCGCCAGCGGGCTGCACAGCCATCGCCGGACGATCAGGGCGATAGCAAGGATCAGTCCGCCGCCGGCGCTGCGATGCGGGTTGCGACAGATCTGGTTGCGGCACTGATCGTCGGCACGTTCATCGGCTACTGGATCGATGAATGGACGGGCCTGCGGCCCCTGTTCATGGTGGTGTTCTTCTTCCTCGGCTTTGCCGCAGGTTTTCTGAACATCTACCGCACGCAAATGGGCAAGGAATTTGAAATCGGCTTCAAGGATACGAAGCCGGCTGATGACAACGACGATACCGCGAAGAAGGAATGACAGCACGTGTCCGCCAATCCGCTTGAGCAATTCGTGATCAAACCCATCATCCCCCTGCAAATGGGCGGCTATGATATTTCCTTCACGCAGTCGTCGCTGTGGATGTGCTTTGCCGTTCTGGCCGCCACCCTGCTGATGACGCTGACCATGCGCGGCAAGGCCGTGATCCCCGGCCGCTGGCAGAACATCGCTGAATCGCTTTACGAGTTTGTGGGCGGCATCGTGCATGAACACCTCGGCCACGAAGGCCGCAAGTACTTTCCGCTGGTCTTTTCGATCTTCATGATCGTGCTGATGGGCAACCTGCTTGGCATGGTGCCCTACTCCTTTACCTTCACCAGCCACATCATCGTGACGGGGGCGCTGGCGCTGTTCGTCTTCCTGCTGGCGACGCTGATCGGCATCCTGCGCCACGGCCTGCACTTCTTCACGCTGTTCGTTCCGTCGGGCGTGCCCATCGCGCTGGCGCCGCTGATCGCGGTGATCGAGGTTATTTCCTACCTCTCGCGCCCCATCAGCCTGTCGGTTCGTCTGTTCGCCAACATGACGGCCGGCCACACGATCCTCAAAGTTTTCGCCGGTTTCAGCGTCGCGATGGGCGTTGTTTTCGGTGTGCTGCCGATGGTGATCAACATCGCCGTCGTCGGCCTTGAAATCATGATTGCCTTCATCCAGGCCTACGTATTCGCCATCCTGACCTGCCTGTACCTCAAGGATGCGATTGAACTGCACTAAACCACCACAGGCACTTCCAACCAAACCAACCACAACAACACAACACGAAAGAGGAACTTAAAATGGAGCCAGCTTCAGCAAAACTTATCGGTGCCAGCATTGCCGTTCTGCCCCTGCTTGGCGTCGGTATCGGCCTGAGCCTGCTTTTCTCCAGCGTCATCAACACCATCGGCCGCAACCCCAGCGTTGCGAACACCGTTAAAGGTGCTGGCCTGCTGTACTTCGCGCTTGTCGAAGCTATCGCACTGTTCGCGCTGGTTATCGCACTGCTGATCCTGTTCGTGTTCTAATCACCGGCGGCCGGGGGATTGCGGCGATATGGCCCGCATCCCCCTGCCCCGTTGATGGAACCGACAGGACCAAAGCCGACCTTTCTTTCTGGATCACGGACAATGACGACTGTTTTTAACGCACTGCCCCGCACGACCGCACGCACCGGCGCCCTGATGGCCCTGTTGCTGACCCTGTGGCTGTCGCCCGCCTTCGCCGGTGACACGACAGCAGCGCAAGACGAAACCGCCGCACCCGTGATCATGATGGACAGCGAAGGTCATGCCGTTTCCGCCACCGGCGGTGACCTGATCATCATGCCCAATGATGAAACCGTCGCCGGCGAGATCGAGGAAATGGCCGTCGAAGGACACGCGGCGGAGTCAAAGGGCGGTTTCCCCCAGCTTGACGTCACCACGTACAGCAGCCAGGTTTTCTGGCTGGCGGTATCCTTCGCCCTTCTTTACATCCTGATGTCGCGCATCGCGTTGCCCCGCGTAACCGAAGTGCTGGACATGCGCCAGACGCAAATCAACACCAACCTTGACCGCGCCGCCCAGCTCAATGACGAGGCGGAAAAGGCCAAGCAGGCGTTTGAAACCGTTCTGAGCGAAGCACAGGATAACGCCCGCGAGGCGGTCAACGCCGCCGAGCAGAAG
>JAEXMB010000105.1 GCA_023444705.1 Pseudomonadota bacterium | reverse complement strand
AGCGTGGGCGCGATCTTTTTGCCCGTGGCTTTTTTCTGGATGATTTCTTTATACGTGGCCTCGATGGCAAGGAAGCGCTCGGGGCTGGTGGGGTGGCTGTTGCGCGCCGTAACGTCCTGTGCGGTTTCCGCCGCCATGCGGCGCCAGAACTGCGCGACGTCGCGCGCGCTGTAGCCTGCGCGCTCCATGAAGTACATGCCGACATAGTCGGCTTCTTGCTCGAACGCGATGTCGTTGCGGCTGGCGCCAAGGTCGGCCCCGACCTGCGCGAAGCCGCCGCCGGTTGACACGCCGCCTGCGGCGAACAGGCTGTCGATCAGCAACCCGCCAAGCGATCCGGCCATCGCGTTGTTGCGCAGCTTGTCGACATGGGTCAGGGCGTTGTGAGCCAGTTCATGGCCGATGACAAGCGCAAGCTCATCATCGTTTTCGGCAAAGCGGATCATGCCGCGCGTGATGGTGATCTGTCTGCCGTCGGCATAGGCGTTGATGGCGCTGCTTTCATGATCCACGCGCACGGGAAAGTTGCAGGCCATCAGCGGCGCGACGGTGTAGGTTTGCGCGCGTCCCTGACGGCGGATGCCGATCTTGACCGGCCGGTCTTTGCTGCCGCGCACGGCGGCGTCAAACGCCTTGACGGCGTTGCTGCCCGAAAGTGGCTCGCCATTGATGCTTTCAAGGATATCGCCCGACAGGATGCCGGCCTTTTGCGCGGGCGACTTGCGCGCGATGGTTTTGACGATCAGGCGTTCGTCCAGACCGTAAAGCTCTTTGGCGGCGGGGCGGTAGCCGCTGTCGACACTATGGATGTTCCAGGCCGAAAGACCGACGACGGGGCGGATATAGCTGCCGCAGAACTCTGCGTTGGCGCCCAGCAGCGGAAAGGCGAGGCTGTAGACGCGCGCCTCGTCCTTCATCGCGCGCTCGAACACCATTTTTTTCTGCAATGCTTCTTCGCGCGCCAGCGCATCGCGGTCGACGTGCGGCCCCTTGGTGACCGGGCCTAAACAGCCCGCAAGGGCGAGAAGGGCAAGCATAGCGGTGATGCGGAAAACACGGCTCATGGCTGAGACACCCTGCAAAAAAGCGAATCGTTACGTGATGCGGCAGCCTCAGGGCTTGTGGCGCACCCGGCGGGATTCGAACCCACAACCTTTAGCTTCGGAGGCCAACACTCTATCCAGTTGAGCTACGGGTGCATTGCAAGCGCCTGAAAAGCCGCTTTAGGTCACGCTTATCCGATATTGGCGGGCCGGAGTCAAATTCTGCCCTGTATTATTTAACATAATCAATAAAACAGACGTATTCAGTGCAGAAACACCGCAAACAGGCCTGTTTGCGGTCAATATTTGCCATAGGCGGGGGAAAGCGGTTGACTCTCCCTCCCGCGCGGCTTATACACCATCACTCAATTCCTGATACACGGAGACGACCTGTGAAACGTACATATCAACCCAGCAAACTGGTCCGCAAGCGCCGCCACGGTTTCCGTGCGCGTATGGCGACTGTCGCTGGCCGCAAAGTTCTGTCCGCACGCCGCGCCAAAGGCCGCAAGGTTCTGTCGGCCTAAGTGTGCCGCCAAGGCCGCAAGGCCGGGCATAGCATGAAAGGGCGGCATGCATAACGGCATGGCGCTGATGCTGATGACCCACCAGTTGCAGAGACTGATCGACAGCAAAGACTTCCAGAACATGGCCCGCAACGCAAAGCGTTGGACGGGCTCTTGTTTTATTGTGCAGGCGAAACCTGCGCTTTCCCCTGATGCGCCGTTGCGCTTCGGCCTGACGGCCAGCCGCAAGGTCGGCAATGCCGTTGTTCGCAACCGCTGCAAGCGCCGCCTGCGCGAGGTTGTGCGCGCCCTGGTGCGCGACAGCGCGGACGCGGGCGTGCCTGTCGGCGGCTATGACGTGGTCATCATCGCGCGCACGTGCTGTGCGACGGCTTATTTCAAGCTGTTGCAGGACGATCTGGCGCGCGCGTGGCGCCATCTGGGAGTATTACCCAGATGATGCGCCGTGTGTTGCTGGTCCTGATCCGTGGCTATCAAGTGCTGTTTTCCTCGTTTTTCGGGCGCAGTTGCCGCTTTTATCCGACCTGTTCGACCTATGCGCGCGATAGCATCACGCGTTTTGGCGCGGTGCGGGGGACGGCGCTGGCGCTCTGGCGGCTGGTCCGCTGCCAGCCCTTTCATCCCGGCGGCTATGATCCCGTGCCCGAGTCGTTTCCCGATCCGTTGAAAAGACTGAAAAACTGTTGCAAAACAGGCTCGGATTCCGCGCCTGTCTGTGCTACTCATCACAGCCATCCCCCTTTGCCCACACACCCCGGCCCCAAGGCCGATCCGGGTGCCGACCAGTAGGACGACTTCCATGAACAAGCCTTTCAACTCGCCCCAGCCGCAGGACAGCAAGGACCGCACGCGTCTTATTCTGGCGGTGGCATTGTCGCTGGCGGTGCTGTTTGGCTACAACCACTTCGTCGAAAAGCCGCGTCAGGAAAAAGTCCGCGCGCAACTTGAAGCGCAGGCGGTGGCGCAGCAACAGACACTCGACGTCAAGGCGCGCGAGGCAGGGGCCGCAGTGGGCAGCTCCGCCAAGGTGGTCGAAACGCGCGAAGATGCGCTGGCATCGTCGGGCACGCGCCTGCCGATCAAGGGCAAGCGCGTCAGCGGCTCGCTCAACCTCACCGGCCTGCGCATCGACGACCTGACGCTGAACGAACATACCGAAGTCCTCAACGGCAGCCAGCCTGTCGTGCTGCTGGCGCCGGGCAACACCGACATGGGCTTTTACTTTGAAAGCGGCTGGGTCGCCAACGGCTATGCGGGCAAGCTACCCGATGAAAAAACCACGTGGCAGCTGGCAAGCGGCAGCGCGAAAGAACTGACCAGCGGCGGCGCACCCGTCGTGCTGGAGTGGAACAACGGCGCGGGCCTGACGTTCATGCGCGAAATCGCGCTCGACGACAACTTCATGTTCACCGTCACCAACAGCGTCAAGAACACCAGCGGCAGCGACGTGCGCCTGAACGCCTATCACGTGGTGGCGCGCAACAGCCTGCCGCGCGATTTCAGTGGTTTCTTCGTTCTGCATGAAGGCCCGATCGGCTCGCTCGGCGGGGAGCAGGAAAAGCTCAGCTACAAGAAAATGCGCGACGGCAAGACGATCGAGCGCAACGGCGTCAACGGCTGGCTTGGCATCACCGACAAATACTGGCTGGTTGCGATGATCCCGAGCAAGGACGAGGCGTTCAACGCGCGCGTCGTGGCGGCACCTCGCCAGCATGCGGGCGGCTTCGTCTATCAAACCGACATCGTGTCAAACCCGCTGACCGTTGCCGCAGGTGGCACGGCCGACGACGTCACGCATGTTTATGCGGGCGTGAAGAACACCGGACTGATGGCGCAATACGAAAGCGACCTTGGCGTCAAGAACCTCGACTTCGCGTTTGATTTCGGCATGTGGTATTTCATCACCCAGCCGTTCTACTACCTGTTGCACATGCTGTTCGGTCTCACGGGCAGCGTGGCTGCGGGCATCCTGCTGATGACGGTCATCGTGCGTGGCGCGGTTTTCCCGCTGGCCAGCAAGGGTTTCCGCTCGATGGCGCGCATGAAGGTGATCGCCCCCCAGCTCAAGGAGCTGCAGGAAAAGCACAAGGGCGACAAAGCCGCGCTGCAGATGGCGATCTTCGACCTCTACAAGCGCGAGAACGTCAATCCGTTCAGCGGCTGCTGGCCGATTTTGATCCAGATCCCGATTTTCTTCGCGCTGTATAAAGTGATCCTGCTGTCGGTCGATCTGCGCCATGCGCCGTTCTGGGGCTGGATCCACGATCTGTCGGCACCCGACCCGACCTCGGTCTTCAACCTGTTCGGCCTGATCCCTTGGGATCCCCCGCAGATGCTGATGATCGGCGGCTGGCCCATTCTGTTCTGCATCACGATGGTTCTGCAAAAACGTCTGTCGCCGCCGATGCCCGATCCGGTGCAGGAGCGCATCCAGGCATTCTTCCCCTATGTCTTCACCGTCATGCTGGCGCATTTCGCCTCGGGCCTGGTGATCTACTGGACGTGGTCGAACGTGCTGAGCATCCTGCAGCAATACTACATCCTGCGCAAAGTGGGCGGCGAGGACACCTCGCTGATCCGCGGCCACGCCGCGCGCCGCAAGCCCAAAGGCAAGAAGGAAGAGGCGGCGTGAGCGACGCCGACCTCAGTCTTGCCGCCGACAAGCTGTTCCGCCAGAACTGCGAATTCGTGGCAGGGGCGGCGACGGCCGAGCGCCTGCCTGAACCGCGCCTGCCCGAGGTCGCCTTTGTCGGACGTTCCAACGTCGGCAAGTCGAGCCTGATCAACGCCCTGACGTACCGCAAGAAACTGGCGCGCACTTCCAACACTCCGGGCCGCACCCAGCAGATCAACTTTTTCGATCTGGGCGGGCGGCTGATGCTGGTGGATCTGCCGGGCTATGGTTATGCAAAAGTCAGCCGCAGCGATACCGAGGCCTGGGGGCGGCTGATCGACGCCTATCTGGCCGACCGCCCGAACCTGCTGCGCGTCTGCGTGCTGATCGACAGCCGCCACGGTGTCAAGGATACCGATTTACAGATGGTGGGCATGCTCGACAATTATCATATGCCCGCCCAGCTGGTGCTGACCAAGACCGACAAGGCCAGCAAGGCCGAACTCGACAAGGCCATCGCCTCGGCCACGGCGCTGTCGGAAAACAGCCCCTATGCCCTGCGCGAGATTGTGCTGACTAGCTCGGTATATACGGAAAATCTTGCAGTTTTCCGCACCGGCCTTGCCACGCTGGCCGGGCTCTGATTATCGCCCTAAGTGGCTGTCAGTATAAAAGAATATTTGCACACCTGCTATACATCCCGCAGGGGCGGTGCTATACAGTGTGTGCGCTTTGCCGTGCGTGGCCCTGTTTGCGCGTGCCGCGTCCGCCAGCGCCTTTGCCAACCACATTCCTATCGTGAAAAATATGAATTGCATCCGCACCCTGACCGCTGCCGTTTCAACGCATAGCCGCCGCTTGTCCGCGCTGCTGACCGCCGTCGCCCTGACGGTTGTGCCGCTGACCGCGCGCGCGCAGGACGGCGCAACCATCGCCACCGATGGCAGCAGTCCGGACCTGCTTGTCGGCCAGCCGACGGCGTGGGCGCTTGGCCTGCAGCCCGGGGTTACGCCGGTGAAAGATAAAATGCATTTCTTCCACAACGCGCTGCTACTGCCGATCATCACGGTCATCGTGCTGTTCGTCCTGTTGCTGTTGATCGTCGTGGTCGCGCGCTACCGCGCGGCGAAAAACCCCGTAGCGTCGCGCACCACGCATAACACCATGCTCGAAGTGGTGTGGACGCTGATCCCCGTGCTGATCCTTGTCGTCATCGTCATTCCGTCGATGAAGATGCTCTATTTCGTCGACAAGACGCACGAACCCGAAATGACGCTGAAGGTCACCGGTTATCAATGGTACTGGGGCTATAGCTATCCCGATCAGGGCATCGAGGAATTTTCGGCCAACATGGTGCCCGAAGCCGACCTTAAAGACGGCCAGCCCCGCTTGCTGGCGGCTGATGCCGAAGTCGTCCTGCCCGTCGACACCAACGTGCGCGTTCTGGTTACCGCCAACGACGTGATCCACTCCTGGGCGGTGCCTGCCTTTGGCGTCAAGACCGATGCCGTGCCGGGCCGCACCAACGAAACCTGGGTGCGCGTTGAAAAAGAAGGCACCTATTACGGCCAATGCTCGGAAATCTGCGGCGTCAACCACGCCTTCATGCCCATTCAGGTGCGCGCTGTTTCCAAGGAAGCTTTTGCCGACTGGGTAAAATCGCAGGGCGGCAGCATGCCCGCCCCGGGTAGCGCACCTGCCGCCGGCGTTGAGGAAGGCTCCTCCGCACCCGCTGCGGCGCCTGCCGACGCCGAGGCCGCCACCAAGACGCCCCAAGAAATGACCGAACAGGACAAGGCCGTATCTGACTCCGCCACCGAAAAAGGTGACGCTGTCGACGATGCCGCCAAAGCCGTCGCAGACCCCATTCCATCTGAGAAAGCCGGAGAATAATACAAATGGCATCGACACATTCGACCCCCCATGCCCATGATGACCACGCCCATCATATGCCGGGCTTTTTCAGCCGCTGGTTCTGCTCGACCAACCACAAGGACATCGGCACGCTCTATCTGATCTTTTCGGTCATCGCCGGCCTGATCGGCGGTTTGTTCTCCGTCATCATGCGTATGGAGTTGCAAGACCCGGGCGTGCAGATCATGGCCGACGGCCAGCAGTGGAACGTGTTCATCACCGCCCACGGCCTGATCATGGTCTTCTTCGTCGTCATGCCAGCGCTGATCGGTGGTTTTGGCAACTGGTTCCTGCCGCTGATGATCGGCGCGCCCGACATGGCGTTCCCGCGCCTGAACAACATTTCGTTCTGGCTGCTGGTTCCTGCTTTCCTGTTGCTGCTCAGCTCGGCTTTTGTCGGTACGGGTGCGGGTACGGGCTGGACAATCTATCCGCCCCTGTCTGACACCGTCGGCCATAGCGGCCCGTCGGTCGACATGGCGATCTTCGCACTGCACCTTGCGGGTGCGTCGTCGATTTTGGGTGCCGGCAACTTCATTACCACCATCTTCAACATGCGCGCACCGGGCATGACCCTGCACAAAATGCCGCTGTTCGTGTGGGCGATGCTGGTCACTGCGTTCCTGCTGGTTCTGGCCGTTCCCGTGCTTGGCGGCGGCATCACCATGCTGCTGACCGACCGTAACTTCGGCACGTCGTTCTTCCGCCCCGAAGGCGGCGGCGACCCGATCCTGTTCCAGCACCTGTTCTGGTTCTTCGGTCACCCCGAAGTCTACATCATGATTTTGCCCGCGTTCGGCATCATCAGCCACATCGTGTCGACCTTCTCGAACAAGCCGATCTTTGGCTACCTCGGCATGGCTTACGCGATGGTTGCCATCGGCTTCGTCGGTTTCGTCGTGTGGGCACACCACATGTACACGGTCGGCCTGTCGGTCAATACCCGCGCGTACTTCACGGCGGCGACGCTGATCATCGCGGTGCCCACGGGCATCAAGATTTTCTCGTGGATCGCGACCATGTGGGGCGGCTCGCTGCGCTTTCCGACACCGATGCTGTGGGCGCTTGGCTTCATCTTCCTGTTCACCGTCGGCGGTGTGACGGGCGTGGTGCTGGCCAACGCGGGCATGGACGTGGTGCTGCACGATACCTATTACGTCGTGGCGCACTTCCACTACGTTCTCTCGCTGGGCGCGGTCTTTGCGATCTTTGCCGGTTTCTACTACTGGATCGGCAAGATGAGCGGCCGCCAGTATCCGGAATGGGCGGGCAAGCTGCACTTCTGGACGACCTTCATCGGCGTGAACCTGATCTTCTTCCCCCAGCACTTCCTGGGCCTGCAAGGCATGCCGCGCCGCTACGTCGACTATCCCGATGCCTATCACGGCTGGAACATGGTTTCGAGCTATGGCGCTTACCTGACCTTCGCCTCGACCATCTTCTTCTGCGGCGTTGCGCTCTACACCATCTTTGCGGGCCGCAAGGTTCCCGGCAACTATTGGGGTGACAGCGCCACCACACTCGAGTGGCATGTGTCGTCGCCGCCGCCGTTCCACCAGTTCGACACCCAGCCTGTCGTGAAGTAACGGGCAAGCCTGAGATGTCACTGACACCTGCACTTGATTACGTTTTGAC
>JAEXMB010000051.1 GCA_023444705.1 Pseudomonadota bacterium | reverse complement strand
GGCGCCATCGCGGCGACCATCGTCGGCTCGCTGCTTGGCGCCTATGCAGGCTCTTCCATCGGCAGCTCGCTCGACCGTGCGGACATGCAATACCACGACGCTGCGGCACAGCGCGCCTACAACGCGCCGCTGAACCAGCAGATCAACTGGAGCAACCCTGAAAGCGGCAACTCGGGCACCATCACCCCGATCCGCGAAGGCACGCAGAGCGCAACCGGCGCCTACTGCCGCGAATACCGCCAGAGCATCATGGTCGGCGGCAAATCCGAAGAAGCCATCGGTCGCGCCTGCCGCAACCCCGACGGCACCTGGACGCCTGTCAACTAAGACAGCGCTCCGGCCAAACAAAAAACCCGCCAGATCACTGGCGGGTTTTTTGCTGGCGCGATTACGGCGCGTAAATTACATGCCGCAGGCCGCGCTGATTTTCTTGTAAGCATCACCGCTGCCGTTGAGGCTATAGGTGTCGGTGGTGGCGGTGCCGCGCTGCGACGTGCCTTTGATGACCATCTTGCTGCCCTTGCGCACGGCTTGGGAAATCGCGGCATCGGTGGCGCTGTCTGCGGCCCATGCCATTTCACCATCGGTCGCCATCTTGTAATCCTTGCCGTCAATGGTGACGCTGAGGTTGCTGCCGCCGCGGAAGGGATAGCCGATCGACACGCTGACCACGTCGCGCGTGCCTTCCTTGGCCCAGTGGGTGATGAAGAACGCGACATCGCCGCGCTTGGTGAACTTGCCTTCCTGCTTTTCGGGCTTGGCGGTCATGAAGCAGACCTTGCCGCCATTTTCCTCAAACGTCAGCGCTTTCCACACACCGTAGTGGCCCAGCTCGACCGGATCAGCCGCCCAGACAGGTGCCGTCATCGCCAGCAGGCCCGACAGCATTACGGCCGCAGTCAGCATCGTTTTTTTCATGGGTATCCCCCTTCACGCATGAGCGGCGTCAAAAACGCCTAACAATATGAACAGCTTAGCGATTTAATCATCCAAAGCCAAGGCCTGTGCGTATAAAAATCAAAGGAATACAGGTTTACCCGTTATGTACGCAGTCCAGTCCGCCCACTTTTTTTCGCCGCGCGATATTGCCACCGGCGCGTTTTCAGGCCTTACTAGGGGCATGAAAACCCCCGTTTCGGTCATCAGCGGCGACAAGGATGCACAGAGCGCCACGCCCTCGCAGGCGGCGCGCCATGCCGATATGCTGGTGCGCGTGGGCCGCGATCAGGACCGCGAGGCCTTTGTCGGCCTGTTCCATTTCTTCGCGCCGCGCATCAAAAGCTACCTGCTCAAAAACGGCGCCGACGAAGCCACAGCCGAAGAAGCCGTGCAAAACACCTTCGTCACCGTCTGGGAAAAGGCCGCTGGCTATAACCCCAAAAAAGCGGCAGCGTCGACGTGGATCTTCACCATTGCGCGCAACAAACGCATCGACGCACTGCGCCGCCAGAAATTCGTCATGCCGCTTGAAGACGACGCGCTTGACACACTCGGCAGCACGCCGCACCCGCAGAGCGAGGAATACGCCGACCGCGCCACCATCGAACAACTGCATACCGCCATCGACAGCCTGCCCAAAGAACAGGCAGAACTGCTGCATATGGCTTTTTTCGAAGACAAGTCGCATCAGGCGATTTCCGATGCCACCGAATTGCCGCTGGGCACGGTGAAATCGCGCCTGCGTCTTGCTATGGACAAACTTCGCCACGCGCTTGGATCAGCATCATGATGTCTTCGCCCTCACACGCGCATACGGGTGCGCTGACCACCGAAACGCTGCTGATGCGCTATGCGGCGGGCGTATTGCCGCCGTATGAATCAATGCTGATGGCTGCCTACCTGACCGTCAGCGAGGATGCGCGCCAGCGCATGGCATCGTTTGAGGCCGCAGGCGGACGCATGATCGAAAACGTCGAACCCGTCAGCGTGACACAGACCTGTCTGAACAACATCCTTGCGATGACGCAACCCCAACAGCGCCCCTGCGACGAGACCAAAGGCCCCTGCCCCGACGCGCTTCAGGACAGCGATTGCACCATCCCCAAGCTTTTGCGCAAATTGGTCGACGCGCATTGCCCGCAGCAAAAGCTCGACTGGGAGCATGTCACGCCCGGCATCGCCAAGATCGACATTACCTTGTGCCGCAGCGAGCCGCGCTCGCGCCGTCTGCGCCTGCTCAGGCTCGCCCCGCATCAGACGACCCCGACGCACTATCATTTCGGCACCGAGATCACGCTGGTGCTGGAAGGCGGCTACAGCGATGAAACCGGCCACTACCGCCGCGGCGACATGGTGATCGTGACCGATCCCGCCCTGCATCACAGCCCGCGGGCGATGGACAGCGGCTGCACCTGCCTGACACTGACCGAAGCGCCCCTGCGCTTTGACAATATGTTCGTGCAGCTGTTCAATATTTTCCGCCGTATTTGACGCTCTGTTTATACATTATGTCAAATACGGGTGGTTTATTCCGCTGAATTTGCCCCTATCGCTTGACTTTCCGAAACGGGAGGGTATTTTCGCATGTCCCAAGTTTTGGGTAAGAGATTCTCATGCGCCGGCAGATGGCGTGACGTTATAGACAAGGATTTACGACTATGGCTAAAAAAGGCCCCCGCGCAACGATCAAGCTGGTTAGCTCTGCTGGCACCGGCCACGTTTATTTCTCGAGCAAAAACTCGCGCAACACCACCGAGAAGCTCAAGCTGAAAAAATACGATCCCGTGGTTAAAAAGCACGTGGAATATACCGAAGGCAAAATGAAGTAAGCCTTCGACGGTTTCCGGCTGCCTGCCCAAACAGGCGCCGATACAAAAACGGGCCGCATTGCGCGGCCCGTTTTTTTGTGCGTGGTTTTAATCCTTGCCTCTCACGCGTCTGGCCGCACCCAATGGCACGTATAGCCACCCGGATTTTTCTCGAGATAATCCTGATGCACGCTTTCCGCCGGATAGAACGGGCGCGCGCGCACGACTTCGGTGCGTATAGGCCCTGGCCAGCGCCCTGATGCGCTCACGCTATCGATGACCTCTGCCGCAATCTTTGCCTGCGTGTCGTCGCTCACGAAAATCGCGGAGCGATATTGTGTGCCGACATCGTTACCCTGACGGTTGAGCGTGGTCGGGTCGTGAATGCGAAAGAAGAATTCCAGCAACTGGCGATACGAGGTGCGCTTGGGATCGAACACGACTTCGATGGCCTCGGCGTGGCCTGTCTTGCCGGTTTTAACGTCTTCGTAGCGCGCGGTTTCCGCCTCACCACCCGTATAGCCCACGCGCGTGCGGATCACGCCCGGCTGTTTGCGCAGCAAATCCTGCATACCCCAGAAGCAGCCGCCCGCCAGAATGGCGGTTTCCTCTGTATACTGCGCCGTCATCAGCGGGGCATGGGCATCGCCAAACAAATACGCATATTCGCCATAGCCGTGATCGGCCAGTTCCGCCGCCGGGATGAAGCGCAGGGATGCCGAATTGATGCAATAGCGCAATCCCCCCTGATCGCGCGGGCCATCTTCGAACACATGGCCAAGATGGCTGTCGCCATGACGCGAACGTACTTCGGTGCGCACCATGCCGTGGCTGGCGTCGCGCTTTTCGACGATATGGGCGGCCTGCAATGGGCGCACAAAGCTCGGCCAGCCCGAACCGCTGTCGTATTTGTCGCTCGAGGCAAACAGCGGTTCGCCCGACACCACATCGACATAGATGCCGGGGTCTTTCTTGTCCCAGAAAGCGTTTCTGAACGGGGGTTCGGTGCCGCACTGCTGGGTGACGCGATAGGCCTCCTCGCCGAGCGCCGCCAGCGCTGCGGGATCGCGGGTATATTTGCTGTCCGTCATTGTCTCACCTGTTGAAAAAGCGGTCCTGCCAGAAAGATAGGCCAGTGCCGCATCCCTTCAAGGGAACGCGCGGATCAGGCGCTGGCCGTTGCGGGGGCCGTCTGTTCGGGCGGGGTGTCGGGTTGCTGTTCGACCATGCCGTGGCCCGCCATATAGACGCGGTTGCGGCCATTTTCCTTGGCGTGATACAGCTCGTCATCCGACAGCTTGAGCGCGGCGTCGACCGTCAGGTGATTGTCGGGGTCGATCATGGCAGCGCCAATGCTGACGCTGACGTTGATCTGCCCTTCAGGCGCGCTGACCCTGAAGGGTTCGCGGCAGATGGATTTGCGCAGGCGCTCGGCGATCTGCTTGGCAAGGTCAAGCGAGGTATCGGGCAGCACCACCACGAATTCCTCCCCCCCCATACGGCTGACCAGGTCAAAGCTGCGCAGGTTCTGGCTGATACGCTCGGCAAAAATCTTGAGCGTCTCGTCGCCCACGCCGTGGCCGTAGGTGTCGTTGATCTTTTTAAAGAAGTCGATGTCGAGCGTCATGGCGCACAACGTCTTGCGCGTCTCGCGGCCCTTCATCAGCATCTTTTCAAAATGCACCATCAGATAGCGGCGGTTGAACAGGCCGGTCAGGCTGTCGGTCAGCGCCATCGACAGGCTTTGCTCGTAGTTGTTACGCAGGCGGTCCTGATAGCGTTTGCGGCGGATCTGCGTACGCACGCGCGCCAGCAATTCGTTACGGTCGACAGGGCGCAGGATATAGTCGTGCGCGCCCATTTCAAGGCCCTGCGCCACACGCTTCATGTCCGCTTCCTCGCCCACCATCAGGATGGGGATGGCGCGGGTGCGCTCGTTGCTGCGCAGGCGCATGACAAGGCGCAGGCCATCTTCGTTGGCCATGCCAAGACTGATGGTGATGATGTCGAATTCGTTCATCTGCGCCATTTCCATCGCCTGGTCGCCGGTGCGCGCGACCATGACGCTGTCGTCGTCGCGCTTGAGTGTTTCGACGAACTTCTCGCTTTCAAACGCCTTGTCCTCGATCACCAGCACACGCGCTTTTTCCGACGGTTCGGCCATCTGCACGTTCTTTTCGGAACTCACGCCGAACTGGTTGGCGGTGTTCTCGCGAATGCGCCATTCGTCCACGGTCATCTTCAGGCGCACGAGGGATTTGACGCGCGCCATCAGCGCGATGTCGTTGACCGGCTTTGACAGGAAATCGTCGGCACCGGCTTCAAGCCCGCGCACGCGGTCGGTCGCATCGGTGAGTGCTGTCACCATCACCACGGGAATATGCGCGGTGGCGGGGTTGCTTTTCAGGCGCTGGCAGGTTTCAAACCCGTCCATGCCGGGCATCATGACGTCGAGCAGCACGATATCGGGGCCGTGCGCCTGCGCTTTTTCCAAAGCTTCCGCACCGCTGGTGGCGGTAATGACGTCGAAATACTCGTTGCTCAGCTTGGCTTCGAGCAGTTTGACGTTGGGCAGGATATCATCAACGACAAGTACGCGTGCGGTCATGGTCTGCGGTGTTCCTCTTTCGTCTTAATCCACCGGATAGCTTACACCAATCATGTTAAATAAACAGTGAAGCTCGCCTAAAAAGCCAGTTATCCCAGATATTTCTGCACGACTTTCATGAAGTCGGTGATGGAAATCGGCTTTGAAACATAATCCTCGCAGCCGCCCTGGCGGATTTTTTCCTCGTCGCCCTTCATGGCGAAGGCAGTCACGGCGACGACGGGAATATGCTTGAGGTCGGCATCGGCCTTGAGCCACTGCGTGACTTCAAGCCCCGATACTTCGGGCAACTGGATATCCATGATGATGAGGTCGGGCTGCTCGGCGCGCGCCAGTTCAAGCACGCGCTTGCCGTCGCGCGTCTTGCATGTGACGTAGCCATGTGCGCCCAACAGGTCGTCAAAGAGCTTCATGTTCAGCTCGTTGTCTTCGACGATCATTACTTTTTTGGCCATTGTCTCCCCCTTGCCCGCGGACGGGCCTGTCCCCTCACCCTGACACTAGACGGCCAATCGTTAACAAAGCGTTAAGGTTCCGCTTAAAACGCATAAAAATCAGGGGGGTTAGCCGTATTATTGGCAATCGGCAGGGGGCAGTGCCTCAAGCGCGGTCAGTTTCTGCGCCAGCTTGAATTGCTGGTAGTCGACCACTGCGTCGCTGACGACGCCGTTGTCATGCAGCACCATGTCCATTTCGTAAGACGGCGTGGCGCTGTCCTGCCCGTCCTTGGGGTAGAGCGGAAAGACCGCCATGCGCACATGCCATGCGGGGGCGGCGACCAGTCGGGCGTCGATGCGGGCATCAGGCTTGCCGTCGGCCAGCGTGCCGATGGCGGCAAGCTCCTTGGCATCAAGGGCTTTGGTAATCACCGCGTTAACTTCGACGGGGCCTTCGGCGTCGGTGCCGTCAAACAACACGGCGTGGAAAATCTTTTCGCCCTTGCGCGCGCGGCGGATGATTTCCGCCGTGTGCTGCACGGGCAGGTAATATCCGGCAGGCAGGTCAAACGACAGCTCGGGCGGGCGCGAGAACTGCGCCTTGGCGCTGCCGTCGGCGGCAGGTTCGACCGCACCGCGCAACTGTTCGCCCGCATTGCCGTTTTCCTGACGTTCGGAGTTGAACTGGAACAGACTGCCGTCCTTGGCCTCCCATGCCGTATACTGGCTGACATTAAGCATGGCGGGGCGTTCGGGGTAGAAATATTCCGACGTGAAGCGGTGGTCGGTCGTCCAGCCGTCACAGGCGTCGGCCTGCTCGTAATACATGCTACCGCGGATGTCGCTCAGCCCGCCGCTGCCCGAACTGATGCCCAGCATGCGGAAATCATAGATCGCCTTGTGCGAGACCATGACCACATCACTGACAGCGTTATCTTCACCCGCGGCGGGCGCGATGGCCGCCAGCACCGTGGCACGCGCGGTTTGCGCCGCGGTGTGTACAGAGGTCTTGGCAGCGGGTAGCACCGCATAGGCCCCCACCCCTGCGATCAGCCCCGCAACAGCCATTCCGGTGAAAAATTTGGACATCGGCGTTCCTTTCGAGTCATCATCACTTTAGTGCAAAGCCATTGAAAAACAATGACCAGCGCGGAAGGACACCCTAACAATATACATAATACTTGACATTAACCATTCGTTAAGACAGGATATTGCCATCTTAAGCCTTTGGTGAGGATTCTCGCGCTAGGCTAACCCACAGGAGACCGGCCCCGCCATGACGACCACGCGCGCTTTTGACACCCCTGCACTGCCCGCTGCGGATATCCAGATCCGCGTGCCTGAAATGCGCGCCGCCAGCTCTGCCGACATGACCAAGGCGTTGCTGCGCGAGGCGATGACCAAGCTGCAGGAAGCCGAACGCATCATGGCCGAGCAGGAAAAGAAAATCCGCGAACTCGAAGACCTCGCCTCCACCGACCAGCTGACCGGCCTGATGAACCGCCGCGGTCTTGAAAATTTCTTTGAACAGGAACTGTCGCGCATCCGCCGTGGCACCTCTGACGGTGCCGTGCTGGTCATGATCGACCTCGACGGTTTCAAGGCGATCAACGACACCTATGGCCACAAGGCTGGCGACGAGTGCCTGAAACAGGTATCCAAGCAGGTGATGAAATCCATCCGCTTCACCGACGGTGCCGCGCGCTTTGGCGGTGATGAATTCGCCATTTTGCTGACGCAGACCGATCCGAAAAAAGTCTATTCACGCGTACGCAGCATCCGTCATGCGCTCAATCAGGTCAGCTTCAAACACGGTGATCTGGAACTGAAATGCGGCGGCAGTGTCGGCAGTGCCGCCGTCAGCATCAGCGATGAAAGCTTCTCCGCCGCGTATATGAAAGCCGACGCCGCGCTGTATGCGGACAAGGCTGACCGTAAGGCCGCCAAAGCGCCCAAACCCTGAGCGATGACAACGGCGCGCCCCACACCACACAAAAATTTTCTGTCCCGTGCCTTTGCTTATGCCCAAGGCATGCATCCCGCCAATAAGGCCCTGCTTGTGGCCGCCGTCGCCATGCATCTGGTGCCTGCGGAAGTCATCACCGCAGGCATGGATGTCTACCGCGACCAGACAGCACTGAAGGTCGGCGGCCTGAGTGCTGGCGAAGCGGCCCTGGTGCATGCCGTGTTCGGCGCGGATTTCAATACCGGCAATATCCGCAAAAGATACAGCGGCAATGAAAACGCCTGCGGCGAAACCAAGAGTGACGAAACGGTTTTCGTCGCCTGCGTCAGGCGCGGCAGCTCGGCCATTACCTTCGCGGCGGCGGACGATTTCATGGATGACTACAGCCGTGACGGCAGTGTGTTGGGGTCGCGCGTTGCGACCTTCATGCACGAAGCCACCCATATCTGGCAGCACCGCACCAAGGCCGTAAGCGGCGGCCAGTGCCATAGCTACGACCTGCCGCAACGCGACATCATGAACACCGCCATGACCTTTGACCAGTATTGCAGCGAACGCCAGGGCCAGCTGGTCGGCTATTACGCCGCCTTTTATCTGCGTCCCTCGCAGCTCAACCAGACGGACCTGTCAGGCGACAGCGGCAAATATTTCGACCGTATCCGCCAGATCGTCGAGGCGAAATTCCCGCGCGCAACGCAACTGCGCATGCGCATGCAAACGCGCGCGCGTGTGCATCTGGCATGTTTTGATGCCGCGGCGGAAAACAAAACCGCGCAAGCTTCCTGCAACAGGCGCTATTACACCAACCTGCAGGGCCAGCCACTGACGACATCCGCGCGTCAGGTGACCTTCACCCTGCCCGACGGACAGGTGCGCTATCCTGCGGTCGAGGCCGCACGCCGGGCAGGTGCCGCAACCCCTGCGCCGCGTCCCAACAGCTAAGCATTTCGTTCTTGCAGATTAACGGCCAAAGCGGCGGTTGATCGCCGCACGCACGTCGGCAGGCGTGATGTCAAGCGTCAGGCCCGGTACGGCCGCTTGCAGCGCGCGCTCGACAGCGGCGAAATCGCCGGTGAAGTGAATGCCGATGCCACCTGCCGCCACCCATTCCTTGATGTTCTTTTCACGGTCGTCGATCAGGATGCGCGTCGGACCGGCCAGATAGGCCTTGTCGCTCGACGGCGCGATAATCAGGCGCTTGAGCGCGCCCTTGCCCTCGTGCGGCAAAAAGGTCTGCACCCATGCGGCCTTGCCGGTGAAGCAATCAGTCGACAGCGTCGGCGCGGTCAGAAAGCGCGTATGCAGCTTGGCCGCCACGCGCATAAAGAAATCCTGCGCGCCCTGCATATGGGGCATGGTTTGCCACCACTGTTGCGTCACGGCGTTCCAGCGCGGATTGCCGTCGGCACCACGCAGGGCGTGACGGTCCAGATGGCGGTCGAAATCGCCCAGCACGCCGTCGATGTCAAAGAAAACGGTGAATTCGCTCAAGTGATTGCTTTGCATTGATAATTTGCCCTTTCAGGACCCGCCGCAGGGGCGGCTGGATGATAAAAATTTTGCTTATGTAAAGTTTGTGCTATGCTAATGCAATTCCGCACGCCACTCAAGCCCTTTAAAGGCCGTTCATGGGTCACCCCGTCCGCGACAACATCACCGACCGCGTCGCCGCCCGTATCGGGCGCAAAGCGCCGCTGATACCGCCGTCGCACCTGCCGCAAACGGTGGAATATCTGCGCGTGGTTTTTCTTGGCCTGCTGGCCGGTGTTTCGGTGATCGCGCTGTCCGAAGGCCTCGATAAAGCAGGCGATGCGCTGGGCGTGCATGATGACCGCCAGTATGCCGAGGCGAGCGCACACCTGACCGCGGGCGAGCGCGCCCTGGTACAAGGGGTCTTCGGCCCCGATTTTGCGACCGGCGAGATCACCAAATATTTCCACCGCACCATGCCGCCCAACCAGTCGCAGGATAAAAAAGGTCTGGTCACGCTGGCCTATGTATTGGGCGGCAATACCCGAGATATCCATTTCGTCAGCACCGACAAGCATGCGCGCGATTACTCGCGCGTACCCGATCAGGGATACCGCGCCAGCACCTTCATGCACGAGATGACACATATCTGGCAGCACCGCCAGGGTATGAGCAAGGATTGCGACATCTACGACTACACCTTGACCGACCGGTCACACTTTGGTGATTTCTGCAACGAACAGCAGGCGACAATAATCGGCGACTACACGCGTCTGTTTCTGCAACCCGATAATGCGCTAGGCCAAGTGGCCAGCGTGATACCGCAAGTGACCTACCGCGCGCAATACAGCAACCTGATCCGCGTGGTCGAAGAACAATTCCCCCATGCCCGCACCGCGCGCATGGCTATGCAGACACGTATTGCGGCCACTGCCGCCTGCACCGTCGCCGCGCGCAAACAGGCGATCGAGGGGCGCATGCAATACCGCTTTGACCTGCGCGATGCCTGGGCGCACTGCACGGTGCGCCACATCACCACCCTCAATGGCGAGCGGCTTGACGCGATGGCCGCCGCCCCCGTCCTGCCAGCACAACCGCGCCCGCGTGATACGGCCACACGCATGCGGATGTTGTGGGCCAAGACGCTCGGATAAAAACATTTAAAATCATATATTTATTAAAGAAACACCCTTTAACGTTATGTAAAGGTTGCAGTGGTATCTTGAGGTAACATTCTTGACCACAAGGAAAAGCCCCACGTGAGTGAACCCGCAGAGCAGACAACAGCCAAGGGAAATACCGCCGCCCCGCACGCGGGACAGCAACGCGTGATGGATAAAATCGCCGAGCGCTTTCGCAAGCGCGGGCGCGCACGCACCGCGCCACCCGCAGCAAAGCGTCCGTTTTCGGCCAGACGTTTTCTGCTGCGCGCCTCAAGCGCGCTTGTGATCGGCACCTATGCCGGTCTGGCAGCGCTTGCGGCCAGCACGCATCTGACCGGGCCGCTTGACAACCTCGCCGCGCAACAATCACGCGGCCTGACCGCAGGCGAGGCCGCGATGGCACATGCCGTCTTCGGGCAGGATTTCGACACCGCAAGCGTGCGCCTGCGCTTTCACGACCATGCGCCCACACATCCCTTTAATAATGTTCATGACGACGCGCGCCACGCCACGCTGGCCTATGTCAACGCCAGCGACACGCGCAACATCCACATGATCGACCGCGTTTACCATGCCGATGATTACAGCCGCGCCAACGACATGGGCGTGCGCGGCGGCGTTTTCATGCACGAGCTGACGCATATCTGGCAACACCGCGCGGGCGATCAGGCGGTCAGTTGCAAAACCTACGAATACACCCTGACTCCGCAATCGCGCTTTGAGGATTTCTGCACCGAACAGCAGGGCGAAATCATCCGCGATTATACCATGCGCTTTCTTATTCCCGGACATCCGATGATGGAGATGAGCAGCCGCATACAGGGCATGGCGCGCGCGGCGGGTATCACCATCGACGACAGCCTTGGTGCCAACGAAAGCATTCTTGCCCGCGTGGTCGAGCGCCAGTTCCCCACCGCCGCCGCTGCGCGCCTGCGCATGCAGGCCAGCTTCAACGATGCCGCCGTCTGCGCCTTTGCACAGCAACAACAAGCGCCGCAGGTCTCTTATCAGGACCACTTCAACAGCTGTGCCGCAACGCGCGTGCGCACGCTCAACGGCGAAACCCTGACGGCGCAGATGTCCGTACCGATGTTGCAAACCCCGCGCACAACACCGCCACGCCCACCGGCCCCGCGTCCCGCAAGCTGATATACCGCAATGCAACATGTCGATTGATGGTTGCCATGCCGCCAACGGCTGGCCTATGCTTGAACCTTCCTTGTTCAAAAATGCGTCTTTTGCAAAGGCCACCGGATGTCCGACCCCAACGGCAAACCTGCGCGCAAGAAACTCAGCCGCCGCTTTAAAATCGTGGCGGGCAGTGCCGCACTTGCCGTCGGCGGCGTGGCGGGCGGCGGCGCCATCGTCTTTGGCACCGCGACCGGATCAGTACCGCTGACGCCCGAGGAAGTGCGCGTCGCGCAATCGCTGTTCGGCCCGGATTTTCGCACCAATGACATCCGCAAGCATTACGTGCGCGCATGGGTCAACGACATCGTGCAATATCCCTCGGCAATGGTGCCGCTGTCGCGCCGTCATATCTATTTCTTCAGCCCCGGCCTGAAGCAGCCCGACCTGACGCAGTCAAGCGGCACGCATTTTGAAACCTATATGCACGAAATGACGCATATCTGGCAGCACCGCGGCAATTGGGCGCGCATCTGCAAGACTTACGAATACACCCTGACGCCGCAATCGCGCTTTGGCCAGTTCTGCAACGAACAACAGGCCAGCATCGTGGGCGATTACGCGCGCCTGTTTCTCAACCCCGGCAGCCGCAACGCCGTGCGCATGCTCGGCGACAAGACCAGCACGCGCGAGGGCAACGACCAGCTGATGCGCGTGGTCGAAGCGCGCTTTCCCCATGCGCAGGCCTCGCGCCTTGGGGTGGAGCGCCACCGCCGGCAGGTTTACCGCTGCATCGTCAGCTACAGCGTGACCTTCAACCAGACCAGCGGCAAGCCGTCGGATACCGACCAGCGCGTCATCGACCATTGCTTTGCCGACCCGCAAAACCGCACGCCCCTGCCCGACGCACCGCCCGCAGCGGAGCAGCCGCCCACGCTGATGCAGCGCATCTTCGGCTTTGGCAGAAAATCCTGATCGATCAGATATTGAGCGCGTCGCGCAAACGCCACCACAGATATACAGCCTGCGCGCCGGCACCCGCCAGCGGGCCGCCGATAAAGCCCGGCTTGAAATCGCTGAACAGTTCAAGCGCCTTGGCCTGATGCACGGCCGGTGACGCCAGCGCGTCGGCCATGACCTCGCCCGCCACCGCCGTCGGGCAAATGCCATGCCCGCCAAAACCGGTGTTGCACCACAAGCCATCTTTCAGGCGCGAGAGCATCGGCATCTTGTGGCTGGGATAGGCCAGCACGCCGCCCCAGGCAAATTCGGGGCGCAGATGGCCTTTGAGTTGCGGATAGACTTTGAGCGCATCCTGCGTCAGCACCTCGGCGATGTTGCGCGGATGGGCGAACAGGCTGACGCGCCCGCCCCACAGCAATCTGCCTTCGGGCAGGCGGCGGTAGTAATCCGACGCAAAGCGCGTGTCGTAGATCGCATGCGGGGTATTGATGCTGCGCGTATAGATGTCTTCGTCCATCGGCGCGCTGACCATGATGTAGGTACGCACGGGTGCAAGCGCATAATCAAGGCGCTTGGACAGGCCCTTCATGCTGGCAGCCCCGCATAGCACAACATCGCGCGCGCTGACCACGCCCGCAACGGTGCGGACCTTCCACTCCAGCCCCTCGCGTTGCAGGCTGGTGACCTCGCTGTTCTCGTAGATCGTCACGCCGCCGCGGCTTTCCGCTGCCGTGGCCAGGCCGATCAGGTATTTCAGCGGATTGAACTGGAAATCGCTGGGCGAAAAAATGCCGTCGTAATAACGCTCGGTATTGCAATGCTCGCGCACGCGCAGGCTGTCCCAATACTCGTAGCCAAGATCAAAGGCGTCGTTGGCGCGCGCGATCTTGTCTTTGATCTTCTGCGGCTCGTCACGCCATGACACCGTCAGCACGCCGTCCTTCACGGGGGCGCAGTCGATGTTATAGCTGCTGATGCGCTTGCGGATCAGCTTGCGCGCCCCCTTGGTCAGCTCGACCAGCGCGCGGGCGTGATGCAGGCCGACCATATCGATCAGCGGCAGGTCGCCCGCCGCAAAACCCTTGGCAACAAAGCCCGCATTGCGGCCCGACGCCTCGGCCCCGATATGGGCGCGTTCGATCACCACCACGCGCTTGCCGCGCTCGGCCAGCGACAGCGCCAGATTGATGCCCGCAAGACCGGCACCGACGATACACACGTCGGCCTCGGTGCTTTCGGCCAGCGGCGCGCGCAGACGCTTTTCAGCCGCCGTCAGGGTGGTGCGGTAGTAATCTCCCTTGATCTGGCGGCGGCTTGCTTGCGTCATGGCTTACGCCACTTTGCTTTTGCCAGCGTCCGCCTTTGCCTTGGGCAATTCAAGCTTGATATGCACGTCGCGCAGCTGGTGCTGTTCAACCGTGGCAGGTGCGCCCATCAGCAGGTCTTCGGCCTGCTGGTTCATCGGGAAGGCGATGACCTCGCGCACGTTGGGTTCGTTGGCCAGGAACATGACCATGCGGTCAAGCCCGAAGGCGCAGCCACCGTGCGGCGGCGCGCCAAAGGTGAAGGCATTGTACATGCCGCCAAACTTCTCGCGCACGGATTCACGCGGATAGCCCGCGATTTCAAACGCGCGCTCCATCGCTTCGGGAATGTGGTTGCGGATACCGCCCGAGGCCAGCTCGACGCCGTTCAGCACGCAGTCGTACTGGATGGCCTTGATGGTCAGCGGGTCTTGCGTATTCAGCGCCTCAAGTCCGCCCTGCGGCATCGAGAACGGGTTGTGGGAGAAATCCACCTTGCCGGTCTTGTCGTTGATCTCGTACATCGGGAAGTCGACGATCCAGCAGAACTTGAACGTGTTTTTCTCGATGAGGTCGAGGTCCTCGGCAATGCGCGTGCGCGCCTTGCCTGCCAGCGGTGCCGCCTTATCGGCCATGTCGCAGACAAAGAACACGGCATCACCCGTGCCGGCACCCGTCAAGTTGCGCAAAACGTCTTGCGCTGCGGCGGGGATGAACTTGGCGATGGGGCCCTTGCCTTCGGCACCGTCAAAGGTGACGTAGCCAAGACCGGGCGCGCCTTGTTCCTTGGCGAAGTCGTTGAGCTTGTCAAAGAAGCTGCGCGGCTTGTCGCCGACATTGGGCGCACGGATGGCGCGCACAACACCGCCCTTTTCGATCACGCCCTTGAAGGCCTTGAATTCGACGTCGTCGCGCTTGAATACTTCGGTCACGTCGACAATGACCAGCGGGTTGCGCAGGTCGGGCTTGTCGTTGCCGTATTTCAGCATCGACTCGTCAAACGGAATGCGCACCCACGGTGCCGGGCTGATGGCGTATTTGGTACCGGTGAAGTCCGAGAATTCCTCGAACATGCCGCCGATCACGCTTTCCATGACCTTGAAGATATCGTCTTGCGTGACGAAGCTCATTTCAACGTCAAGCTGGTAGAATTCGCCCGCCGTGCGGTCGGCGCGCGCATCTTCGTCGCGGAAGCAGGCCGCGATCTGGAAGTAGCGGTCAAACCCCGACATCATCAGCAATTGCTTGAACTGCTGGGGCGCTTGGGGCAGCGCATAGAACTTGCCCGGATGCAGGCGCGAGGGCACGAGGAAGTCGCGCGCGCCTTCCGGCGAAGAAGCCGTCAAAATCGGCGTCTGGAATTCGCGGAAACCCTCGGCGATCATGCGCGTGCGCAGGGACGAGGTAACGTCTGAGCGCAGCATGATGTTTTTGTGCAGCACATCGCGGCGCAGGTCGAGGAAGCGGTATTTCAGGCGCACGTCCTCGCCATAGGGTTCGTCGCTGTTGACCTGCAGGGGCAGCATTTCGGTCACGGGGGCGGACAGCAGGGTGATCTTGCTGACCTTCACCTCGATCTCGCCGGTGGGCAGGTTCTTGTTCACGGTTTCGGCCGTGCGCTTGACGGCCTCGCCCTCGACCATGATGACGTTTTCAAGACGGTGTTTTTCCAGCTCGGCAAAGACGGGGCTGTCTTTGTTGATCACGCATTGCGTCAGGCCGTAGTGGTCGCGCAGGTCGACGAACAACAGGCCACCGTGGTCGCGTTTGCGGTGAATCCAGCCAGACAGTTTAACGTTTGATCCGGCATCAGACGCGCGCAGGGCGCCACAGGTGTGGGAACGATAGGCGTGCATGGAAATCCTCTTTTGTTATGCCGTTCTGTTTTAACAGAAAGATGCGGAAAAACAATGGTTTCGTGGCAGGCCTTCATTAGGATGGAAGAAGATCTCTTGTGTTATTGAGCAATAATATTTCACATGTAGCTCTATCCCTTATTATAGTTGACATAACAATGGTTTGCATTTAGAATATGGCTTAGTTTGACAACCGCCCTTTCGGCGCGATATCCGTCTCGCGCCCACTCAATGCAAGGACACCCGCCATGACCGAACAACCCGTTCAGTCCAACACGCCGCAACAACAAGAACCCCAACCCACCGAATTCGCCCTGCGCTCGCTTGAGGAAGTGCGCCTGTTTCGCGAAAAGATCGCGCAGCCCGTGGCGCGCTATTGGGGCCTGTTCGTCGCAGACCTCAAACAAGGCTGGAACGACCTGCGCGGCAAGCCGTCGGGTGATTTCAAGCTGCCGGTTCTCAAGTCCGACCCCAAAAACAGCGAGACGCTTGAAGAAGCCATCAACCGTCTTGACGCCGCCGGCGAACTCGACCCGAAATTCCGCAAGATGGCCGAGCGCGCGCTCAAGCGCGAAAAGGCACGCACGCAACCCCGCGTGAAAAAGCGCACGATCGCACGCGTGGCGTTTGGCAACTTCCGCCATTCGTGGAAAGACGCGTTTAGCGGCATGAAACTGCGCTATTTCCTTGTTCCCAACAGCAAGAAGATGGACCCCAAGCGTCTGAACTGGACACAGGGCAAAGCCGTCGCATCCATCCTTGGCGGTGCAGTCATCGGCGGCGCTGCGGGCTTCATGGCATTTGCGCTGCCCTATGTCTTCCTGTCGGCTTTTTATACCGGCGCGCCCCTGCTCGCGCTTGGCATCGGCGTGCGCGCGGTCGGCGTGCTGATCCCCAAGGGCGATCTTAAAAACGCCGTCAAGAACATCGGCAAGAAAACCTTCGCCACCGGCGTCGTCTGCGCCATGTGGCCGATGGTTGCTGTGGGCACCGTCGCCTTTGGCGCCATTCATGCAGGCCTGACCACAGCGGAAACGCTGGTGAAGGGTTTTGGCGCCTCGATGCGCGCCGCCTATGACACCTTGCGCGGACATGACAGCGAAACGTCGGGCACGGCGCCAGCACTTGCGGCCCCCGCCGTTGCAGATGCAACACCCGCAAAAACCTTTGCCGCCGAGGCACCCAAGGCCAGTGCGGATTTCTCGCAAGCCGCAGCCGATGCCGCGGCCGCGCAACAGCAAGCCCAGCAAAGTGCAAAACCCGCAGGCAAACCTGCGCCCGCACGTAAAACCAGTTAATCATCAGCAGCAGGAACGTCATCCCTATGAACGCACTGAGCACACTGATCCAAAGCACCAAAAATACGGCCGCAGGTTATGCCGCCAACTTCGGTCACAAGAACGACAGCTTTCTTGCCAAGGCGTCCGCGATAACCGCTGGGGGCGTCGGTGCGTTGATCGGCGTCGTGATGACGTTGGGATACTTTCCACTCTCGATCATCGGTGGTGTGGCCGTCGGGTTCCTGATGGCGCATGGCGACTGGAACAAAGGGTTTTTCTCCCGTACGGCCAGCGCCGCCACCGGCTTTGTGCTGGGCGCCGCTTTTGGCCCCATGTTGCTGACCACCAAGGTGTGCGCGAATATGGGCCTGAAATGCGGCCGTTTTGCAGACATGCTCATTCCATCATCAAACCCCAGCGTCAAGATCGTGCAGAACAACCGTGCTGTTCAACAGCCGCAAAAGCCTGAAAAAAGCACGTTCAAGACGGCCAGCCTGCGCCCGTCTTTTGACCAGGCCGCTCTGAAGGGCGAGATTCTTGTGATCGGCGACAACCGCCCAAAACCCGCGCCGCAACTGCCCGGTCCACAGCCCAAATAATAAACGGCTGTTTTTAAAAGAAATTTTATTGCTTTAGCAGGTTTACATTTATATGTAAACCTGCTATTCTTTTGATAATACAAGATTTTAGAATAGCGGAAGGAAACACCATGTCAGATCAAACCCGCCGTATCGCGACTTCCCCTTTGCTGGGCTATGGGTGCGCTGCCGCTGGGCTGGTGGGTGGTATTGCCGTCTTTACACTCCTGCCGTTTGCGGCCCTGGCCTACATGCTACCCCTTGGTGCTGCCCTTGGCGGCGTGGCGGGCGTAGCGCAAGCACAATCAACCCAGCAAAAAATTGCTGATGGCGCATTAGGTGTTTTCTGCGGCGCGCTAGCCGCAACCTTCATTCCGGCCAGCCCGCTTGCGCTACTGGGCGGGGTTTTTGGTTATGGCGCAGGAAAGAGCATAAGCATGATGACCAGCGCACTCAGCCCGCGTATCGCTTTGCCGCACAGGCAGCATCACGCGCCCGAAACATCGCCGGATCTGGCGACTGAACCCGCCAAAAGTACGCTGAAGGCAGGCTTGCGCCACAAATTTGGTGGCGTGCATGACGTAGGCCACGCACAATCAGGCCGCACACCTGCCACCAAAACACCCGCCCACAGGCGTTAATCCCCCTATCGGTGACGGACATTTTGGTGTAAAAATGACGCTATGTCATTGATTACCACCACCAAAGAACTCAAGTCGCTGTGCAACCGCCTCAAGAAGTCGGACTTCATCACAGTCGACACCGAATTCATCCGCGAGAAAACCTATTGGGCGCGCCTGTGCCTGATCCAGGTCGCGGGCGATGACGAGGAACCCTACGCGATCGACCCGCTGGCCGATGGCATCGACCTGTCCCCGTTCTGGGAGGTGATGCTCAACAAGGAAGTGCTGAAAGTCTTCCATGCCTGCCGCCAGGATCTTGAAATCTTCTACCGCGAGATGAACGGCAAGCTGCCCACGCCGCTTTTTGACACGCAGATCGCGGCGATGGTCTGCGGCTTTGGCGAACAGGTCAGCTACGAAGCACTCGTCAATTCACTCGCACGCAAGCAGATCGACAAATCGTCGCGCTTCACCGACTGGGCCATGCGCCCGCTGACGTCCAAGCAGCTGAAATACGCGCTGGCCGACGTCACGCACCTGCGCAAAGTTTTCCTCAAGCTTGCCGACAAGATCGAACAGTCCAAGCGCACCGCCTGGATCAAAGACGAAATGAAAGCGCTGACGCGCAAGGAAAACTACGTCACCAAGCCCGACGAGGCATGGGAGCGCGTAAAAGTGCCGAGCAACAAGCCGCGCGTGCTGGCGGTACTCAAGGCGCTGGCCGCATGGCGCGAGAAACTGGCGCAGGAAGCGGACGTGCCGCGCGGACGCATCATGAAGGACGAGGCGCTGGCGGAAATTTCAACCCACCCGCCCACCAGCCGCGAGGCGCTGGCCAAGATGCGCAACATCTCTCAAGGTTTTGCCGACAGCGACCGCGCGCTTGAGGTGCTTGACGCCGTCAAGCGCGGGCTTGACATGCCCGACGACGAAATCCCCAAGCGCGAGCTGCGCGCACAGCTGCCCGGCGGCATCGGCCCGACGATCGATCTGCTGCGCGTCTTGCTAAAGATGAAATGCGAACAGGCGCAGGTCGCGCCCAAGCTGCTCTGCACCGCAAGCGAGCTTGAGCAGATCGCCGCCTATGGCAAGGAAGCCGACGTGCCGGCGATGAAAGGCTGGCGTTTCAAGCTGTTTGGCGAAGATGCCCTGCGCCTGCGCGAAGGCCAGATGGGCCTTGGCGTCGTCAATGGCAGCCTTGCGATTATCACGGCTGCGCCTGCGGCGGAAAAACCGGCAAACGACAAGCCGGAAAAGACAGAAAAATCCGATAAACCGGACAAAGCCGAAAAAGCGGAAAAGCCTGAAAAAGAAAAACAGGCCGCCAGCAAGTAAGCGCCGCTATCTTTATTCAACCACCATCCGCGCCTTGCGGTTGAGCGCCTGTGCCAGATCGCCGAGCGCGTCGCCGATGCTGTCGGCGTCAAGCTGGCGCGCCTGCCCGCGCAAATGAAGCGTCACACATTCGTCATCGACCGCAAGCTCTGTCTGGTTGAGCAAGGTCAGCGCGCCGCCCGTCAGCAGATAGCCGATGCGCTGCGCAAGCCCCACGATCACCGCAATATCGACATCAACGGGGGCAAGGATCCTGCGGGCGCCAAGCGTCACGTCTTCCTCGCCCGCGCGGGGATAGCGGCGCAGATAGCCGCGGTAGCGCACATATTGGCTGAGCGCCAGAAACACGCGCGCCGGATGGTCGGCCCCGTAGAGCGGCAGGACCAGCACACGCTCGAACGCATGTTCGGCCTGATAGTCCTCGTGTTCGAACCAGCTGAGGTCGCTCAGATAGCAGCTCGCCTGCAACAGGCGCAGGAAATAGCCTTCCTGCCCCGCAAACAGCGGCGTCATCCAGCGCCACAACACATTGAAGCTGTACATGTCGTCAAAGCGGCTGATCTTGGCCGCGATCTTGCGGCAACTGGCCATCAGGGGGTCTTGCTCGCGCACGGCGGGCTTGAGCTGTTCGTAGAGCAAGCCTTCGCGCAGGCCGGTGGCGGAAAAAATCAGCTTTTGCGGCTGGATGCGCGCGAACAGGCGCTCCATCGTCAGGGCCGCAACGTTCATGTCGGCCAGACGTTTTTTTGACATGCCCACGGTTTTTTCCAGAGAGGCATGGCTTTGCCGTGCGATCAGCCCCGCGAAATCCATCGCCTTGTCGCCATCCACGGCGTAATGGTCAAGCACATAGAGCGGATGGCGCACCATATGCATATGTGCCTTGGCCATTGAACGCCACGCGCCGCCAAGCGCATAAAAATCCACCCCCGCCATGTCCTTGAGGAAATCCACGCCATCAAGCGCGCGGTCGATGGTTTCAATGCGCGCGTTGCGTTCCTTCAGCGCCTGCAGGCGGTGGGAGCCAAGCGGCAGACTGGTCTTGTGCGTCATCACGCCGTTTTGCATGGCGATAAGTTCAAGCGACCCGCCGCCGTAATCGCCGATCAGGCATTTGGCGGCAATGCCGCCGGTATCGGGATCAACACCGTTCATCATCACCCCGGCGGCAGAGAGATGCGCCTCGGCCTCGCCGTCGATCACGCGGATGGTCAGGCCGAATTCCTTTTGCACGCGGGCGATGAACTCCGCACCGTCAGCGGCGTCGCGCAGGGCAGCCGTCGCCACGGCATGAATGTTCTTGATGCGCATGGCTTCAAGCAGGCCGGAGAAACGGCGCAGGGCGTTGAGCGCCTTGTCGACCCCTTCGGGCGACAGTCTGCCAGTTTTTGACAGGTCGCCGCCAAGATTGCAGATGCGGCGTTCCATATGGATGCGCACAGGGGCGCGGTTAAAACCGTCATAGATGACCAGACGCACGGCGTTTGATCCGATATCAAGGATCGCAACGTAATCGCGGGCAGCCCTGCGGTCGATCATGCTTGTTCCCCTTACTGGTGCTGGCGTATAGTTTATTCAAGTTGCGTCCAAAAAGGCAGAGGGAAAATGAAGCTGCTGTCGCTCCTGCGCCATGCCACCGCCAGCCCGCAAGGAGCGGACGATCACAGCCGTCCCCTCGATGAACAGGGCATGGCCGAGGCCATTGCCATCGCCGCGCGCCTGCACGGCAGCGGCCTTGCCGCACCAGCCCTGATTCTGTCATCCGACGCGCGCCGCACGCGCGACACCGCGCGCGCCCTGCATGCCGCCTTTGGCCATGCGTTGGTGGTCAGCGAAAGCGCGCTTTACCTCGCCCCGCCCGCCGCCATTCTTGACGCGCTCATGACCGTCGACGACCGCCACGATCATGTGGTCATCGTGGGCCATAACCCCGGCATCGGCCAGCTGGCCTATGACCTTGGCGGGCATGCGCACCCGCTGGTCGCCGGCGGCTTTGCCCCTGCAACGCTGGCCACGTTTGAATGCATGGCCAGCGCATGGACAGACCTGCGCCCGCACCACCTGACGCTCAAAAGCGTGCTGATCCCTTAAAAAAAGCTTTGCGGGTCGATATCGACCTTGATGTCGATCGTGCGGGGCAATTTCACGCGCGACAGCCAGTCCTGCACGTAATGCTGGATAGCAAGCCCGCGCGCGGCCATGCCCGATGCCTTCACCAGAAAACGCTGGCGGTGGCGCCCGCGCAGGAACGCCAAGGGTGCTGATGCAGGGCCCAGCACGCGGATATCGTCGGTGCGCGACGCCTGTTGCGCCATCGCGCGGCAGGCCAGCAGCAACTGGTTTTCATCCTCGCCCGACACGATCACGGCGGCAAGGCGGCCATAGGGCGGCATGGCCGCGCGCTGGCGCTCGATCCCCTCCACGCGCAAGAACGCATCGCGGTCGTGTGCTGCCAGCGCGCGGATCACGGCCTGATCGGGCATGACGGTTTGAATCAGCACGCGCCCCGCATCCTTGGCGCGGCCCGCACGGCCCGCCACCTGATGCAGTACCTGAAACGTGCGCTCGCCCGCGCGCAAGTCCCCGCCCGCAAGGCCAAGATCGGCATCGACCACGCCGACCAGCGTCAGGCCCGGAAAGTGGTGCCCCTTGGCGATCATCTGCGTGCCGATGACGATGTCGATCTCGCGCGCCTCGACCTGTTCGATCATGGCGTGCAGTTGCGCGGGTGTACCGACCATATCGCTGGCAAGAATTTGCACACGCGCGTCGGGGAAGTATTCAACCGCTTCTTCGTAAATACGCTCGACCCCGGGGCCGCAGGCGACAAGGTTTTCCTCGTCCCCGCATGACGGGCAGGCCGGCGGCAGTTTCTGGTTATAGCCGCAGTGATGGCATTGCAGGCTTTTGAAACGGCGGTGTTCAACCAGCCACGCACTGCACGACGGGCATTGAAAGCGGTGCCCGCAGGTGCGGCACAACGTCAGCGGCGCATAGCCGCGGCGGTTGAGGAACAAAAGCGATTGCTCGCCCTTTTCAAGGTTCTCGCGCAGCGCCGTCACCAGCGCGGCCGAGAGGAATTTTTGCGAGGACGGCTTGTCCTTGCGCAGGTCAACCACCTGCATCGCGGGCAGCGTTGCGCCCGCATGGCGCGTGGGCAGGTGTAAATACGTGTATTTGCCGCCCTGTGCGTTGGTCATACTTTCAAGCGATGGCGTCGCCGAGACCAGCACCACAGGGCACCCTGCCATATTGGCGCGCACGACCGCCATGTCGCGCGCGTTATACATCACGCCGTCTTCCTGCTTGTAAGACGCGTCGTGTTCTTCGTCCACCACAATGCAGCCAAGATCGGCAAAAGGCAAAAACAGCGCCGAGCGCGCACCCAGCACAATCTGTGTGTGCCCGTGCGCAACGCCCTGCCAAGTGGCGCGCTTTTGCGCGGGCGTAACCTCGCTGTGCCACAGCGCAGGCGTGACGCCAAAGCGCTGTTCGATGCGGCGGGTGAATTGCGCCGACAACGAGATTTCCGGCAACAGGATCAGGGCCTGCCGCCCCTCGCGCATCGCCTGCGCGACGGCGGCGAAATAGACTTCCGTCTTGCCAGACCCTGTCACGCCATCCAGTAACACGGGCGCAAAAGCCTTGGCGGCGACACGTTTTTCAAGCTCGCGCGCGGCTTCGCCCTGCGCGTCGGAGAAGGTCACATGCTGATGGTCGGGATCAATGTTGCTGGCAGGGGCTGGCGCCTGCATCACAGATTTCACCAGTTGCCCCGCCTGCCCCATGCCTTGCAAAACCGATGGCGTGCAGCGCGCGGCCTCGCACAACGCCCCCGCCGTCAGAGATGCTCCGGACTGCAGCGCCGCAACCACGCGCTGGCGCGGCGCGCTCAGCTTCGCATCGGCGGCGATATGGCCCAGCGTGTAGACAGTGTTCTCGCGCGCATCCTCAAGAACTTCGGGCGGCGACAACATCAATTTCAGCACGCTGCCAAGATCGCTCAGCGTATAGCGCGCGATCCAGCTGACGAATTCCATTTGTGCCACGCCAAGCGGCGGCACGTCGTAGCGGTGCAGAACCGCTTTCAATTTTACCTTTTTATCGGATGGCGCGGTATCGGCCGCGGGCCAGACCACGCCCGTCACCTCGCGCTTGCCAAAGGGGATGCGCACGATGTCGCCCGCGCTCAACGCCATCCCCGCAGGCACGGCATAGTCATAAGGCTGGCCAATCGGCACCGCCGCCAGCACGGAAACCCGTACAGCGCCTTTTTCATCGTCAAAGGCGCCTTCCGGCGCCGACAAAAAACTGGCTTGCGACATGGCCTTTGGGTACACTAAAAACAGCTCAGGTTAAAGGGGAACAGGCGATGAAATTCTTTGTCGATACGGCTGACATCAACGAAATCAAGGATTTGGCAGATACAGGGTTGCTTGATGGCGTGACCACCAACCCGTCGCTGGTCGCGGCATCCGGCGCGCCGAACTTTATCGCGCTGATCGAGCAGATCTGCGCTGTTGTCGACGGCCCCGTGTCGGCCGAAGTCGCCGCCACCGATTACGAAACCATGCTCAAGGAAGGGCAGAAGCTCGCCAAGATCGCCAAGAACGTCGCAGTCAAATTGCCGCTGACACCCGACGGGCTCAAGGTCTGCAAAAAACTGTCTGATGCCGGCACCATGACCAACGTCACGTTGTGCTTTTCGGCCGCTCAGGCGCTGCTGGCCGCCAAGGCGGGCGCGACGTTCATCTCGCCCTTCGTCGGCCGTCTGGATGACATCGGCCACGACGGCATGCAACTGATCGCCGACATCGTGCAGATCTACAGCATGTACCCGACCATCGAAACCGAGGTGCTGGTCGCATCCGTGCGTCACCCCATGCACCTGATCGACGCCGCCAAGATGGGCGCGCATGTGGCGACCATCCCGCCCAAGGTGATCCGCCAGCTCTACAACCACCCGCTGACCGACAAGGGGCTTGATGCCTTCGTCAAGGACTGGGCCAAGACCGGCCAAAGCATCCTCTAAGCCAAGGTGACATCCGTGATGACCGCAGCCAAGACGCCGCTTTCCCCGACCGAGGTCGCCGATTTCCTCAGCGATAATCCGGATTTCTTCAGCCAGCATCCCGAAGTGCTGGAAAACATCCAGTTGCCGCGCCGCAACGCAGGCACAGGCGTGGTCGATTTCCACTCCGTCCTCGTCGACCGTCTCAAGGCCGACAAAAGCAACGCCAGCAAACTGCAGAAGGAACTGATCGAAACCTTCCGCGCCAACATGAACAACCAGTCGCGCATCCACACCGCCGTGCTGGTGTTGCTGGAGGCTGAAAGCTTCGAGGAATTCGTCGAGACCATCACGCAGGACTTCCCCGTGCTGCTCGACGTCGACACCGCCAGCATCGTCATTGAATCGACCTCCAAGGAAATTCCCTTCATCCATCAGGCGGGCATGCGCTTTGTGCGCGCGGGCACGGTGTCACGCTGGCTTGGCACGGGCGATGCGCTGTTGCAGGCCAACGTCAACGGGCAGGAAGAAATCTTCGGCCCCGGCGCGGGACTGGTGAAAAGCCACGCCCTGCTGCGCCTTGAGATCAGCCCGCAGACCCCGGCAGGCATCCTTGCCTTTGGCAGCCGCGACCCCGACATGTTCCAGCCCGACCAGGCGATCGACCAGATCGGCTTTCTGGCGCAGGTGGTGGAGCGCTGCTTCCGCCTGTGGCTGGACATCAACGCGTGAGCGATACGACAGACACGGTCAAAGCCATCGATACCGACCTCGGTCGCAAATATGCCGAGTGGCTGACCTACCTTGTCGTCGAAAAACGTTATTCCAATCACACCCTGCGTGCCTATCGTCACGACCTTGACAATTTTCTCGCCTTTCTGACGCGCCACATCGGCAAGCCGCCTGCGCTCAACGACCTTGGCGCAACGACGCTTGGCGATTTCCGCAGTTTTCTCTCGCGCCGCACGGCCGATGGGGCGGGCCCCGCCACGCGCGCCCGCGCCCTTGCCAGTGTGCGCCACTTCATGAAATGGCTCGATAAACAAGGCGTTTTGCACAACCCCGCCATCGCCCATGTGCGCACACCCAAACAGCCCAAGCGCCTGCCCCGCGCCCTGCCGCCCGAGCAAGCCAAACAAGCCATCAGCGCGCCCGCCGCCGTGGCGGACCAGCCCGAATGGGTGACCTTGCGCGATCAGGCGCTGTTTACGCTGCTCTATGCGGCGGGGCTTCGTATCGACGAGGCGCTCAAGCTCAATTACCGCGACCGCCCGCAGGGCGAGTTCATGCGCGTCATGGGTAAAGGCCGCAAGGAACGTCTGGTGCCCGTATTGCCGATCATCCTCAGCGCCCTTGCGCCCTACCTTGCCGCCTGCCCCTTCACCCCGACCGACGACAGCCCGCTGTTTTACGGCGTGCAGGGCAAGCGCCTTAATCAAGGCATCGCGCAAAAGCAGCTGCGCCGCCTGCGCCGCGCGTTTGGCCTGCCCGAAACGCTGACGCCGCACGCGTTGCGCCACAGTTTCGCCAGCCATATTCTGCAGGGCGGCGCGGATTTGCGCTCGATTCAGGAACTGCTGGGCCATGCCTCGCTCAAGACCACGCAGCGCTATCTTGATTTTGACAACGCGCAGCTGCTGGCCATTTACGACCGCGCGCACCCGCGATCGAAATCCTGATCACTTGCCTGCCTGCGCCATCGCGCGCGCGAAATCCCACCGGCGGATATCCTGATAGCGCGTCACGCCGGCATCACGTTTCACATCGGCCCATATGGTCGCGGGCGCAACGCCTTTGGCCTCCGCCCGCATGGCAACGGCCTCGCGCAATTGCTGCTGTTCTTGTTGCGTCAGGGTTTGTTGCGACAGGTAAAACACCACCAGCACGCTTGCCATTGCCAGCATGCCCGTGGCCACCGCCACCAGCAGGCGCAGGCGGCTGGCGCGCGCGGCTGGCATAACGGGCGCGCTGCGGTCCAGCACGGCCTTAAGCTCCATACGCACGGCCTGCGGGTCTTCAAGGTCGACCGCGCCCATGCCCGAGTAGTGATGCAGGAACGACAGGATCAGCTTGTCGCTCACCATATCCTCGTTCTCGAAATAACGCGCGATCAGGCCCGCCGCGCGCTGGCGCTGGCGCGCGGTCATCTCGCGCCCTTCCTCGCGCAGCCAGGCATCAAGGCAACGCTCCGCCTGCGCCAGCGGCGCAAAGGCCGCATCGGTGACGGGGCCAAGCCGGCCCGTATGCCTGAACAACGAGAATATCCGCCGCATTTTCGAACAACCCAAAAGGGTAACAAAATTACATTTGCAACTTTAAATTGTACATGCCATGATAGGTTTGTAAAGGACATTCCACCCATGACGCGCCTGTTTTGCCTGATATTGCTGATCGCGTTGCTGCCCGCCCCCGCAGCCGATGCCGCGCGCCCGCGCGCCGAGCGCATGGCAGGCCCCCTGTTTGCCGAGGTCACTGACGTGCTGGACGGCGACACACTGGCCGTGCGCGTGCAAATCTGGATCGGGCAGGAAGTCATCACAGACGTGCGCATTGCAGGCATCGACGCACCCGAATTGCACGGCCAATGCCCGGCCGAGCGGCAAAAAGCACTGGCCGCCAAGGAAGAGCTACGCCGCCTGTTGCGCAACAACCGCGCCGTGCTGAGCGATATCAAGCTGGAAAAATACGCAGGCCGTGTGCTGGCCACCGTCAAGGCCACCGACGGCACGCTGGCCGCCGACCACCTGATCAAAGCCGGCCTTGCCCGCGATTATCACGGCGGCAAGCGCGGCGGGTGGTGTGAAAGTTAAGACGCCAGATCAAGAATGATCGGTACGTGGTCGCTGGGCTGCACGGCACCGCGCAGCTCGCGCAAAACCTGCTGCTTTTTCAGACGTGCTTTCAGCGGATCGGTCACCCAGATATGGTCGAGCCTGCGGCCTTTGTCGGCACTGTCCCAATCGGCGGCGCGATAGCTCCACCACGTATAAAGTTTTTTATCTTCGGGCACGAAGTGGCGGATGGCGTCGTACCAGCCGCCCGCCTTGGCAAGATTGGCGAATTTTTCGACCTCGATGGGCGTGTGAGAGACGACATTGAGCATCTTTTTATGATCCCACACATCGTGTTCCAGCGGCGCGATATTGAGGTCCCCCACCATCACCACGGGACGCTTGCCTTGCTTTTGCGCCTTGAAAAAGGCCGTCAGGTCGTCGACGAAGTCGAGCTTATGCCTGAATTTTTCCTGCGCGAGGTCGGGCTCGTAGCCACCGGCGGGAATATAGACGTTATGCAGCAGGAATTCACCTGCCGGGTCGTTGATGACGGCGGCGATGTGGCGCTTGTCGTCGCGGCCGACGCGCTTGTACTCGCTGACAGTGCCGATGGGATGTTTTGACAGGATCGCAACACCGTTATAGCCCTTCATGCCCGCGATATGCTGGTGGACGTATCCGGCCTCGGCCAGTGCCTCGCGCGGGAAGAATTCATCCGGCGATTTGGTTTCCTGCAGGCACACCACATCCGGCTTGTGCTTTTTCAGCGTATCGCGCACCAGATCGATGCGCAGGCGCACGGAATTGATGTTCCACGTCAGCAGGCGCATCAGACAGCCGGCGGCGCTGGCGGTTTCTTGGCGGCGGCGGCGTCAAGCGCCTCAAGCGCCGCGCGCGACTGTACCAGCGCATCGGCGAACAGCGCGTCAAGCGCGGGGTCGGCACCGGCGATGCGCTGGCCCTGTTCTTCCAGATGGCGCAGGATATCCCAGCGCACCTGATGGTGGCGGTCGATGCGCTGGCGGCCGATCAGCTGGTCGTTCATCGTCGAAATGCCTTCGGCCAGCACGATGCGGCCGACGTCGCGCAACAGCGCAGGATCGGCGGTTTTTTGCAGCTCGGGGTCGTGCAGCACGTGGACAAGGTCGACCACGCGGTCGCCAAACAGGTGGCGCGCCATGCGCTCCGCCCCTTCGGATTCGATCAGGTCGCCCTTAGCGGGGCCAAGCAGCAGCACGGTGATGCTTTCCTGCGAGAACTGGTCGCAGTTGTCGAACACACGTTTGGCGGCGGCCACAGGCTGGTTATGCATGAAGGCGATGTGGCGCTCCGCCCCGAACATCGTCATGTTGGTGCCAAGCCACTGGTGGCAGAGGTCAACCGCAAGCATCCAGTGCGGATTGGACGGCAGGCCCGTCTGGCTGTAATCGAATTTGCTCATCGCATAAAACTCCGTGCTGAAATAAATGCGCCGCTGTTAAAACGGCAGCCCCATGCCGGGGGGCAGGCCCAGTTCGCGCATGATCTTGTCGGTTTCGCCCGCCATATGGGCCTCTGCCTTGGCGCGCGCGTCGCGGATGGCGGCCAGAACAAGGTCTTCGACCATTTCGACATCGCCCGCCTTGAAGGTTTCGGGCGAGATGGTCAGCTTGGTCACGTCGAACTTGCCGTTCATATGCACGCTGACAGCGCCGCTGCCGGCCTCGCCGATCAGCTCCATCTGGCCGGCGCGCTCTTGCATGTCCTGCATTCTGCTTTTCATCTGCTGGGCTTTCGCCATCATTTGCATGAAATTTGCCATTGTCGTGATCCTTTGGGGTTATTGTTCATTGTCGATGCTGGCGATCGCCGCATCGGGAAAGATACGCATGACCTCCGCCACCACAGGGTGGGCCAGAACGGTGGCGCGTTCGTTGTCCTTGTCCGCACGGCGCAGCTCGCCGATGGTAGGCTGGCCCTGCTCGCGCGAGAGGCTGACCATCCAGCGCTGACCCGTCCACTGCGACAGTTTGTTCGACAGCGCGCCGACGATGTTTTGCGAGGCGCCGTCGCGCAGGCGGATAGACAAATGCCCCGCCGCAAACGAGACCAGATGCACATCGTTGATCAGGTTGGACTGCAACATCATCTCGCGCTTGGCGGCGGCCAGCGCGACGATGTCTTCAAAGCTGTTGACAGCGACTGCCGCCTGCTGGCTTTCCTGCGGCTGTGCGGCCACGGCCTGTGTCGCCACCGCAGCGGCAGCACCGCCCGCCACGCTGCGCAGTTGCGCGCGCGGCAAGCCCGCCCCGGAACCACCGCCATTGCCCGCAGTCGCACCCGCGCCTGCCGGTGCGAAAGTGCCGTCCTTGAGCTGCTTCATCGCATCGCCCGGCGTGGGCTGGTCGCTGATGTAAAGCAGGCGGATGATAATCATTTCAAGCGCCAGTTGCGGGTTGAGCGCCTGCTGTACCTCGGTGATACCCTTGAGCAACATTTGCCAGCAGCGCGTCAGCGACGGCACCGACAGGCCTTTGGCCAGGGCGCTGCCGCGCACGCGCTCGGTTTCCGGCACGCCGGGATCGTTGGCCAGATCGGGGCTGACCTTGAGCTTGGTCAGGAAGTGCGTCAGCTCCAGCAGGTCTTGCAGCACCATCACAGGATCGGCACCGACACTGTAGAGCGTATCAAGCTGTTCAAGCGCCTTGGCGCTGTCGCCACCCACGATGGCCTCGAACAAATCAACCGTGCGCGCGCGGTCGGCAAGGCCGAGCATGGTGCGCACGTCTTCAGCCAGCACATGGCCGCCCGCGCTGCGCGAGATGGCCTGGTCAAGCAGGCTGAGGCCGTCGCGCGCCGATCCGTCGGCCGCACGGGCAATCAGACTGACCGCCTCGGGCTCCGCCGTTACGCCTTCCTTGGCGACCAGTGTTGCGAAATATTCGCCCAGCACGTCGGCGCCGATGCGCTTGAGGTCAAAGCGCTGGCAGCGCGACAGCACGGTGACGGGCACCTTGCGGATCTCGGTGGTGGCGAAAACGAATTTGACGTGTGGCGGCGGCTCCTCCAGCGTTTTCAGCAGCGCGTTGAACGCCGCCTTGGAGAGCATATGCACCTCGTCGATAATGAAGACCTTGTAGCGTGCCGAAGTCGGTGCGTATTGAACGCTGTCGATGATCTCGCGCACATCGTCAACACCGGTGCGCGACGCGGCATCCACCTCCAGCACGTCCATGTTGCGGTCCTGCGCGATCGACACGCATTGCTCGCACACGCCGCAGGGCGTGACGGTCGGGCCTTCGACGCAGTTCAGCGCACGCGCGATGATGCGCGCCGTGGTGGTCTTGCCCACCCCGCGCACACCCGTCAGCATAAAGGCATGGGCGATGCGGCCGCTTTCAATCGCATTGGTCAGCGTGCGCACCAGCGCATCCTGCCCCTTGAGTTCGCCGAAGTTCTGCGGGCGGTATTTACGCGCAAGAACGCGGTATTCGCCGTGGGAGGTTTCGGTATCGGCAGAGGGCGTTTTGGCCACGGGCAAGGGTCCTTGGGGCTGGGGTCTTGGCGGGTATGCGGGGCCGGTGAATCGGCGCTGTATGGTATGCCCACCAACATAAAGCCTGCGGCGGCTGAAAACAACGCGAAGCCCTGTATTTTGCATTAATTATGTCAATGAAAACGGCTCATCCTTGCCGGGAGAGTCAAAAGTATGGTTTGATTGCCGTGCAGGGGGATTGATGCAGCTGACGCTCGACATTCTGGACGGCACCTACAGCGTGCAAAGCCATGCCGTCAACGGCCCGGCGTTGATCCCCAATGGCGATGGCCGCACCACCATCCATAACGGCATGAACTTCCACAAGGACACCAACGGCTTTATCTGGGAGAGCCAGTTCACCATCCTCAACGACCATCAGGTCGAGGTCGTGACCACCGTCGACCCAAGCCACGGCAGCAGCGACGCCTTCGTTATCGACGCCAACGGTAATCCCACCAAGGGCATGGTCACCTACAAGGCCGTGCTGGAAGCGGCGCACGAAAACGGCGCACTGGTGTTGCGCGGCGATATCCACCACAGCGACAGCGTCACCACCGTCACCCTGACCAAAGCCTGATTTCTTTATATCCCGAGCTTTTCGCGCAGGCCGTAATACCACGCCCCGAGCGCCGTCAGCGGCACGCGGAACATGCGCCCGCCCGGAAAGGGATAGTTGCGCATATGTGCAAAAGTATCAAAGCGCGCCGCGTTACCCGCGATTGCCTCAGCCGTCAGGCGGCCCAGCAGATGCGTGGTGGTCACGCCGTGGCCGCTGTCACCCTGAATGAAATGCACCGTATCGCTGAGCTGCCCCACATGCGGCAGGCGCGTCAGTGTCAGCGCGAAATGCCCGCTCCATGCAAAATCAAGCTTCACGCCGTCAAGCTGCGGGAAGGTTTTGACGATATGCGGATATAGGCGCTTGCGCACATCGGCAGGATCGGCCCCGCTATAGACCACGCCGCCGCCGAACAGCAGGCGCTTGTCCTCGGTAATGCGGTAGTAATCAAGCAGGAAGTTGCAATCCTCGACACAATAATCCTGCGGCAGCATTTTATCGGTGACATCAGCACCCAGCACCTCGGTCGTGACGATCTGGCTGCTCACCGCCATGATGCGTCCGCTGAGTTTGGGCAACACATTGCCCAGATAGGCGTTGCCGCAGACCACCACATGCTTGGCCGCAACCTCACCGCCCGCCGTGCGCACGACGGGATTGGCGCCGGTGTCGATAGCGGTCACGCGGCTGTTCTCGTAAATCACGCCGCCAAGGTTTTCAAATGCCGCCGCCTCGCCCGTGACAAGGTTCAGCGGATGCAAATGCCCGCCGCGCATATCAAGCAAGCCACCGCAATAAAGATCGGTACCGACGACGTTTTGCGTCTGTGCGGCGTCGAGCAGCTGTAGCGTCGTATTGCCCGCGCGCTGCCAGCTGTCGGCGCGCACCTTGAGGTCATCCATTTGCGCCTGCGTAAAGGCGGCAAAGAAACCGCCCGGTTTGAGCGCGCATTGGATGTTATATTTCGCTACGCGCTCGCGGATGATGTCCCCGCCCTCGTGGCTCATCGCCAGCAGCGCATCGGCGGTATCGTTACCGTAGCGTGCGCGGATGACGCTGTCGTCGCGGCTGTAACCGTTGACGATCTGCCCGCCGTTGCGCCCCGACGCGCCATAGCCCACGCGTACCGCCTCGACCACCACGACCTTGTAGCCTTTTTCGGCCAGATGCAGCGCCGTCGAAATACCCGCAAACCCCGCCCCGACCACGCAGACGTCGCAGGTGACCCGCCCCGCCAGTGCCGGGCGGTGCGGTTGCGCGTTCAGCGTCGCCGCGTAATAGGTCGGCGCATATGTGCTGCCCGTGATCAGGTCGGCAGGTCCAAGCAATCCCATGTCATCAATCCTTATGCGTCACGCAGGTAGGCGTCATGTTCGACGCTGCTGATCTCGGCGTCGATCAGCTCTTTTTCCTGTTGTTTACAGGCAAGGAACATTTTCTTGAAAGCCTTGCCAAAGGCGCGGTCGATAAAGGTGCTGCGCGCAAAGAGGTCAAGCGCCTCGTCCCAGCGGCGCGGCAGGTGCGCGGCTGTGCTTTCATAGGCATTGCCGGTCAGCGCGGGCGGCGCCTTCATTTTTTTCTCGATACCGTCGAGCATACCGGCAAGAATGACGGCCAGCGCCAGATACGGATTGGCATCAGCCCCTGCCACGCGGTGTTCGATGCGCGTGGCATCAGGCGTGCTGTCGGGGATGCGCAAGGCGGCGGAGCGGTTGTCATACCCCCATGTCAGCGTGGTGGGCGCATGGCTGCCGATGCGAAAACGGCGATACGAATTGGCGTGCGGGGCCAGCACCGCCGTGCTGTCGCGCAAGGAGGCCAGAATACCGCCGATGGCATGGCGCAGCGCGGGCGCACCCTTGGCATCCTTGCCCGCAAAAATGTTTTTACCGTTGCGGTCGATCACGCTGACATGCACGTGCATGCCACTACCCGATTTCGCCGCATAGGGCTTGGCCATGAAGCTTGCCAGCATGCCGTGGCGGGCCGCAACGCCCTTGATCGCGCGCTTGAGCAAAATGGCGTCGTCCGCCGCCGCCAGCGCATCGGCGCGGTGATTGAGGTTAATTTCGTATTGCGAGGGACCGTTTTCCGACAGCGTGGTATCGGCAGGAATGCCCTGTTGCGCGCAGGCATCAGCGATGTCGTCAAGTACGGCGGCGAAATCGCTGCTTTCCGCCAGGCCATAGGTTTGCGCCTGATGCGCGCGGCGTTTTGATTTCGGGTTGCGCGGCGGCTGCGGACGGCCGAAATCGTCGGGCTGCGCGTCGACTAAATAGAATTCAAGCTCCAGCGCCACCACCGGCGTCAGGCCGCGCTTGCGGTAGCGCGCCAGCACATTGGCCAGCACCGTGCGCGGATCGCCAAAGAACGGCTTGCCTTTGTCCTGCATGGTCATAAGGCATTGCGCTTGCTGCTTTTTGCCGCGCGTTGCCCACGGCATCAGATGCGTGCGGCCCGCGACCGGCACGCACCGCCCGTCGTTATCGCCGGTTTCCGCCACCAGCCCCGCACCGATCACGTCCTGCCCCCAAATGTCAAAAGCGAAGGACGAGCGAGGCATGCGCACGCCCCCCTTGAAGACTTTGCCCGCGCTGTCGCGCGGCAGCGATTTGCCCCGCGCCACACCGTTGACATCGACGACAAAAGCCTCGATACGCTCGACCTGCGGATGGGTGTCAATAAAGCCTGCCGCGGGCGCGGCGGCGGTTGTTTTGGCTGGGGGATATGTGCGCTGTTTTTTCATGCCATTAGAGTGACATGCGCCAGCGCCGCCGACAAGGGGGCGCAAGCGGCTGAAAACACACAATTAATCAGACTTGAAAAAGCGCCAAAGCTGACGTATTCTCTGCGCGTTGCCGATGTAGCTCAGTGGTAGAGCATTCGCTTCGTAAGCGAGTGGTCGTAGGTTCAAATCCTATCATCGGCACCATTTTCCCTTGCGCCGCGCTTCATTCAAAACGTCAATCGTTGCCAGATAACCCGGCAATATCAGCGGCGTTTCAAATTTTACGTTATCTTCATTGTTATTACATCTTATTGGACTACACTTGATAGATACGAGACTTCATAGTTTTGACTTGTCAAGTTGCCGCCGCGCACAGGCATTTTCTCAGGCCATCGCTGTTACTTCGACACGTCCACAGTCATGTGGACGTGAACACGATCATGCAAAAGGCCGCATATATGCTGAAGGGCACCGTCAAATGGTTTAACGAACTCGCCGGGTTTGGCTATATCCAGCAGGATAACGGCGTGGCCGATGTCTTTGTTTATTTGAAAGATGTCGAAGCATCCGGGTTGCGCCTGCTTCAAGAAGGCCAGAGCGTCACTTTTGACATCACACAAGACCGCCTGCAGCCCTGTGCGGTCAATATCAAAGCGGCCTGATTGCCGCTCCTTCGCCTTGACCGTACCAGACGCCACGGATAAAACTGTAAGCAGTCTTTATGCCGAGCTATTTTCTCTGGTGCCGCTTCATGAACATGCCGTTTATCACCGCGCAAGCGCAACGACTGGGCCGTGTCTGGGCGCGCTATCAGCCTGCCCTGTTCAAGCTGGTCAAGGAGCGCCATTTGCTTTTGCTGGCGGGCAGCGCCGTGGTACTTGCCGTCTGCGGCGTGGTCGAGCTGACCGGCGATGTGCTGGAAGGCGATACACAAGCACTTGATGAAACCGTCATGCAGTGGTTGCGCCACGCCGACGGTACGCCAATCGGTCCTGCATGGATGCCGATGGTTGCGCAAGACCTGACCGCGCTTGGCAGCCATAGCGTGCTGACGCTGATCGGCGCGCTTGCGGCAGGCCTGTGCCTGATGGCGCGGCGTCTTGACGTGCTGGCAATGCTGGCTTTTTCCGGCATCGGCGCGACAGTGATCAATTTCGCCCTTAAGGCGCTGTTCGCGCGCCCGCGCCCGTCGATCGTCGCGCCGCTGGTCGATGTCCACACCTATAGCTACCCAAGCGGCCATGCGCTGATGTCGTTTGCGATGTACCTGTCGTTTGCCGCCGTAACAGCAGAACTTGCCGCCGGCATGCGCACGCGCGCCTATCTGGTCTGCGCGGGATTGCTGATTGCGGGCATCGTCGGCATGACGCGCGTCTATCTGGGCGTGCATTACCCGTCCGATGTGCTGGCCGGATGGGCCATCGGCGGCGCCTGGGCGCTGTTGTGCTGGATTGTCGCAGTGCTGGTCGGCGAGCGACGCACGCGCGCCGCGCTGTAAATCAGCCTTTCAGCGGCGCGCAGAACATATAGCCGACACCGCGCACGGTTTTGATGAATGCGGGTTCTTTGGGGTCGTCGCCGAGTTTCTTGCGCAGGCGGCCGATCTGGATGTCGATGGCGCGGTCATAAGCGTCGAATTCGTTTTCGCGCGTCAGCTCGAACAGGTAATCGCGCGTCAGCGCACGGTTGGGCGATAGCGCCAGCGCCTCGAGCAGGCGGAATTCCCCCGCCGTCAGCTCGGCCGATGCGCCTGTCTTGTCGAACAGCTGGTATTGCAGGCGGTCAAGCACCCAGCCATCGCCGAAGGTGACCTTGTCTTTGGCCGGTTCGCCTGCTGCCGTTTTGACGGCGGCGGGCGCCACGGCGGGCTCGCCACGGCGGATCACGGCCTTGATGCGCGCGGACAGTTCGCGCATTTCAAAAGGCTTGGTGATGTAATCGTCGGCACCCATTTCAAGGCCGACGATCTTTTCCGTCGTATCGCTTTTGCCACTGACAATAATAACAGGAACGTTGCAATGCGCCTTGATCTTGGTCAGGACGCGAAAGCCTTCCTCGTCAGGCAGGACCAGATCGAGCAAGACAAGATCCGGATTCGCCGCCTTCACCTGCGCCACAGCCTCCGCCCCGCTGAAAGCGGACAGAACCTTATATCCATCCTCTTCGAGGTAATGGGCGACCGTGATCTGCAATGCCTGATCGTCGTCAACGCTCAGGACTGTAGCCTTATTGGGCATTATTTCACATAAATAATAAAGGGTTACCGGAACACAGGCAATCTACCCGCTTTGTTACAAAAATGAAACAAGGATTTTGCTTGGCGGTTACGTGACGGCAAAACTGCGCTTACAGGCAGGGTGCATTCTGGAGGTAGATCACAACTGACACGAGGAGTCACATCATGTTCAATCCTTCTGCCCTGGTTAACGAAGCCCCCAAGCTGCAAAAATTCGCCCTGCGCCTGACCCGTAACAAGTCCGATGCGGACGATCTGGTTCAGGCCACCCTGCTGCGCGCACTGGAAAAGAACGAAATGTTCACCGACGGCACCGACCTGTTCAAATGGACGGCACGCATCATGTTCAATTCGTTCGTGTCGCAATACCGCCGCAAGACGAAATTCGAAACCCAATACGATCCCTCGGCCTATATCGACAGCCTGAGCGTCGCCCCCAATCAGGAGGAGGCAATGGACCTCAAAATCGTTAACGCTGCCATGCAGCGCCTGAGCGCCGAACACCGCCAGATTCTTGTCATGGTCTGCGTGCGCGGCATGCAATACGAGGAAGCTGCCCAAGCCCTTGACCTGCCTGTCGGCACCGTCCGCTCGCGCCTGAGCCGTGCGCGTGACGCCCTGCAACGCGAACTGCAGGTTGAAAAGACCCCTGCCGCCTTGCTCGACGATAGCATCAAGAACGCAACCACCGCCAAGCGCAGCTTTCCGCGCAGCATCAACAACCGCATGGCGGCGTAAGTCCCGTCACAGAACAGCGCCGCCCGCCCCTCACCCTCGACCCCTCGCACAGGGCGGCCAAAAAGAAAAGGACATACCGTTATCTGCGGTATGTCCTTTTTCTTTTTACGAGGACAGCAAAGATCAGCCGGTGTGAACCTGCGCAACGTCCCTGTCCTTGAGGAAGGACAGGATCGTTGTCTTGAGATCATTTTCCACGATCGGCTTGGGCAGATAGGCGTCCATGCCGGCGGAAATGCATTTATCCTTGTCACCAACCAACGCATGCGCGGTCATGCCGATAATGGGCGTGCGCGGCAGGCTGCGCTCGGCCTCAAGCTCGCGGATGCGCTTGGTCGCGGCAAAACCGTCCATCTCGGGCATCTGCACGTCCATCAGAATAATGTCGTAATGGTTGGTTTCCCATTGCTCGACACCGATGCGGCCGTTGCGCGCCACGTCGTATTCGCAGCCGATTTCATCCAGGATATAGCTCAGCACCACGATGTTGCCTTCGTAATCCTCGACCATCAGCACCTTGTTCTTGCCCGTCAGCGCCGCCTTGATGCGGTCGTTGGTCTTGCGCATGACGTTGGCGTCGGCGACATGATCAACAACTTCGCCGCTATGCGCGACCTTGGTCGGGATCAGCAGCGAGAAGGTCGACCCTTTGCCGGGCGCACTCGACACGATGATATCGCCCTGCATAAGGCGCGAGAGGTTGCGCGAGATAGGCAGGCCAAGCCCCGTGCCACCGTATTTGCGCGATACCGAGCTGTCTGCCTGCTTGAACTGCTCGAAAACCAGGTCAAGGTTTTCAGGCGCGATGCCGATGCCGGTGTCACTGACGTCCACGCGCATCCACTTGTGACCGTCGCGGTCTTCTTCGATCGCCTGAACGGTCACCCCGCCCTGGTCAGTGAACTTGATCGCATTGCCGACCAGGTTGATGAGGATCTGGCGCAGGCGCGGCTGGTCGCCGAACAGGCGCTTGCCCTTGTAGGACGAGTAATCGCAGACGAAGCTGATGCCCTTTTCATTGGCCTTGAGCGACATCATGCTGATGACTTCTTCAAACAGCTTGTCGACAGGGTACTGGCGCTCGTCCAGTTCCAGATCGCCGTTCTCGATCTTGGAAAAGTCCAGAATGTCGGTAATCAGCTCGCGCAGGACGCGCGTGCTGCTGTTGAGCGTGCTGACCAGCTTTTTCTGCTTGTCGTCTAGATTGGCCGTATTGCGGTCAAAAATCTCGGCGATACCGCTGATCGCGGTCAGCGGCGTGCGGATCTCATGGCTCATATGCGCAAGGAAGGTCGTCTTGGCCTGGCTTGCGACCTCGGCGCGCTCGCGCTCTTTCTTGAGTTGCAACTCGGCCTCTTTCATCGCCGTCACGTCGCTGTGCGCGCCGACGAAGCGCAGCGGCTTGCGGGCATCGTCAAACAGCGCCTTGCCGCGGCAATGCACCCAGACCCAGCGGCCGGATTTATGCTTCATGCGGAAGACGTGCATGAACTCCGACATATTGCCTTCGACATACTGGCGGAATTTTTCCCACATCGCCTCGTGATCGTCGGGATGGATCAGGCGGTTGAAGTTGACCAGCGAGGACTCCATTTCCTCGGGCTCATAGCCAAGCATCTGCTTGTATTCGGGCGACCAGTAGAAATTATTGGTGATCATGTCCCAGTCGAAAATACCGTCACGCGAACCCTTGAGCGCCAGCGCCAGACGTTCCTTCATCACATCCAGATCCTGCGTCAGGCGGCCCTGACGTTCCTGCACGCGCAGGGTCCAGGCATTGATCAGCGCCAGCAACAAGATGGTCATCACGCCGCCCAGCAGCATGCTGTTGATGTATTCCTCGCGCTTTTCGTCGAGCAAGGCGACGCGCGCGTTGAGCAGGCCATATTCCTCGGTGACGATGGCGGAATTGAGGCTGCGCAGGTCTTCTTTGACGCGGTTGACATTATCGATGTCCGGCATCTTGCGGCGGCTGACAACTTGTTTGTCGAGAGCGGCCGCGCGCGCTTCCAGACGGTCGGTGAAGTCGGTGAACTTCAGGCGCGCGTCTTCGATACGGCTGAGTTGCGAGGGGTTGTCTTTGACCAGCTTGGACAGTTGCGCCAGCGTTTCAGAGACCTTTTCCTTGTGCGCGAAATATTCGTCCAGAAACGTGCTTTCGCCTGTACCCATATAGCCGCGGTTGGCGGCCAGCATGGCCTCGAGCAACGTCGACAGCTCGTAGGTATTGGCGATGACGGTATAGCTATGCGTGACCCAGCCGGTGCCGCGTTCGATCTCGACCTTGCCCTTGTAGAACCCGTACCCAAGCCCCCCCGCGCAAAGCGCGAGCAACACCGTGAACACCACAAAGTTACGCGTATAGGTTTTCATACCCTGATACCTGCTTTTCAGCTGAAATGACGTTATTAGATCAGGATAACGCTATATGGCGCGAAAAGCGAGGTTTAACCCCATACGACACTGATTTTGCCTGTCATGCTCACAGACATGTCATGGTATTAAAATACCCCAAACAAGGCCGAAAAAGAGGCGCCGGGGTGAGCAGCGCCTCTTTCGCATACGCAAAGGGTCATTTGCGCATGTGCCAATCTAACCCCGAGGGGTGGTTAGACCGGCGGTGCTTTGCCGCGAAATGCGTGCATCAGCGCCGCAATCACGAAAAGGATAAGGAATACAACGAAAAGAATTTTGGCAATTTCGACCGAAATAACGGCTACGCCGCCAAAACCCAGTACTGCGGCGATCAGTGCGATCACCAGGAAGGTCAAGGCCCATTGAAGCATTTTACGTCTCCTATCTATTGGTTTTCATGCAGTCTCGCCCCTACCAACGCCGCCATGCGGCCGATAGTTCCGCATCTTTGACATGCAGCTCCGCGATGATTACTGTGCGATATCAGGGAACTACAGGGGGATATAATACGTTGACCCCATAGCAAGGGGGCGTCACAGACGGCCAAAAGCTGAAAGGACACCCAGACCGTGACTGAAAACGACGACTACACAGAAGCCCGCCGCCCGTCAGATAAAACCGACCGGCCGGTCGAGCATATCGAAGCTACCGCGCACCATAGCACCGCCATCAGCGACATCGACCTGCAGGCCCTTGTCGATGGCGCGCTCGACCCCGAGCAGGAAAAAGCTGTGCGGGCATTGATGGAAAACGACTCGGCTGCGCGCGGACGTTACCGCGAATTGCTCGAGCAAAAGCGTCTGCTCATCGCCTGGTGGCGCCAGTTTTCGTGAGCGCATAAAAAAAAAATTTGCGCCTGCCCGCATGTGCAGGTGCGCAAATTTACGTGCAGATGCACATGAAGGCGTCACAAGCACTTGGCGAAAAAACATCACATAGACAGCCTGTCATTCTGACGATTTGCGCATACAGGCGCAGTCACGCAACGCCACTGGCGTTGCACGCTTTAATCTCCTGTTATCATTTTTAGCTAAAATGTATCTATGCCGCGCATCCGGGGGGATTACCAGTTGCGGCATGTCGTTTCAAAAACCGCGTCCTTGCATATATGAAAGGAACTACACTATGCCGTTTGGTTTCGGAACCAGCGAACCTCAAGCCATACTCAAATCGCTGAACAAATCGCAGGCCATCATTCACTTTGACCCGCACGGCAACATCCTTGACGCCAACGACAATTTCCTCAACGCCGTCGGCTACAGCCTTGACGAGATCAAGGGCAAACATCACAGCATGTTTGTCGAGCCCGCCTATGCGCAGTCGCAGGACTACCGCGATTTCTGGTCCAATCTGCGCGCAGGGCGTTTTGACTCCTGCGCCTACAAGCGTCTGGCCAAAGGCGGGCGCGAAATCTGGATTCAGGCGACCTATAATCCGGTGTTTGACAGTGCCGGACGCGTCATCAAAGTCGTCAAGTTCGCAACCGACGTGACCGCCGCCAAGCTGCATGCCGCCGATGAAAGCGGGCAGATCAACGCCATCGCCAAATCGCAGGCCGTGATCCATTTCGACCTTGACGGCAACATCCTCGACGCCAATGAAAACTTCCTCAATGCTGTCGGCTACACACTGGAGGAAATCAAAGGCCATCATCACAGCATGTTCGCCTGCGCCGACCATGCCCAGTCACCCGCCTACAAGCAATTCTGGGCCAAGCTGCGCAGCGGCCAGTACGACGCCGGCGAATACAAGCGTCTGGCCAAGGGCGGGCGCGAAATCTGGATCCAGGCATCCTACAACCCCATTTTCGACATGAGCGGCAAGCCGTTCAAGGTCGTCAAATACGCAACCGACATCACCCAGCAAAAGCTGCGCAACGCCGATACGCAAGGTCAGCTTGACGCCATCGGCAAGGCGCAGGCGGTGATCCACTTCAACCTCGACGGCACGATCATCGACGCCAACCAGAACTTTCTGGCAACACTGGGCTACAGCCTTGACGAGATCAAGGGCAAGCACCACAGCATGTTCGTCGACCCGGCCTATGCCCGTAGCGACGAATACAAACACTTCTGGGACAATCTGCGCCAAGGCCAGTTCGACCAGCGCGAATATAAGCGCATCGGCAAAGGCGGGCGCGAAATCTGGATCCAGGCGTCCTATAACCCGATCCTCGACATGAACGGCAAGCCGTTCAAGGTGGTCAAGTTCGCAACCGACATCACCACCAAAACCGCCATCCGCAACACCGTGGCCGACCAGATCGGCCATACGCTCGGCAATGTGCAGGGGCTGGCCGCCGCGGCCGAGGAAATGTCGGCATCCATCGGCGAGATCAGCAAGAACATGACCCTGTCAAAGGCCGCTGTCGACGACATTACCGGCAAGACCACGGCAGCGTCATCCGCCACGCAGCAGATGGTCGATAATTCCCGCGCGATGGAGGAAATCGTCAAGCTGATCCGCGAGATCGCCGATCAGGTCAACCTGCTCGCGCTCAACGCCACCATCGAGGCCGCGCGCGCGGGCGAGGCCGGCAAGGGTTTTGCCGTCGTCGCGGCAGAGGTCAAAAACCTTGCCAAGCAGACCAGCGACGCCACCGACAACATCAACGAGCAAATCGTCGGCATCCAGACGATTTCCCAGCGCGTGGCGCAAAGCGTGGGTGATGTCACTGCGGCAGCGCAGATGGTCAACCAGTACGTCAGCGGCGTCGCCGGCGCCATCGAGGAGCAAAGCGCCGTCACCGGCGAGATTTCCGCCACCGCGCAGCGGATCTCGGATTCGGTGGGCAATATCAATATGCAGGTCGAAAAACTCTCCTCCCAGAGCTAAAAAACGCCGCAAAATGCAAAAAAACCGCCGGTTCAAGAAAACCGGCGGTTTTTGCATGGGAACCATTCATGGTGCGGTGCGTTTGCCTAGGTACAAGACACCACTGCATATGATTTTTTGCCGCAAAGGAGAAACCTCATGACTAACAACAACAAACCCACCATGCCTTCCAAACCCGCTGTCGCAAACCTGCGCCAGGACATCAACAATCTGAAAAGCGACGTCAGCGATCTGGCCCACCATGCGGTCGAGGCCGGTGCTGAAAACGCCGCCAAACTGCGTGCGGAAGCGGCCGAGCGCCTTGAATACCTCAAGGATGCAGGCACCAAAAACATGGCACGCGTTGAAAAACGCATCCGTGAAAAACCCGCACAAAGCCTTGCGATCGCCTTCGGCGCCGGCATCCTGCTGAGCCTGCTGATGGGCGGACGGAAGTAATCGCCATGTGGCGTGCGCTTCTTATGCAACCTGCTGTTTTGGCCGCCCTCTCCTCTATGGTGCTGGGCGGCCCAAAGCAGCCTGCCGCTCCGACCTGGCTGCATCGGGCAGGGGTGGCATTGGGGGTTCTGGCCGTCCTCGCTGGCCTTGCCAGCGGCTGGTTCTGGCTGGAAAAAACATATCCTCTTGAGCAAGCGACCCTCTTTTTCTGTCTCGGGACCGCCCTTGCCGCCGCAGTTTGCCTTGGTTTGGCCCACGGCCTTCAGGCTTACAAGCTGTGGCGGGCCTACAGATGGCAAAAAAAGATAATGGAAAAGGTTGAAAATACGGCAGATTTCGCCCTTAATGAGCTGGAAACGTTTGGCCGCGAATATCCTAAAGCGGCGGCCGCGTTGTCTGTGTTGGTGGGCTATCTGGCTGCCGACCGGGCCGCTGCAGGAACCGAAAAGCTTCTTGCCGCGTTAGACCTCACGACAAGCAACCTC
>JAEXMB010000050.1 GCA_023444705.1 Pseudomonadota bacterium | reverse complement strand
GATCCACAGCGCGCGCGCAAGTTTGACCGTGGTGCCGACCTCTAGCGCGCGCGCGCCGTAATGCAACCCCGCACCCACCACCGAACTGGTGTCATGAATGGCCAGCGCGCTCCACAGGCCAAAGGCTTCCTGCGGCAGATCAAGCGCATGCCCGATCGCAGGGAAGACCAGCAGTGCCAGCGCGTTGAGCGTAAAAACCACGCCCATCGCCACGGAAATGCTGGCACTGCGCGCATGGATGACAGGCGCGACGGCGGCAATGGCGCTGCCGCCGCAAATCGCGGTGCCGACGGTGATGAGAAAAGACGTCTCGCGCTCCGCCCTGAACAGGCGGCCCAATATCATTCCCGCCAGCATCACCAGCGCGATGCTGGCGGCGGTATAGCCTATGCCCTTCACGCCTGCCGTTGCGACATCGACAAGGTTCATTCCCGCGCCAAGACCGACGACGCAGACCGCCAGCAGTTTGCGCGTCGCAACAGAAGTTTTATCATGATAGGGATTGCCACACACCAGTGCCGCCGCCATGCCCAGCACCAGCGCCATCGCGGCACTGACAAAGGGCAGCAGGCACACCACAGCCAGCACCGGTATGACGTAATATGAAGCCTTGCGCAGCATCGAGAACATCCTTTCGCCAGCGGCGCTGTCGATTATGCCTGACGCCCGCACATTCGCAAAGCGGCTTGCCAGCGGTGCCGCGATATGGTGCAATACCCGCATGAAAGAACAGATTTCTTCACCGCCCCAGCGCGGGCTTCTTTACCGGCTTTTCGTCGCCCATCCGATGGCGGCGGGGGAATGTTACTGGCGCCACCTGTGGTTTGCGCTGGTGACCGGCGCGCAGATGATCTTCTTCGCCCTGTGCCTGATCCTGCACGGCATCTTTCCCTTCCTGTGCGAAAAGACCGCGAGCAATTACATCTGCAACCTTTACAGCATCATCGAGGCACGCCGCCAGAAACTGATTGATTGCGACAAGGAACGCGCCGCCAAAAACGGCGGCTAGGGTTGCACTCTGCGGGGATTTCCAGCCGCCTCTTAGTCGGGCTTGCGGCGGTATTTGCCCAGCACCATGATGAACACGATCACGACGAAGATGACCGGCAACAGGATGTAGTCCACCAGCTCGGGGCGGATCAGGCCGGCCAGGTGATAGCCCGCGATCGGCAGGCCCGCGGCCCACAGCGCGCCGCCGATAAACGAATACGCGACAAAAACCTGATAGTCCATGCGCGCGATGCCCGCCAGAAACGGCGCCAGCGTGCGCGCGACGGGCACGAAGCGCGCCAGCACTACGCTGCTGCGGCCATAGCGGTTGAAGAACTGCTGCGCCTTTTCGATATGTTGCGGCGTGGCATAGCGCAGGCTGTGCTTTTGCAGGAAAGGCAGGCCAAGGCGGCTGCCGATTTCATAGCCGAGGATATTGCCGCCGACCGCCGCGATAAAGCAGCCCGAAACGACGGTGGTCAGATCAAAAACGCCCTGTGCGGCCAGAACACCGACCGCAAACAGCAACATGTCGCCCGGCAGGAAGATGCCGAACAGGATGCCCGTCTCGGCAAAGATAATCGACCATACACCCATATAGCCGATGGATTTGATCAGGGCGACAAGGCTCATGCAGGTTCACTTTCGCGGTCATCAAGCGGTGGCTGTATCACATGGCGCGTGATAAGGATTTTGTCAATACGGTGGCGGTCCATGTCGACGATTTCAAAGCGGAACCCGCCGTGGTCAAAGGCCACGCCGGTGGCGGGGCTGACTTTAAGGCGGCTCAGCACAAAACCCGCGATAGTCTGGTAATCGCCGCCGGCGATGTCGTCGATGCTGAGGTTCATGCTGACCTCGTCAACCGGCGTCAGACCGTCGACCAGCCACGAGGTGCCGTCTTCGCGCGCGACGATCAGCAAATCTTCCTCGCCGTCATAGTTTGACTTGACGATGCCGACCACGGCCTCAAGCACGTCGGCCTGGGTGAACAGACCTTCAAACGCGCCGTATTCGTCGATCACTGCCGCAACGCCGACGTCCTGCGCGCGAAACATCTGCAACGCGTCAAGGCAGGTGGTGGTGTCGCGCACGTACAAAATCTCGTTCATGATGCTGGCAACGCTGAAATCGGTCGCGCGCGCGCGCAAAATATCGCGCGCTGTCACCACACCGACCACGCGGGTGATATCGCCGTCGATAACGGGAAAGCGCGAGTGATTTGATGCCGCGACTTTTTCAAGCGCGGTTTGCGCATCATCGGCCAGCGACAGCGCGGTGACTTCGCTGCGGTGGGTCATGATCGAGGTCACACTGCGGTCGCCCAGGCGGATCACGCGCTGGATCACTTTTTGCTCCTCCTCCTCGATCGCGCCGCTGGCAACGCCTTCGGCGATGACAGCGTTGATCTCGGTTTCGGTCATGCGCTCGTCCTGCGGCTTGATGCGCAGCAATGCCATCACACCCTTGGCGGAATATTCAAGCAGCGCGACGACCGGCGTGGTCAGGCGCGCCAGCATCTGCATGGGCAGAGCCACGAACATCGCCAGCGTTTCGGCATGGATCAGCGCAAGCTGCTTTGGGATCAGCTCGCCCATCACCACGGAAAAATAGGTGATCAGCGCGACGACGATCGCCACCGACAGCGTATCGCTATAGGCGGCCAGCAGGGGAATGGCGTCAAACTGCGCCTTGAGCGGGGCAGACAGGGTGGCGCCGCCATAAGCACCGGCGACGATGCCGACCAGCGTGATGCCGATCTGCACGGTGGACAGGAAACGCCCGGGATTTTCCGACAGGGCGATGGCCGCTGCCGCACGGCGCGAACCTTTGGCCGCCCGCTGCTTGAGCAAGGGCTTGCTGGCCGAAACGATGGCCAGCTCCGACATTGCAAAAAAGCCGTTCAGAACAAGCAGGATTGCAATAATGAATATGTCGCTCCACATGGCGGGCATCCTAGGATGTCAGGGGGCAGGCTGTCTATCCTTCTTGCTAACCTATTGAATATAATTATTTTTATTCTTTCACATAAAATTAACAGCTCCTCCTTATAATTGGGGGCGGAATTGCAATTTACCTGCCATTGCAAAAGGATGCGACATGGCCGATCCCGGCACAGAAATGATGGTGCTTAATCCCGACGGCGCGCTGGAACGCGTGGAGGCCGCCTTTGCACCGGGTACACTGGCTGACAAGCGCGCACAACTGGCACAGTTGCGCGACAGCGGCGATACCATGTTATTTGACGGCGCCGTCGACTGGTCGCTGATGCTGACGGGCAGCGAGCGCCATATGAGCGGCTATGCGCTGAGCCTTGACGAGGCCTTTGCCGATATCATCGCCTGTCTTGACCATGTCGCCGCCAGCGAGGATAGCACGAGCGAAGTGCTGATCGCCGTCGGTCATAGCGATGAAGACAGCGCGGAGGACGCCCCTGCATGACGTCCGCGACGGCAGAACACAACGACATGATCCTGCCCCAAGCGCGCGTGCGCGCACTGCATGACGCCTTCATGAAACGCATCGCCGCCGACGCGCAAGCCGCGGTGGAACATACCGGCAAAACACATCTGCACGCCGAGCTTGTCGCCTATCTGCTGGCGGCGGAGCGCAAGCGCATGCAAACGCCGAAAACGAAACTGCTGGCGCTGGCCGCCAGCGACAGCGACGCCATCGCCGCCGAAACCGCAGACATTCAGGCAGGCCGTTATTTCGACGCCGCCCAGCAAAAGAAATTCGATCAGGCAACGGCGGAGCGCGTGCAGCACGACGTACTTGATGCCGCCTTTGGCGACAGCGACAGGATTTACCTACCCACCCAATACCCGCAAGAGATGTCGGCGACGCAATCCAGCGTGTTCGTCCACCTCAAGCAGCTTGGCTACACCGTCACCGACTACGCCAAGGGGCACGCCACCGATGCCGCAGGCAAGAACACCTATCGCATCGGCAAGCTGTTGCAGGACAACGAGAAGGTCAAGTTCCTTTATACCCGCTATGTCAACGACACCACGCGCCTGCGCGATACAATGGTGGTGATCTCGCGCAATCCCGACGATATTGCACGCATGTCGGCGGGCCGCCACTGGAAGTCGTGCATGTCGCCCCACCGCGCCGAATTCGATGCCTTCGTCCACGAGGATATTCGCCGCGGCACCATCGTCGCCTATCTGGTGCGTGCCAAAGATCCCGAGATCAACGACCCGCGCACGCGCCTGCTCATCAAACCCTATACCGACACACCGCCCAACCTGCGCCCGCTCAAACCGCAGCCACAGCCCGCCGCACCGCGCGACATCCGCAGGCAAGGGCCGATCAGCGCCATCTTCAACGCGCTGTTCAAGCGCCAGCCCGCACCGTCGCCTGTGACGACACCACCGCAGCGTGAACACACGGCCTTCATCCCCGAAGGCACCATGCACGGTTGCAACAGCCCCGAGCTGCGCCATACCGTCGATCGCTTTGTGGCGGAGTTCCTTAATAAAAACGTCCCCGACGGCGCCTATTACCTGTCGCCCAAGCTCTATTGCGACAGCAACAGCAGCCGCGAATATTCCAAGCAGGGCGACCTGTTACGCCCGCTCAGGGGCTATGACACCAACCACCTTGCCTTGGCACGCTGATCCCCGCGCACATCTCTGGACGTTACCCCGCGCCTGTGCCATCTTTCGCAACAGAGCCAACGATTCACACCGGGAACAGCCATGACCGCCACGCCGCATATCGACATTCCGCACGAAGCCGCCCCCATGCTGGCGATGTGGACCGCCTTCCCGAGCCACGCCGACCTGTGGCAGGACAACCTTGCCGGCGCACAGGAAGAAGTCGCCGCGATGATCCGCGCCCTTGCCAGTGCCGGCCCTGTCAACGTACTGGTCAGCGGCAGCGACGCGCTGGCGCGCGCCCACCATCTGTGCAACCACGCCAACGTCACGCTGGTGCCCGCGCAGTTCGGCGACATTTGGCTGCGCGATACGGGGCCGATCTTTGCCAAGGTCGACGGCGCCAAAAAGGCGCTGCGCTTTCTGACCAACGGCTGGGGCGGCAAATACGACCTGCCCTTTGACGACAGCGTGGGCGATACCGTGGCGCAAACCGCCGCCGTCGCCATCATTCCGCATGACTATGTGATCGAGGGCGGGGCGCTGGAATTTGACGGCGCGGGCACGATTTTGACCACGCGCGAATGCCTGCTCAACGACAACCGCAACGGCCCCGTGACCGAGGCACAGGTCACCGCGCGCCTGCAACACGATTTCGGCGCACAGCGCGTCATCTGGCTCGACGGCGGGCTGACCAACGACCATACCGACGGCCATATCGACAACCTTGCGCGCTTTGTCGCCCCCGGCCATGCGCTGTGCCAGTCGGCCTTTGGCGATGACGATCCCAATGCGGAAATTTTCGCGCAGACCGAAGCCGCCCTGCGCGCAGCGGGCCTGCAGGTATCAACCCTGCCCTCGCCCGGGCTGGTCACAGACGAAGACGGCGAACCTGTCGCCGCCAGCCACATGAACTACATCATCTATAACGGCGTGATCGTCATGCCAAGCTACGGCAGCGCCTCGGCCGAGGACGCGCGGCAAAAACTGGCGCAGCTGTTCCCCCACCACCGCGTCGTCGCCCTGCCCGCGCGCCATGTGCTGACCGGCGGCGGGTCGTTTCACTGCATCACCCAACAGGAGATCCACGCATGACCACGCAGCAACTGACCGTCGGCGTCGTCCAGTGCGCCTTTGGCGACGATATCCAGCAAAACATCGAAAAGATCACCCCCTTCATCCGCGAGGCCGCGAAAAAAGGCGCCAACGTGATCCTCACGCCCGAGCTGTTTCAGGGCCATTATTTCTGCACCACGCAGGAAGAAAAACATTTCGCGCGCGCCTATCCCGCCGACACGCATCCCTGCACCGTGGCGTTTCAGAAACTCGCCAAGGAACTGGGCGTGTTCCTTCCCGCCTCGATCTACGAGAAAGACGGCCACCGCTATTTCAACAGCGTCGTCGCCATCGACCACAACGGCGACATCATGGGCGTCTATCGCAAGACGCATATCCCCGACGGCCCCGGCTATCAGGAAAAATTCTATTTCCGCCCCGGAGATTCCGGCTACAAAGTCTGGCAAACCCCGTGGGGCAAGGTCGGCGTGGGCATCTGCTGGGATCAATGGTATCCCGAGTGCGCGCGCGGCATGATGCTGCTGGGCGCGGACGTGTTGCTCTACCCCACCGCCATCGGGTCGGAGCCGCATAACAGCGCCCTTGATACCCGCGACCGCTGGCACCGCGCGCAACAGGGCCATGCGACATCCAACGTCGTCCCCGTCGCCGCCGCCAACCGTGTTGGCACCGAAAACGGGCAGAAATACTATGGCTCGTCCTTCATCACCGACCAGACCGGCGCGATTGTGCAGCAACTCGACCGCGAGCAGGAAGGTGTTCTGGTGCAATCCTTTGACATTCAAAAGATCGCAGGCGAGCGCGCCGCCTGGGGCTTCTTCCGCGACATGCGCTGCCCCGGTTAAATAAAAACAGCAATCACGGCACAGGCTGAGGGACGTTTCGCGGTGAGCAAGGCGCCCGCGCCGGTTGTGCGCCCGCAAGGGCGAACAGAGGCGCCAGCCCATATAATAAAGCGAAGGGGCCCTGTTCACGCAGGGCCCCTTCTTCAACCTCTTTGAACCTAGGGAAGTAAGTTCGAAAGAGTATCTTGTGTGCGACCCAAGGGCCGGCGGCTTAGAACTTGAAGCCGTCGTTGCCTTTGGTTTTCTTGTCGACAGGTTTTTTCGCTGCTTCATCGGCAGAAATCTGGCCGTTGACGATTGCTTTCGCTTCGTCTTTCAGCGCGCTGAACGCGTTGGCGGCTTCCTGCAGGCTGCGCGATTTTGCAACAGCGTCGAAGTGCTTGACAGCCGAGGTGCCAACGCCGTGGACGATGTCGGCGATTGCGTTGCCCGAGGGCAGCTTGCCAACAACGCCGTGCGCTTGCTCGAGGATGCGCTCGGGGGTGATTTCGCGGGTCAGCGCGCCAACCTGCATCGCAAGGATATCGGTCGGGATGGTGTCGGCCAGTTCTTTGATTTTTTCGGACAGCTCGAATTCATCCATACCGCGCATTTCGTCGAGGATGGGGCGGGCCTGCATGAACAGCGCCTTGAAGATCATGCGCTCGCTGAAACGGTCGCTCGGGATGATCTGCTCGATCATGCCTTCGATCTGGTCGTTGTCGGCTTGCTTGAGGATTTCTTTCAGCTGTTTTGCCAGCGCGGCGGCGGTCTGGTCTTCTTTCATCTTCTCGACAACGGTGTCGAGGACGTCTTTGATCTTGCCTTCGTCAAAGGAGCGGATGCTCAGGCTGATCTGCTCGGCCAGGTCCTGGCTGACGAGACCGGCATAGGCGTTCTCGATGGTGTCTTTGATGAAGGTATGGGGGAATTCCTGCAGGCCGCGCTCGGCAGCTGCCTTGGCGCCGGCGCCAGCGGCGCGGACAACACGGTGGGTCAGGTCCTGGCCATCAACCTGGCCAGCAATTTTGTTGAAAAGGTCGCGAAAGAAATTACCGTCCATGATTCTAAACTCCGGTTAACTCTGGGGGGTGGGGGAAAAGTGCCCCAACTATAGAGTTCCGGAAAAACGAGTCAATGGACTTTCGGTCTATTCAGGAAAATAACCAGACAGCGTTCAGCCGACAGTGTCGAGCAGACTGCCCAGCATCTCTTCCTGCGTGCGGATGACGGCGGCGTTCGCCTTGAAAAGTGCTTTTGTTTCAATGAGATTGACCGCCTCCTGGGCAAGGTCGACATTTGGCACCGCAACAAAAGCTTCGGCATTGGCGCCAAGCGCATCGGGGTCGTAGCTCAAAGAAAATCCGTTTTTACTTTCCGTAACGTCAGCAAAAACGCCAGCCCCCTGCCCGTCGGCGGTGGTCACACTCGTCATATTGACCTGTAGCGGCCGGTAGACCGTGGGCGCGCCCGCCTGAGCCTGCGCCGAACCGGGAACAGCCCCGCCCGACGACACGTTCGCCACGTTGCTGGCGGTGGCGTTCAGGCGCAGTTTTTGCGCGTTCAGCCCGCTGAGGGCATTGGACAAGGCCGGTGTCAGCATCGCTTTGGTTTTCCCCTCCGAAAACGGCTTCCCACAGCTATCATTATCCCACAAAAGGGTTAAAATCGCCTTATATATATGTCGGCATCTCATCTGACCGCCACAAGGAGCCATGTTTCGCCCATGCCACGCCTCATGACCGCCACCCGCCTGTTGCTGACCACCGTCCTTGCCGCCGCCCTGCTGGCACCCGTGGCCGCTCAAGCGCAGAACCAGAACAATCAGGGCGAGGAGCGCACCGTCAACCGCCCTGTGGCGGCAGATCTCAACCCCTATCCCGACTATATGATCAAGCGCCCGAACTATTACGAATTCACGCCGATGGTGTCTAACCACGACCCCGTCAACAATCACGACGCGCAATGGGCCGGGCAAGATTGGGACACCGCCAAATGGCCAAATGGCTGGACCGCCGACGTCGCCCTGCGCAAATTTTATGCCGCCGGCATCTTCACCCGCCAGAACATCGGCGGCGGCGCGCGCGAGGTCACGCTTGGCCCCACCTTTTATACATTGTCCAAGCTTGACCAGAACCGCACGCTGAAACTGCTGACCGATCAGGCCGGTGCGTTCAGCGGCACGCAAGCCCCCGTCATCCTGCGCGATCACGCCACGCGCAAAATGGTCGGCAGCTATAGCCCGACCGGCCTGCAGATGAACTAGGACGCAAGGCAATGCGCACGGCTCTCCGCTTCGCGATGATGATGCTGGTGCTGGCGGCAATGCTGCTGGCCCCCGTCACTGCGCGCGCGGCGGGCATGCAAATCATCCGCGACGACGAGATTGAAGACACCCTGCGCACCTTCGCCCGACCGATCTTTGAGCAAGCGGGGCTGTCGCCGTCGACCGTGCGCATCATCATGATTCAGGACCCCACGCTCAACGCCTTCGTTGCGGGCGGGCAGAATATATTTTTTCACACCGGGCTGCTGATGCAGGTGAAGAATCCGGCCGAGCTGGTCGGCGTTATCGCACACGAGAGCGGCCATATCGCCTCGGGCCATCTGGCGCGCTCGCGCATCGAGGCCGATAACCTCACCGCGCAGGCATGGCTCGCGCAGGTGCTGGGCTTTGCCGTCGCCATCGGCGCCAAGTCGGGCGAGGCCGCGATGGCCGCCGCCAGCGCATCGCAAAGCATCGCCCTGCGCAGCATGCTGCGCCACAGCCGCATTCAGGAAGGTGCTGCCGATCAATCCGGCGTGCGCTTTTTGCAAGACGCTGGCCTGCCGGTCGAGGGCTTCATGACCTTCATGGAACAACTTGCCTCGCAAGAACTACTGCCCGAAAGCCAGCAAAGCGAATACGTGCGCACCCACCCGATCAGTCAGGACCGCGTCGATTTTCTGCGCAACATCATCGCAACCTCGCCAGGCCACGGGCAAATCCCCGCTGGCTGGGACGCCAAGCTTGCGCGCATGCAGGCCAAGCTTGAAGCCTACCTTCTGCCCGACCGCGCATTGATGAAACGCGGCAACGATACCACCGGACGCTACGCACAAGCCATCGCGTGGTACCGCAAGGGCGACATCCCCAAGGCGCTGACACTGGCCGACGGCATCATCGCCGACGAGCCGGACAATCCCTATTTCTACGAACTCAAAGGCGAGATGCTGTTTGAAAATGGCAAGGTCACGCCCGCGCTGACCGCCTATGCCAAGGCGGCGGAGCTTGCGCCCAAGGCAGGGTTGATCGCCGCCGCCTACGGCCATGCGCTGCTGGAAGCCGGCAAGCTTGACCAGGCGGTCAGCCAGCTGCAGCGCGCGCTGCAGATCGAACCCAAGCAGTCGATGACACACCAGTTTCTGGCGATGGCCTATGGCCGTCAGGGCAAGGAAGGCCTGTCACGCCTGCATCTGGCCGAACGCTCGCTGTTGCAGGGCAAGTTCAAGTCCGCACGGACCGAGGCCAATCTGGCGCTCAACGCCCTGCCCAAGACCGGCGCCAGCCGCCAGCGCGCGCTTGACATCCTCGACGCCGCCGCCGCGGGCGAGGAAAAGATGAAAAATCGCTAGGCACGCGATCCTGACAGTGTCGAGATCGCTTGCCTTTGCCGTAACAGCACACCATCTCTAAAATTGTATATGATTTGTTAACGCCCCTTGCGCTATGCTGGGGATGGTTAACGGGAATACCTTGCGGCGGGGGGCTGCATTGATTCCCACACATATATGCGACCACGGCACCGCCATCCGCATGGACGTGCCACGTTACGATCAAGGGGAAACACATCACATGACACTCATCACCGCCACACCCAAGCGCCTGTCGCGTCTGGCCGCTATCTTTGCCGCCATCGCTGTCATCGTCTCGCTTGGCATCGCCAGCATGGCCCACGCCCAGGAAGCAGCACCGCTGACCAAGGCCGACGTCGAAAAGATCGTCGAGGAATACCTGATGAACAACGGCAAGGTCATCATGGATTCCGTTGACAACTACCAGCGCAAGTCGGTGCAGGAACGTTCCGCCGAAGGCATCAAGAACAACTACGACAAACTCTACAAAGACGCCGATGCGCCCTTCCTTGGCAACAAGGACGGCGACGTGGTGGTGGTCGAATTCTTTGACTATAACTGCGGCTATTGCAAGCACGTCTTCCCCGAAGTGCAAAAACTGGTCGAGCGCGACAAGAACGTGAAGGTTGTCTTCGTTGACTTCCCCATCCTTGGCCCCACCTCGAAAACCGCGGCCGAATGGGCGCTGGCCGCACACAGACAGGGCAAGTACTTCGCGTTCCACAGCAAGATGATGGAACATAACGGCCAGATCGACGACACCGTCCTGCGCGACGTTGCCAAGGCCGCCGGCCTTGACGTCGACAAAGCCGCCAAAGACGCGCAAAACAGCGAGATCGCCGTGCATCTGGAGAAAAACATCGCTCTGGGCCGCGACGTCGGCGTGACCGGCACGCCCGCCTTTACGGTTGACGACCAGTTCTTCGGCGGCGCCGTTCCGGCAGAAGAACTTGAAAAAGCGATCGAAGCCGTGCGCGCCAAGAAGAAAAACTGATCTTCACGCGCAAGCCTGTCATAAAAACCCCCGCAAGGTTTCCGCCTTGCGGGGGTTTTTCTATGCCGTTAGCGTTAGCGGTAGCCGCGCAGCGCATCGGGGCGCGAGCCGTTGTCGGCATTGGGCGCACCGCGGCCCGATGCGTGGTCGTCGCGGTGGACAGCGCGGAAATCAAGGCTGAAGCGCGTCAACCCAGATGCATTGGGCGTGGTTTCATGCAGATGCGCTGCCGAGAACACGATCACGTCACCTGCGCGCGCGGAAAACGTCACGCCGCCGCCATCAGGCCGCGCCGTTGCGCGCGGGTAATCGTTGTCGGGTACGTTCTTGCTGCCCTGCCAGCCGGTCTTTTCGATCCACGCCAGAAAGTCAAACCCGTGCGACGTATTGTCGATCGCGCGCGCGAAATATTCGGGATAGAAGGTAAACGCCATGCTTGCGTCGACATCGTGCAGCGGGATCCAGAAATTGATCTGGCTTTGCGGGTTGCCGTACCACGTGTCGCGGTGCAGGGCATAGGCCTTGGCGGCACCTGTGTTAAGATGGCCGTTGTTCATCACGCAGCGCAGGCGCAGATCGTCGAATAAAAATTCAGCGGCATCAAAGCCAAGTGCGGCCATCACATCCGCCATCGCGCGGCGGCAGTCATCGGATGCCGCGATCTGCTGACGCAGCGTGGTGAGCGGGGGATAAACATCCGCAAACGACGCGCGCGTGTGAACAGAGGTGATGTCAGCGCCAAGCGCGCCCTGCACGGCAGCATGCATACGCTGTGCGAGTGCCAGTGATGCAGGCGATGCCGCGCATTTGAATACGGCCCCGTCATAGACAGCCTGACGCGCGGCAGCAGCATCGGCGGGCAAGGACGCGCCAAACAAGGGGGGAGCTGCCGCTGTGCTGTCGTGATCCATCGCCGTCATCCCCTGTGGTGAGTCGCCTGCTCCGCAACGCTACAAAACCCCGCCCGCGATGTCGATTTTTACCCGCAGCGATTCCCGCCCATGCGGGGGCGTTAATATTCCAGTTACTTTTTTGCACGGCCACCGGTATAGAAATATAATTGATAAATAAAGATTTTTTATGCCCGTTTACCTTTAATGCCGTGTAAAATTAACTATTTTTTCATAATATTCCTTGCTTTCATTCCCATAACATGGTCTACTAAATTCATCAGGGGCGCTGTGGCGACACAGTGCAAAACGGGATTAACAAGGGTTTGATAAAGGGGTTTCTCATGGCACGCATCCTCATCGCCGAGCATAACCAGACCACCGCCGAATTCCTCGCCAAATCGCTCAAGGCGCAAGGCCACCAGATCACCCAGGTCGACAACTGCCTTGATACCTGGCGCCTGTCGGCACGCGAAACCTACGACATCCTGCTGATCGACGTCGTCATGCCCGGTATCGACGGTTTCGTGCTGGCGCAAAAAGCGCTGCAGGAAAACCCCTTGTTGCAAGTCATCTTCGTCACCGGATTTGCCGCGGTTGCGATGGACACCATTTCAACGCCGAGCTACGCACCGGCCCCCATCACCACCCGCCCCTTCCACCTCAAGGAAATCGGCGCGCGCGTGCGTCACCTGATGGGCCAGGGCTACGTCCCCCTCACCCAGCAAGGCGCGGCCAACGGCGAAAACACCGTGGTCTACGCAGACTTTGCGCGTAAATCGCAAAACGCCTCGCAGGCGCATGTGTAAGGAATAAAAAGAATACCCCCACGGAGATGTAATC
>JAEXMB010000106.1 GCA_023444705.1 Pseudomonadota bacterium | reverse complement strand
GCGCCAGACCAAGCACTAAGCAAAAAGATCACCGCCGCCGGATAAACAAATATCCGGCGGCGGCCTCTTTTCCCCGTTTCACGATAACCGGATTTTATCTGCCACATGGCCAAGCGCGATTTTTATCAGGTTCTCGGCGTCGCCAAAGGCGCCTCTGCGGACGAGCTGAAAAAGGCTTACCGCAAGCTTGCGATGCAGTACCACCCCGACAAAAACGCCGGGAACAAAGACGCCGAAGCGAAGTTCAAGGAAATCAACGAAGCCTACGACGTGCTGAAGGACGACCAGAAGCGCGCTGCCTATGACCGTTTCGGTCACGGCGCGTTCGAGGGCGGCGGCTTTGGCGCGGGTGCGGGCCGCAGCGGTTTTGGCGGCGGTGCCGGTGGCTTTCAGGGCGGCTTTGCGGGCGGCAACTTCTCCGACATTTTCGAGGAAATGTTCGGCGACTTCATGGGCGGACAGGCGCGCGGGCGCAGCGGCGGTGCCGATGGTGCGCGCCGTGGTGCCGACCTGTCGTATGAACTCGACATTTCCCTTGAAGACGCCTTCAAGGGCAAGGAAACCCCCATCAAGGTCGCAAGCTGGCAAGGATGCCAGAGCTGTAGCGGATCGGGCGCTGAAAAAGGCACCAAGGCCGAAACCTGCGCCACCTGCAAAGGTTCGGGCCGCGTGCGCGCGCAACAGGGCTTTTTCACCGTCGAGCGCACCTGCCCCGGTTGTGGCGGCGTTGGCCAGACCATCAAAACCCCCTGCCACAACTGCAGCGGTTCGGGCCGTATCCGCAAAGAGCGCACCCTTAACGTCGCCATTCCGGCGGGCGTTGAGGACGGCACGCGCATCCGCCTGTCGGGCGAAGGTGAAGCAGGCCTGCGCGGCGGGCCTGCGGGCGATCTCTATGTCTTTTTGTCGGTTAAACCGCACCCCTTCTTCCAGCGCGAGGCGTCGAACCTTTATTGCCGCGTGCCCGTGGCGATGACCGTTGCGGCCCTTGGCGGCAGCGTCGAGGTGCCCACCATCGAAGGCAAGCGCATCAAGGTCAGCGTGCCCGCAGGCACGCAGACTGGCACGCAATTCCGCCTCAAAGGCAAGGGCATGTCGGTCCTGCGCAGCAATGCGCGCGGCGACATGTTCGTCGAGGTCGCGGTGGAAACCCCCGTCAACCTCAGTAAAAAGCAAAAAGACCTGCTGCAGGAATTCGCGGGCGACACGCCGGCATCGAAAAACAGCCCGCAATCATCGGGATTTTTCGACAAGGTCAAAGACCTGTGGGAAGATTTGAAGGATTAATTCCGGCGATACCTTAGGACTTGCCGCCCCATTGCGGTTGCGGCGCGGGTGCTTTGGCAGCATCAGCAACGGGCATCGCCATATCAGGCACAAGCTGCAGCGTATAGCCTTTGACGTCCTTACCCAGACGGCCTTTCAGCACATGTGTCCAGATCAGCGCATAAAGCAGTAGCGCAACCGCACTAAACGGCGCAGCGAAGAGAAGAACATCCAGCGACGACGGATACGGGGGCAACAGCGCAGGCAAAGCAAAGCGCGAGTAAAGCTCGTCGGCGATCGCGACAGGAATGGCCCACAGGCCGTTGCGCCAGATCATGCCCCACGACAGCCAGCGCATGGCGCGCAGGCGCTCGGTGACAGTGTCTTCGCCCATCTCGCCGGGCACGAATTTCAACTGATACCCTCCAAATGACAGGCCGGGCCGCATCATCGCATCCAGTGCGTAGATATAATTTTTAAAACACCACCACAGGAAGGCGGCGACGAAGACAGGCATAACGACAACAAGCATCAGCCACTCGGGAAGCCTGAGCAACTTAAACAGCGCGCCCGCAACTGTTAAAGCCACGACACCGATCACCAGCAAGACCAGCCCCCGCCAGAAATAGCGCCAGACATGCCCCCACCACAGGGATGCCCATACCTTCAGACCCGGCTGTTTGCTCATCGCTCTTCCCTTTCGCCCCAAAAACGCTACCCTGTAGCAGACGAAAGTATGGCACGGAGGCATCGGCATGAAAATCGGCATTTTGGGCGCATCCGGGCGCATGGGGCAGTTGCTCACGCGCGAGGTCGCCGCCACCGACGGCGCGGTCTTGGCCGCCGCCGTCGTTTCGGCACAAAGCAAGGTTTTGGGCCAGCCGGTTGAAAATGTCACCTTTACATCTGATGCCGAAGCCGCCTTTGAGACCTGCGACGTGTTGATCGACTTCGCCCTGCCCGCCACAACGGCACATCACGTCATGCTGGCCGCGCGCCATAAAAAACCACTGGTCATCGGCACCACCGGTTTTCATGCAGCCGCCCAGCACGATATCGACGCGGCGGCGCAAACCATCCCCGTGCTGCAATCCGCCAATATGAGTGTCGGTATCACTTTACTGGCCGCATTGGTCGAGCAAGCGGCGGCCCGTCTGGGCGATGATTTCGACATCGAGGTGTTCGAGGCACACCACCGCCACAAGGCCGATGCGCCATCGGGCACAGCGCTGTTGCTGGCGCATGCTGCGGCCAAGGGGCGCAAGGTCGACCCCGCCACCCATATCTCCCCGCCCTATCACGGTCACAGCCTGCGCGAGAAAGGCAGCATCGGTATGTCTGTCATGCGCGCGGGCGACATCGTGGGCGAACATACCGTCACTTTTGGCGGCATGGGCGAGCGGGTCGAGCTGACCCACAAGGCATCCGACCGTTCCATTTTCGCTCGCGGCGCGGTGCGCGCGGCCATGTGGTTGCGCGATCAAAAGCCGGGCAAATACAGCCTGCGCGACTTTTTGGCGATTTAAATCTGAATACCTTCCGCCGCCAGCAGGGCTTTCTTGGCCTTGGGGCCCCAGCCGAATTTCATCTGGCTGGCTTTGGATTGCGCCAGCACGCGGTGGCACGGCACGACCAGCGTGATCGGGTTTTTACCAACGGCAGTCCCGACCGCACGCACAGCTTTGGGCGCGCCGATGTCGCGCGCGATGTCGCCATAGCTGACCGTTGAGCCCTTTTTGATTTTGAGCAGGCGCAACCAGACGGCACGTTCAAAATCACTGCCCGCCAGCACCAGCGGTACCGGCAGCTTTTTTACCTTGCCCGCCCACAGCGCCGCGATTTCACGCGCCAGGGGCTGCACGGCCTTGTCATCACGCAGCAAAACAGCATCGGGAAAGAATTTGCGCAACCTGTCAACGCTGTCGGTCATGCCCGTCCAGCACAGGCCGGCATCGTTGAGCGCTATCATAAAAGGGCCGACACCCTTGATCTCCGCCACGCCAAAACGCAGCAGTGGCGCGATTGCGGCCTTGTCGCTGCTGTCGTATTCATACACTTTTGTCATGGCAAACCCCCGTAAATGCGCTATTCATTTATACGATGAAACCGGAAAAAAGAGAGCAGTTTTTCGCGCGGCTGGCCGCCCTCAACCCCGAACCCAAGGGGGAGCTGAACTACACCAATGCCTATACGCTGCTGGTGGCGGTGGTCCTGTCGGCACAGGCAACAGATACCGGCGTCAACAAGGCCACCGCCGCATTGTTCAAGAAAGTCTCCACGCCCGAGCAGATGATCGCGCTTGGCCTTGCGGCGCTCAAAGACCACATCAAGACCATCGGGCTTTATAACGCCAAGGCGGAAAACGTCATGGCATTGTCGCGCATCCTGATCGAACAGCATCACAGCCAGGTGCCACAAACGATGGATGAGCTGGTCAAACTGCCCGGCGTCGGGCGCAAGACCGCCAACGTGGTCCTCAACATCTTTTTCGGGCACCCGACCATCGCGGTCGATACCCACGTGTTTCGCGTCAGCAACCGCACCGGCCTTGCACCCGGCAAGACGGTCGAGGATGTCGAGCGTAAATTGTTGAAAGCCGTGCCGCCGCAGTACCTGCGCCACGCGCACCACTGGCTGATCCTGCACGGGCGCTATGTGTGCAAGGCGCGCAATCCGCTCTGCGCGACCTGCGTCGTGCGCGATCTTTGCGCCTACAAAGACAAGAATCTTTAAGCTTAGATTTTCATGACCGCGCGCAGGCAGTCGCTTTCAGCATCGCCCGACAGCTGGTGTGCGTCGCTGCGCTGGCGTACATCGGCATAAGACACAGCGGGTGCGTCACCTTGCGCGGCGTCATCGTAGAAGTAGAAATCAACCACGCATTCGCCGTTGCTGTATTGCCAGACGTTGGCCTTGGCCATCGCGTCCTTGCGCTGCCACTGCGGCTTGCCGAACAGATAGCCGACTTCGCGTGCGGTAAGCATTTCAAGCGTATCGGGCGCGCCCGATACATAGGTGCGCGCGCGTTGCACATAGCCGCGCGCGGGCTTGTAAAGCGCGCTGTCCTTCACGCGCACCTGATCGGGGAACAGGGCAATGCGAAACTGGTCCGCGCCGGCGGAGCCGCCATAGGCACCTGGCAAGTCAGCCGTCTTGCAACTGCCGACCAGCAACAGCATCAGCGGCACAAGGGTCAGCACCAGCTCTGCCGCGCGCTTGACGCGCTGGATCAGCCAGCGCTGGCCGCGCTGCACCAGTGCGGCATGGTCAAAAGAAATCGCAATGGACGTTTGTGTCGTCACGCATAAAAGCTTTCGGTTGTTTCAACGATAGCGGCGGAAGCTGCCTGGCGCTTCGCGCTTGGCGACGACGTCTTCGTCGTCCGCGGCCGAGGGGGCAGCGACAACGCGCGGCGGCTCGGCAAAAAGGATTTCAACGTTGCTCACGCCCGGGGCCGCAATGGCGGCAGGTTCGGGCTGGGCAGCGGCGGCTTCGCGCAGCGCGCTGATGGGGGTCAGGGAGCCGTGGAGCTGGGCGCCTGCCTCGATCTGCAGGCTGCCATAGCGCAGCTCGCCCGTGACGCGCGCGCCCGGGCGCAGCAACAAACGGCCATGCACGGTCAGGGTTCCATCCACGCGGCCGGAGATCACGGCCTCCTGCACGTCGGCAACACCGGTAAACTGGCCGCCCAGCAGGATATCCATGCGTTGTGCGGTCAGCAGGGTCGCATCAATGCGGCCCTCGACCACCAGATGCGCGCAGGACGACACATTGCCCTGCAGGTGGATGCCGGGGCCAACGACCAGACGGCGGGATTCTTCATGCGCATGCGAGGGATAGGCAGACGCGGACATGCCGGCCTCCGCCTCGCGGCGGACGGGGATATCACTGCGGAACGTCTTCTTGGGTGTTACCGGCGTCATTGTCTTTCACCTCTCGTGATCATCGCGGCCACTGATCGTGGTCGCCAGCGGTGGGCGATGATTATGTCTTCTCTGTGGAAACTTCAAAATGGGTACCACGCATGGATGGGTGGGTCTAGCATAACCGACATTATTCATAATCTCACATTTCAACCTTGATATTACAGGGTGTTTTATTTTCAATAATGCACCATTCCGCTGCTGGCGATATTCTTAAAAGCCAATATTTGCAGGGAATCGGACGCTGTTCAGGGTGAGTCGGAAGACGGGGCTTTGCCGATCAGCCGCGCGGGTTTTTCAAGCAACGCCGGACGCGCGGCTGTCATGGTGACGCCATAGACCCGCTCGGGCGCACCACCTTGCCTGACGAAGGCGGCAGCGGCGTCGGACAGGGCAACGCTGCCTTCGATCTGACTGAACGGCGTGACGGCAGGTGCCGCCGTCTGTCCCGCCACATGCGCGATAAGGATCTGCTGGCAGGTGGCAAAATTGAAGACGGTGGTCAGGCTGCCCCCATCGGGAAGCTGGTCCACACGGCTGGCGCAATCGCCGCTACGCAGATAGCCCTGCCCGTCCTGTACCAGAACCTGCGGGGCAGGCACTGCCGCCGCCGGTGCCTGCGCATGCTTGTCGAGCCACAGGCGCGCCGCATGGGGGGATTTTTGCTCCACCAGATAGGCCTTGATGTCGTCGGCATAGACGGCAAGGTCAAAGCCCAGACGCACCAAAGCATCCGCGACGTCAAAGCGTTCGGCATGCAGGGCGCGCTTGAGCAACAGCCCGCCGTCGTAATGCAGGTTGGTCGGTGCCTCCAGCAACTTGAACAGCCACGGCGTGACGCCCTTTTGCTCGCTCTCTTCGCCCCATATCAGGCACAGGGCTGCCGCCGCGCGCAGGTTGGGCGCAATCGGCATGGACAGGATGCCCTGCCTGACGACAAGGCCATCCGCGCGCATGGCCATCGCGATCAGGCTGGCATGGTGGCTTTCCTTCAGGCCGTTCAAATGCGGAAGCACCGCCAGCGCCAGTGCAGGATCACCCGATTGCAGCATGCGCTCGAAAAACGTCTGTTTGTATTCGGAATAGGGATAGCGCGGATTTTTGGCGATGGCGACGAATACGCCGCCCCAGTTTTTATCGAGCGCCGTCTGGGCATAGGCGCGCGCTTTGTAGTTGTATTCGCAATTGATGATTTTACGCACCAGCCTGACTTGCGCGGGCTGCAGATCTTCGCAATGGGGGGGCAGTTGCTTGTTGCCAAACATCAGGCACCTCCCGCCGGCTTGGCGCTGATCAGGCGGCGTTGCGGGCGCTGCGCCGCATCGGCCAGTGCGGCGTCGCCGCCAAGCTTTTGCAGTGCGTCGGCCGCGGCATGCAGCGCATCCGGCGCGCCAAGGGCGTCAAAGGGAATGACGGTGGGTGCCGATGCCGCCACCTGCGCGCCAGCCTGCTGCGCCACCACGATTTGCTGGCGCAGGGTAAAATTGAACATCACGGTCAAGCTGCCGCCGCCGGGCATGGGCAGGCTGCGCGCCACCGTATCGGGCGCCATCAGCACAAAACCGCCGTCCTCCGCCAATGCCGCAGGCGTGGTGCGGGCGGGCATCTTGCCCACGCGCGCCTCGATAAAGGCGACGGCTTCGGGCTGGCCGCTCTGGCTATAGACGGCTTCCAGCACGCCGTGGCCTAGCAACGGCAGGTTAAAGCCTGCGTCGATCAGTTTCTGTGCCTCGGCCAGGCGGTTGGTTTTAAGGGCTGCGATCAGCAGCGCGCCGCGGTCATGATTGACGTTCATGCCGTGTTCGATCAGCGCATCAAGCGCATGTGCAGAGCGTATCTTCTTGCCCTCCAGCAACGCCAGCCCCGCCACCGCCAGCACCGACGGCGTTTCGGCATCAACCGGCATGGTGACAAGCGCGGTATCGAACAGAGCGGTGTGGTGCGACAGCGTACGCGTGATGATGCGCGCAGTGTCTTCGCCACGCGCGGCAAACAATACGGCCATCAGGTCGCGGCGCGTGGCCGCATCGTCGTAATCGGCGATAGCGTCGACCAGCTTGTTGGCCGATATGGACGAGAACAGCGGCACGAAAATCCTGAACCCTTCGCCCCACTGGGGCGAGCCCTGCACGATGTTGTCAAACATCACGCTTTGCGAATCCTTGTGCAGGATGCGCGCGGATTTGCATGACGCCAGAAGTTCAAGCGCGCGCAGGTCGTTGGCGCGGTAAGCCTTGACCAGCAACTGACGCAGGGCATAGTTGTTGACCGACAGCTTGCACATTTCGGCCAGCGCGTCGTAGCGCTTTTGCTCGATCGCGATGTTGATGTGCTTGAATTCCTCGCTTGACGGGCATTTGGCGACTTTCCAGCACAGTGTCGCGTCTTCGGGCGTCAGATCTGGCCAGCGCGCGATTGCCTGTTTATTGGGACCAAACCATCCCATGTCTAACCTCCCGCCGCGTGCGGCTTGGCCAGCGGGGATTTGCGCGTCGTCGCCGCCGATGCGCTGGCTAGTTCGGCGTCGCCACCGCCGGCGACAAAAGCGGTAGCGGCTTTTTCCAGCAAATGGCGGTTTTCGATGTGGCTGAAGGGTACGACAGCGGGTGCCGCCATCTGCTCGCCCATTTGCGCGATGACGATCTGCTGTGCGGTGGCAAAATTGAACATCATGGTCAACTGCCCCCCGCCCGGCAGTGCCTGTACGCATGACACGCTGTAATCGTCGCTGCGCGTAAAGCCGTCCTGTGTTGCGGGGGCATCGGCAGGTGCTGTGCCTGTAAATTGCTTGATGAAATCAATGCCCGCGCGCGGCGCACCGCTGGCACACAGGCGCTCGTACACTGTTGCGCTGCACAGCGCGGCTTCAAATCCTGCCTCGACGAGCTGTTGTGCAAGGTCGATGCGCCCTTTGGCCAAAGCCGCCGCCATGACGGCGCCGTTGTCGTAGTTGACGTTCATGCCGCGCGACAGCAACAGATCAAACGCCTTGGTGACATCGGCATCTCCGGCATTGCCCTGCAACACATTGACAGCCAGCTGCCCCAGTTTGTTGGCGTTGGGCGAAGGTTCGACAAAATCAAGGAAATAGGGCATCCATGCCAAATCCTGCCTGGATGCATGGTCGAGCAAGTGTTCTTCCGCAACGCTTACGTCGCGCCCGATGGTACGGCGGCGCAGGTCGTCGGGCAGATCCAGCGTCACGAATTTAAAGACATCGGCAACGCTGTTGCGCGACCAGTTGGTAAAGGTTTTCTCCAGCGCTTCCTGCCAGCCCGCCTCGAACAGTTGCATCAGCAGGCGCTGGCGCGCCGTGTTCAATCCCTTAGAATAGGCGTCGTTTTCGTACATCGCCACAAAGCAGTCGAGCTTGCGCGCGGTGATGACCTTGTCGAATGCCTGCTTGCGCGTATCGGCGTTGAACTTGTCATGCATGGCCATCAGCTTGCCAAGGGCCTTGGCATGGTCGCCGTCGATCAGCTTGTCGACAGCCTCGATCGCGGTCATGCGGCCCTTATTGACCGCGCGAACAAGGTGATTGCCGTTGGATGGAAACATCGAGGCACCATAGAACATATAGTCGTACATGGCCGTTGCTGACCTGCAGATTCGAAATGAAAGAATGACACGTTATGATAAATTGATGTTGCCATAAGTCAATCTAATATTACCTTTAAAAATCAAAGCTTTAACTATTACCTGCCCTTGTCTTTGCACCGCTTGTCTTCTATGTCAGTCATACTACTCACCCTTCCGCCAAGGACATGCCCATGCGCGCACCCCGTTTTCGCAATGCCGATCCGTCGACCGACGCGAAGAAAACGCTGTTCGACGTGCTGAAATGGCGGCTGACATCCCCGCGCGCCAGCTGGCCGGATTTCATCGACGACAATGCCGTCCCCGGCATTGCGCCACGCGTGGATGACGCCACAATGCGCATCACCATGATCAACCACGTCACGCTGCTGATCCAGGCGGCGGGGCTGAACATCCTGACCGACCCCGTGTTCTCGCAACGCGTCAGCCCGTTTCGCTTCAGCGGGCCAAAGCGCCACCGCGCGGCAGGCATCGCCATCGACGCGCTGCCCCCCATCGACCTTGTATTGGTCAGTCATGCGCATTACGACCATCTGGAGCGCGCCAGCCTTGACACCATCGAACATGCCCATGCACCGCGCTATCTGACGCCGTTGCGCAATGCAGATCTATTGCCTGTGCCCGCACAACGCGACGGGCGCGTGCAGGAATGTGGCTGGAACGAAACCTACGTCATCGCCCCGCAGCTTGAAATCGTCACCCTGCCCGCCCAGCACTGGTCAGCGCGCGGCCTGCATGACCGCAACCGCCGCCTGTGGGGCGCGTTTTTGTTGCGCCTGATTTTGCGCGACGGCACGCGCAGGCAGATCTATTTCGCCGGCGATACGGGATATAACGGACATTTCAGCGATGTTTTCGCGCGCTATGGCGCGGTTGATGCTGCCCTGCTGCCGATTGGCGCCTATGAGCCGCGCTGGTTCATGAAAATGCAACACATGAACCCATCAGACGCGGTGCAGGCACATCTTGACCTTCAGGCGCGCCAGAGCATTGGCATGCATTTCGGCACGTTTCAATTGACCGACGAAGCCATCGATCAGCCGGAAAAAGATCTGGCGGATGCACTGGTGCAGGCAGGCGTAGACAGGCACACCTTCATCGCGCCCAAAAACGGGCAGACCATCGTGATTGAATAAGGCTATGCGCGCTTACTTGTGACGCAACGTCGGGAAGGCGATAACGTCGCGAATACTCTGGCTGTTGGTCAGCAGCATAACCAGCCGGTCGATGCCAATGCCAAGCCCGCCCGTGGGGGGCATGCCGTATTCGAGCGCCTCGAGGAAATCCTCGTCAAGGTGCATCGCTTCGTCGTTGCCCTTCTCGCGCGCTTCGACCTGCTTCATGAAGCGCTCGCGCTGGTCAAACGGATCGTTCAGCTCGCTGAATGACGGGCCGATTTCCCAGCCGTTGATATAAACCTCGAAGCTTTCGGTCAGGCGCGCGTTGGCCGGATGCGTTTTCGCCAGCGGCATAACGTCTTTGGGCACGTCGATGACGATCATCGGCTGGATCAGCGTGTCTTCGACCTTTTCCGCGAAAACAGCTTCGACAATCTGGCCCCAGGCGGCGTGCGGGTCGGGGTGAACGCCCATCGCCTTGGCTTTGGCCATCGCGTCGGCAGCGTCAGCACAGTCGTG
>JAEXMB010000060.1 GCA_023444705.1 Pseudomonadota bacterium | reverse complement strand
CGGCGGCAGCAACGCAAGTTGCTCCAAGGCCAACGGTGCTTGCGCGGTCAACGGTTCGTGCGGTGGCAGCGCAAACACCTGTAACTCGGGTACTGCGACGGGCTACAACGCCGGTTCGTGCGGTGGTTCGGCGACATGGACCTGTGCGGGTGCCAACGGCGGCAGCAACGCAAGTTGCTCCCAAGCCAACGGTGCTTGCGCAGTCAACGGTGCCTGCGGTGGTGCGATTGATGCCTGCTCGGCGGGTGGCTACGCAGTCGGTAACAATGCCTCCTGCGGTACGCGTACCTGGTCGTGTGTGGGTTCTAACGGCGGCTCGACTGCAAGTTGCAGCTGGGCGATGGGCTCATGCGGCGGCGGTGGTGGTTGCTTCACCGGAACAACCGAAGTCACGTTGGCAGATGGCAGCCGCAAGGCGATTGCCGCTCTGGTCATCGGCGATAAGGTGAAGGGCCATACGCAGGTCAACCGTGTCGAAAGCAACAAGCCCTTCTATGTCCGCTCGCTGGTCTACAAGGTTAACGGCAGCGCGGATGCCTACGTTACCGCCAACCACCCCTTCTATACGAAAGAAGGCTGGAAGGCGATCGACGTGGAACTGGCACGCAAAGATCACCCGGGTCTGGAAATCAACCAGCTCAAGATCGGCGACGTGCTGTTGAACGAGAAGGGTGAGGAAGTTGTCCTGAACAAGCTCGAGGCTGAAGACCACGGTTGGAATACGGTCTACAACCCGACGATGGATGGCGACCATACCTACTATGCCGAAGGCCTGCTGATGCACAACCTCAGCCAGAACAAGGAAATCGGTGGCGGTGGCTGCTTTACCGGTACGACCGAAGTTACGCTGGAGGATGGCAGCACCAAGCCCATTTCTTCACTGAAGTTCGGCGACAGGGTAAAAGGCCATACGCAGGTCAACCGCGTGACCAGCAACAAGCCTTACTATGTCAGGTCGATGCTCTACCGTATCAACGATAGCGAGGATGCGTATGTCACCGCTAACCACCCGTTCTATACGAAAGATGGTTGGAAAGCTCTTGACGCCGAACTCGCGAGCAGAGAACACCCGGGACTTGAGATTAGCCAGCTCAAGATCGGTGATGTCCTTTTGAACGAGAAAGGTGAGGAAGTCGTTCTGAGGAAGTTCGATGCTGAGGATCATGGTTGGTTGATTGTTTACAACCCGACGATGGATGGTGACCATACCTACTATGCAAAAGGTCTGTTGATGCACAACATTGGAAACCAGAATAGCTCGAAGTAAGGTGTATGAACGAAAACCCCGCCGGTCAGTAATGGCCGGTGGGGTTTTTCTTGTCCGCTTGCTTTCGGGGCGAGGGTGAGTATAATGGAACAAAAAGAGAACAAAATAAGCAGTAAAATCAATGCCGCGCGCCGCACCGTCCTCATCTCACATATCTCCCCCGCAAGGGTTGGGCTGGCTGTATGTCGATTTCAACAGCTATTTCGCCAGTGTCGAACAGCAGATGAACCCTGCCTTGCGCGGCAAGCCGGTGGCGGTGCTGCCGGTTGAAACCGACGCGACCTGCGCGATTGCGGCGAGCTACGAGGCCAAGGCCTATGGCATCCGCACCGGCACGCCGATTTACGAGGCCAAAAAGATGTGCCCCGACCTGATCTGCGTGCTGGGGCGGCACGAACATTACCGCGAATTCCATGACCGCATTCTGGACGAGATCGACCGCCATATTCCGGTGACGCAAGTGTGTTCGATCGACGAAATGGCCTGCCGCCTCATGCGCAACGAAACCAGCGTTGCGCGCGTGGGCGAGATCGCGCGCGCGATCAAGCAGGGGCTGGCCGAAAACATCGGCCCCTATGTGCGTTGCTCGATCGGCGTGGCGCCCAGCAAGTATCTGGCCAAGGTTGCAACCGACCTGCAAAAACCCGATGGTTTTACGATCATCGCGCCGCAGGAGCTGCCGCAACGCTTGCTGTCGCTGTCGTTGCGCGATCTTCCGGGGATTGGCGCCAACATGGAAAAGCGCCTGCACAACGCGAATATCCGCGATATGCACGCACTTTTGCAACTTGACCCCAAGCATCTGCGCGCCGTCTGGGGCAGCATCTGGGGCGAGAAGATGTGGTATTACCTGCGCGGTTATGACCTGCAGGATGCGCAGAGCGAGCGCCACAGCGTGGGCCACAGCCACGTGCTGTCGCCCGATCAGCGCCCGCAACAGCCCGCCCATACCGTGGCGCGCCGCCTGACGATGAAGGCCGCCGCACGCCTGCGCCGGATGAAGCTGTACGCCAGACGTTTTTCGCTGTCGGTGCGGCTTGAAAACGGCCCGCGTCTGGGGCTTGATGCGGCCTGCGAGCCGTCGCAGGACAGCTTCACCTTTTTGCAACTGGCCGAAAATATCTGGGCGCAACTGATGGCCGAGGCAGGGCCCCGCGCGCGCATCAAGAAAGTCAGCGTCGTTTTGCACGGTCTGGTCGAGGAGAGTGAACTCAACCGTCAGGGCGATCTGTTCGCATCCGCCGCGCCGGTGCGCGAAAGGCAGCGCAACGAAAAGATTTCCGCCGCCATCGACAAGCTCAACCAGAAATTCGGCAAGGATACCGTCCTGATCGGCATGACGGGCGAGCAGGGCAAATCATTTACGGGCACCAAAATCGCCTTTACACGCATTCCCGATATGGAAGAATTCCTCGAATAGGCTGTGGCGCTATGCGGGGCAAGCCTTGGCGATGGCGGCACGCTGGCCATCCAGAACGATAGCCTGTGTGGCCAGTGCCAGTGCGTCTTTTGCGGCGTTGCGTGCTGACTGCGCCAGATCCGCGTTTTTGGATTGTGCAAGCACGGCCAGCGCTTTCTGCAAGCGCATGCAAACCTCAAACAAAGCGGCACCATCGCGCGCGGTGGCCATGAAGGCGTCGTTAACAATATCCTGCATATCAATGGCGGGGGCATAGACATTGTCGTAGGTGTCTTCGGCTTCTGTTATCTGCGGCGTTTGCGCCAGCGGCGTCAGCAAACGCAATTGTGTGCCGATCACGTCGATCGCGGTGCCTGGATCGTTCACGGCGGGTGACAGCGCGCGTGATGAAATTTCCGACAGGACGATCATGCAATACCGCGGGTCTTGCGTGAAAGAGCGCGCGCCATCAATCGCAATGGCCGACAGGATCGCGCCCGCCGTGCTTTCGTCAACTGGAGTGCTGGTATAGATGACGGGATGGACACCGTCGCTGAATGACCCCGGGCGCGCCATCAGGAAAATATCGATACCCTGCGCCTGCGCGACTTTTTGCAGATGGCCGGTGTCGATGTTTTCGATGTAGCCGACGCGATCGCAGGGCAGGGGGGCGGCGCGCGCGGGCAGCACCTGCGGCAGGGGCAGGCAGCCCATGAGCGGACGGTCAAGATAGCGTTTGAAGGTTGCGCGGGTCTGGCTTTCAACCATATCGATGGTATGGCCGATACGCCCCAGATGCGAAAGGTGGGATATCCAGCGCAACAGCATCATGACGATGGACAGCACAACAGCAATGGTCACCACGAAGAGGACAAGACGCCCGTTATCGCCGTAAATGCCGATTTTAAGGGTGATAATGCCCGCCAGGCTGAACAGGAATGCGCCGATAAAAACAGATAGTGCGTTCTGCGACGTGGAATCCGACAGCAAGAGTTCCGTCACGCGTGGCGTGGCGCTGCTGGATGCGGCCGTATAGGCCGAAACCATGATGCTCAATGAAAAGGTCGTCACGGCCAGCATGCTGCTGGCAATGATGGTGAGGATGCCGTCGACGGAGTTGGCGCCGATGCGATAGGACAATCCCGCAGGCAGATGGTCCTTGAGCAAGACGCCGAGCAGGGCGGTTGCAATGCCGATCAGGCAAAAAAACGTCGCGCGCAACCACAGGCGGCGCCCCAGCTGCGAAACGATCCAAAAGAGTGTGTTGTTCATGCTGATGCTCCGGTCATTTAGGCCTCTGGCGAGTATACGGGCAGGGCGGCACGGCGGCAATATCGTTAAAATTCAAGGTCAAAAGCGCTATTAGCGGGCTGTATTTTGCCGTGGGGGGTGCTAGGATAGGGCGAATTTGACCTGCCTGAGACGAAAGACCGCCCGATGTCACTTGCTACTTTTACACCCGATACCAAAACCGCTGCTGATACGCTCAAGACCGTGCGTGATTTCATCCGCTATGCGGTCAGCGTATTCAACGAGGGCGAGATTTTTCTTGGCCACGGCACCTTTAGCCCGTATGACGAGGCAGTCTTTCTTGTCCTCGAAGCGCTTAAGCTGCCGATCGAGCAGCTCGAACCCTATCTTGATGCGCGTCTGCTGCCGTCCGAGCGCAAGCGCGTGGCCGAGCTGATCGAAAAGCGCGTCACCACGCGCAAGCCCGTGGCTTATCTGGTCAACAAGATGTATTTGCAGGGCACGCCGTTTTATGTGGACGAGCGCGTGATCGTGCCGCGCTCCTTCATTGCCGAACTGCTGTTCACCGATATTGCAGGCGACAACGACAGCCGCCTGATCAAGGACCCGTTTGCAGTCAGCCGCGTGCTTGACCTCTGCACGGGCTCCGGCTGCCTTGCCATTCTGGCGGCGCAGGCGTTTCCCAACGCCACCATCGACGCCGTCGACCTGTCGCCCGAGGCGCTGGAAGTCGCGAAAATCAACGTGTCCAACAGTTGGGTCGAAGACCGCATCACGCTTTATCAAGGTGATCTGTTCGCGCCGCTGGGTGATGCGCGCTATGATTTGATCATTACCAATCCGCCCTATGTCGATGCGGAGGACATGACCGACATCCCGCCCGAATTCACGCACGAACCGCGCATGGCGCTGGCCGCGGGCGATGATGGCATGGATGTCGTGCGCCGCATCATGGACGAGGCGGCCGACCACCTGACCGCCGACGGCCATATGGTGTGCGAGATCGGCAATGGCCAGGCGGTGGTTGAAGAGCTATATCCTGATACGCCCTTCCTGTGGCTGGATACCGAAACCAGCAGCGGCGAGGTTTTCTGGCTGTCGCGCGACCAGTTGCTGGTGCGCGCGTAAGGCCGCCAAAAGGATGATGAACATGGAAAAATTTCCGCTGGATGAAAAAGACCACGAACTGATCGCGGTTGCCTGCGAGAAGGTCAAAAAACCGGTGATCCACTTCAGTGGCATCCACCGCCCCGCACCCGTGGGGGCCGCGTTGCGCATGGATAACGGCGAGATCATTGCATCCATCAACCTCAAGGCCGACGTGGCAAGCCTATCCGTCTGTGCCGAGCCGATGATCATCGGCGAGGCGCGGCAGCATACCGAACGCACGATTGAAACCATTGTCGCTGTCTATTACCAAGAAGGGCGCGAGCCCAAGGTTATCCCCCCCTGCGGTCGTTGCCGCGAGCTGATGACCGATTTCATGAACGGCATGGTCATCATGCGCGAACCCAACAGCGAGGAGCTGTTCAAAGTGCGCGCGCGCGATTTGCTGCCGTTCAAGTATGCGGATTACTGGGATCAGAAAATTCTGCTGTAAGGCTTAATGCCAGCCGTCGCTCCAGATCGATACCAGATCATAGATGCGGCGGTCGGGCAGGCGCACGAGGTAGACGGTAAAACCGCTCTGGCGATATGCCGTGCCCGGATAGACGAAACCCACCTTCTTTTGCAACTCGGGCGACAGCGCTGTGCTGGGGCCGCTCAGGTTGCTGCTTTTGTAAAACGGGCGCTGTTCGTTGCAAATCTCGGGCGCGTTTTTCTTGTTAGCGCACAGGCGCTTGTATTCGCTGTTGAGGTGTTCTTCGATGGCCTGGCGCGCGACGGCGCCTATACTAATATCGTAAACCCGGCCGCCAAACAACACGCCGCTGCCAAAGGCGAAGCCAAGCCCCACCTGCGCCTGCGCGGCGGGAGGCATGCAAAGGGCAAGCAGGAAAGATGCTATGACCAGAAAATTGCGCATGGCGCGGCTCCTTTTTATCTCTTCAAGATAGGCCAGATTGCGCCGCCGCCAAGTGTTATTTTGGCGTGTTATTTCGGCGCGCGCGCACGGGCTGCCGCGATCTTGCTGCGGTACAGCGCGGCCTCCATATCGGGGCGGCCGCTTGGCGGGGCGATCAGATCCTCCACCGTCAGCTTGCGGTCGCGGCCAATGGCATTGGTCAGGCTGTAAAGGGCGATATTGGCAAAGGGCGTGAGCTTTTCATCGTGGGTGATGTAGTAGGGCAGCTCGTGGTTGCTGTTGATGAACGTCCATGCGGGCAGCAGGCGGTTGATCTTGGCCTTCCACGTCTTGCCTTCGGGGCCAAGGCGCCATTCCCAGTCGGAGTTGTCGATGCGCGCGGTCACCAGCATGCTCGACGGGCTGACTTTTTCCGCGCGCAGGTGGTCGGGGTGTTCGCGCAGCAGTTTCGACGCCAGCGTGCGCAGGGGCGCCCACAGCGCATTTTTGGCGCGCACGACGATGTCGTTGCTGGCGACAAGGTAAATGGTGGTGAAGCGGTTTTTCTCTTTGGTCGCGCGGCTGACGTTGCCAGTGGAAATGACGACGACTTCGCCCAGCAGGTCGCGGATCACGTCGTCCTGCATGCCGATCTGCGTCATCAGCTTGCGCGCGGCATTAAAGCTTTCCTGTACGGTGACGGTGCCTGCGCTATAGGTCAGCATGGTCAGGTTGCGCAGGTTCTTGCGCGCGGTTTCGCTGTCAAACGGCGTGGCGCTGATGCGGCCGCCCTTGAGGTCCTGAATATTTCCGGCGACCAGCGGCAACAGCACGTTGCGCGCAAAGATCATGCCCGCCTTGGAGGTGCGCGATTGCGGCAGGCCGTTATAGGCCGCCATGTTGAACAGGTTGGCAAGGCTGCTGTGCGACCAGGAATAAATCTTGGCGGGGCGGGCGTGTTCCTTGCTGCGGTGGGTCAGCATTTCTTCAAGGCGCTTGATGGCGCCGGCGATAAAGCCCGGCTGGTTGTTGGTGGTCAGAAACCCCGACAGGTAGATGACGGTCGGCTCGGTAATGGCGAAGTTCTTGAAATCGACTTCGTTGAGCTGGGATTGGCCTTCGGGCGTGCGTGTGCGGAACCAGAGCTTGCTCACGGGGGTCTCCTGTCGGTGGGTTTTCAATAAGCGCGAGACTAGCAGAGGGGGCGATGCGGCGAAAGAAAAATCTTATGAAAAAATAGCAATAAAATAACCCGCGAAATCCAAAAAAACGGCTATAATCAGCATCATAGAACCTAAAGAGCCATAAGTCGTGAGCATCGAACGTCACCAAAAGTTGCTGGACCACATCGCCCGCGTGGGGGAGCAAACCCTCTACGAGCAGGAATTGCTCGACAAGCTGGCGCTGGGGCGGCCCCTGCGCGTCAAGTTCGGCATCGACCTGACCGCGCCGACGCTGCATATCGGCCACGCCGTCAACCTGTGGCTGCTGCGCGATCTGCAGGAGATGGGGCATAAGGTTATTTTGCTACTGGGCGATTTCACCACCCGCGTGGGCGATCCCGATGGCCGTATGGACGTGCGGCCCCAACAGGCCGGCGAGCAGGTCAAGCGCAATGCCGAGGCGATCATCGCGCAAACCCGCGACATCCTGCGCTTTGACGATCCGGCGCTGATCGAGGTGCGCTACAACAGCGAATGGTACGATACCATGCCGCTGACGGCCTTCATGGATTTGCTGCGCAACGTCACGCATTCGACCCTGATCGCGCGCGCAACCTTTCAAAAACGCATCGCCGCCAAGCGCGACATCTTCGCGCATGAGATGCTCTATCCCGTGCTGCAGGGCTATGACAGCGTCATGATTGACGCCGACCTGACGGTGGTGGGGGCCGATCAGCGCTATAACGAGATGATCGGCCGCCAGTTGCAGGAAGCCTATGGCAAGCAACCGCAAACCATCGTCACCACCCGCATTTCCGCGGGGACGGACGGCGAGTTGAAACAGTCCAAAAGCCTTGGCAACTATGTCGGTCTTGCGCAGGAGGCGCATGACAAATTCATGCGCCTGATGGGTATTCCCGATCATCTGGTCGAGCTTTACCTGCGCCTGTATACCGATGTACCGCTTGATACGATCGCGCTCTGGGCCGAGGAGGTGCGCCGCAATCCGCGCCTGATCAAGATGAAGATGGCCTATGCGACCGTTGGCCGCTATCACGGCCATGACGCCGCTCACCGCGAGATGGAGCTTTACGACACCATGATGTCGCACCGCGAACGTCTGGGCGACATGCCGGTCGTACTGGTCTTTCATGCGCGCATCACCGTGCTTGAAATGGTTATGGCGGCACGGCCCAAGCTTGGCAGCAAAGCCTGCCGCCAGTTGATCGAAAACGGGCAGATTTCGCTCAACGGCGAGAAGTTTCTCTCCCCCGACAGTCACATTCTTATCAGCGACGACGACGTGCTGTCGATCGGCGGGGACGAACTGTCGCGCCTGATCGTGCTGCACGCCAACGAATTCGCCAGCGAGCGCCTGTTGATGCGCCCGATGCGCGTCGAGGATATCGGCCAGATTTTCAACATCCTGCCGCTGTGGGAGATCGTCAAATACCTCGGCCTGCCCAAGGCGCCGGAAAGCGAGGCGGTGGCGCGCGAGGTCATGCAACGCGTGATCGCCAAGCCCGAGCCCAAGGACGAATGGATCTGGACGGTCGCCAGACGCGACGCACCGCACCAGATCATGGGCGTGGCCCACCTCAGCAAGCAGGGCGGGCAGGGGATCGAGAACATCTGGCTGAACCAGGCCTATCATACTGGCGGCTTTGCCGAGGAAGTGCTGGACGCCGTCAACGAATACGCCTTTAACAACGCGGGCGTGAACAACATGATGTTCAAAAGCGCCTTTAGCTTTGCCGCCGCTCCGCAGGAAATGGAAGTGCTGCGCCGCCGCTTCTCCAACATGGACGCGCAGGCGCGCAACCGCGAAGACCCCGAAGGCACGTGGGGCTTTACCAAGGAAGGCTGGCAGCTGATGAAGCAGCAGATCCGCCAGGTCACGCCCGAGGTCAAAAGCCTGATGAACGAAAGCGTCGCCTATAAGGTGAAGAAGGAAAAAGTCCGCAAGAGCAAATCGGGTTTCGTCGCGCCCGATGCGTCAAAGGATGCCCCCAAGCCGCAACAGGCGCAACAGCCCCCCAAGTCCGAACCGCCGCAGGGCCCGCGCGGGCCCAAGCCTGCGGGATCAGCGTGACGGCTTTTTTGCCAGATAGGTGAATTCCGGCGCGCCGGTCATATAACCCGGTGTGACGGGCGTTGCCGTATCGGGCAGGGCCGCGGGTGGCAGTTTGCCAAGCGCCGTGGTCATTGCGCGGAAGTAATGGTCTTCCTCGGGCTTGCGGCCAAGCCTGTCCTCGCGGTAGATACCGCGCAGGTATTGCTCGACGGCGCTGGCGGGCGCATAGCGGCCATCAACGGGATAGTTCATCAGCAACAGGTAATCGCAATAGGCGCCGTCCTTGTCGACGGGCGGCTGCACATAGGGAATGTCGATCCGGCGCGCGCCCCACTTGCTGAAGATCGCCACGCGGTCGGCGGGGTTCATGCTGTCATTCTCGGCGGCGACCTTGTGCGGATCGTTGACCTCGATGAACACGCCATCGATCTTTTTGCCCTGTGCGGCGGCAAAGTTCTTGAGCGAGTTGATCCGGCTTTGCACCATGATCTTGCCAAGGCCCTTTTCGCGCGCCTGCGGGGCGATGGCGTTATAGGCCAGCAGGCCGACGTTCTGCTTTTGGTAGTAATAGCCGACGCTGATGCCTTTGATGACGGCCTTGTCCTTGTCCTGCAGGTTTTCGCCAAGGATGTTCACGGCGATGTTGACGCCGGGAATTTCCTCGCGGATGCCGCGCATGAATTTTTCAAGACTTTCACGCTCGTCAGGGTCGGGAAAGGCCGGCACGTAGATGTCGTGATAGGCCCGCACCAGCAGGTGCATCAGGTCTTCGCGGTCCTTGGTGATGTCGGCGATCTGCAAGGCCATTGATGGTGCGTTGCTCCGTGCGTCAGGGCTTGGGCTTGGTGAACGACGAGTTGTTCTGCATGGCGGCTGCGGCAAGCTTGTTGTCGTTGGCAGGCGGGATCTGCGATACGCCGGTGAATTCGCCGATGGAGACCTCGGAGAACGTCTCGCCGTCGAACTTGCCCTTGGCGTTGATGAAGTTGCGCATGGCCTCCATCGTGTTCTTTTGCAGCGCCATGAAGTCAAGCTTGGGCTTGACCTTCAGATCGCCGCCCTGAAGATTGTCGGACATGGCAATCCAGTCCTGATCGGCCTCGACTTCATACTGACCGGCAGCGACGGAGCGGTCGAAGAAGTTGTAGAGGTGAAAGCGCGCCACTGCGGCGGGCAGGGTGTCCAGCACGCGCGTCATGCCGCGGCCGCCATCGGGGGCGGGAACGCCGCGGGTGATGAGGTTGAGGTCATAGCAGGCCTCGCCGCCATCCGCGCGCGGTTCAAGCGGCAGCTGGATATAGTCAAAGCCAAGCTCGCGAAAGCCAAGGCTTTCGTAGTAATGGCGGCGCCAGAACTGGTCCGTCTTGGCGCCGGCGGTGTCGATCAGGGTTGATTCCATCGACATTTTCAGCGGCGCGTTCTGTTCGGAAATCTGCACGAAGTCGACCTTGCCTGCATCCTTGCCGGTCTGGCTGCCGATAAATTTGCGCGCTTCGTCTTCGGCGATCTTCATCGTGAAATCGCCAAGGCCGAACGACCGGTGCTGGGGATCGACGAAGCCATAGATCAGGTGCTGCGTGCCATCGGCGACAGCGGCCATTTTGTCCTGCTCGCGCGCGGCAAAGGTGATGGTGTTGCGGGCAGAGACGATCTTGCCGTCTTTGTCTTCGACCAGGATCCATTGCTCCTTGAACGGTGCGCCGGTGGCCTGCAACTGCTTGTCATGGTTCTTGCCCATCAGCTCAAGCAACTTGTCGTATTCCTCGCGCTCTTCCTCAAGCGGGAAGATCTTTTCGTAGAGGCCGTACATGCGCTTCATCAGGTCTTTGGCCTGCGGGCTTGAAGGATCGTCGATCACATGCACTTTCAGGTTGGCCTGATAAAGCTGTTTGAGTTCTTCCTGGCTTTTCGCCTCGGGGAACATGGCGGCGGCATGTTGTTTGGCTTCCGAGATTTCACGCGCGCCAGCCGCAAGTGCTTGTTCAGCGTTATTCAGCAGTTCGCGGGCTTCTTTGCGTGACATCAAGGCTCTCCTCCAAGACATGCGAAAATACTGCCCTAGGATATGGGAAAAGAATTAATTTTACGTAAATTTGATGTGCCCACCCGAGAAAAACCCGCTGGATATAGATTTATCCAGCGGGTTCAATCGGTTGGCTATAGATAGACGTGTCAGCCCTGACGCGGCTGGTCGGTATGCACGGGGCGTTGCACGCGCTGGACGCGCGGGGCGGCGGCGGCCATCAGAACGCGCGGTGCTGCGGCCGTCTTGAATGCGCTTTTGAGGTAGACGAAAGACGGCGTGTCCTTCATGTAGCCCGGCTCGGGGCAGGTATGCGCATCGGCAATGGTATGCGCGGGCGCGGCATCCAGTTGCGCCTTCATCTTGCGGAAGAAGTAATCTTCTTCGGGGCGCTGGTTCTGGCGGCATTCGCGGTACATGCTGCGCAGGAACATTTCGATGGCGTTGCGGCTGGCGTATTTGCCGTCCACGGGATAGTTGAGCAGCAGCATGGTATCGCAATAGTTGCCGCCGGCCTCAAGCGGGGGCTGCACATAGTCCACGGGGGTTTTGCGCGCGCCCCAGTTGGTGAAGATTTGCAGGCGCTTGACGGGGTCCATGCCGTCGTCTTCGGCGCGTACCTTGGTGGGGTCGTTGACGTCGACGAACACGCCCGCAAGGGGCTTGCCCGCGTCTTGCGCGCGTTGCTTGAGCGACTGGATGCGGCTTTGGACCATGATCTTGCCCAGGCCCTTTTCGCGTGCCTGCGGGGCGATGGCGTTATAGGCCAGCAGGCCTACGCCATGCTTTTCGTAGTAATAGGCAACGGAAAAGCCCTTGATGACACGCTTGTCCGCATCGGCAAGGTTTTCGCCCATGACGTTGATGATGATGCTGACACCGGGGATGCTGCCATTCATGGCGCGGGTGAATTTGTCGAGGCTTTCGCGCGATTCCGGGACCGGAAAGGCGGGGACGAAGACGCGATCATAAGCTTCCGCAAGCAGGGGCAGCAAATCGGGGGTGTCTTTAGTAATATTTGCAATTTGCAGCACCATATCGGCGTCTCCAGTCATTTTTCCCAGCAAGGGGAAGGGGGTGTTTCGTGCGGAAAGCTCCATTTGTTTTTGGTCATTCGTTTAAAAGGTTTTTTGGCTTTTTTTGCAATCATTTTTTCACGGCGGGCATTTTTAAAAATGAAAAATAATATTTTTATTTATCAATAGTATAATCGCTTTTTTATTGAAAAAGAACGCCCGGTTTTCGGGGTAAAAAAGTAAGAATATTTCACGTTTTTGGCCCCGTGTGGCGTTTAGGCGGCCAAAATTCCGGTTTTCGTCTGGGATTTCAAGGGCAAGCCAGCGTCGATTCGATGCCCTTTGTTGCCCTGCACGAAACGGGTGCTTGACAGAACTCGGCGGCGCTGTAATGATGGCCGCCATGCAAACCGTACTCATGTACACCGCTCTGCTTGCGACCCTTTCGCTCACCTGGGCTATCCCCGGCTGGTGGCGCTAAGCGCCATTTGTTTGCTTGACGGTTTGAACCGTCGTTATTCCCCCTATGCCGACTGACCTATTTTTGCCGTGTTTTGCCGTGCGCAAGACAGGCTCCCCAGGAGAGAGACAATGACCAAACCCGTATTGCACGGCGGCAAGGCCGAAGGCCTTTTGCACATTCGCGATCTTGATAAAGTCAAGGTTCCAGCATTTACCAGCATCCCGGCTGATGCATCAGCCAAAATGCGCGCCGACATCATCAAGCGCTTTCTGCGCGACGCGCCACCTGCAAGCAAGGCCGCCGTGCGCAGCAGCGCGCTTGGTGAAGACGGGGCCGATATGTCCTATGCGGGCGCTTTCCAGACGTTTCTCAATGTGCCCATGACCGAAAAAGACCTGATGCGCGCGGTCAACGATGTGCAGGGGCACGGCAAGCGCAAGCTGGCCAAGGTTTTTAACCGCGCCGCTGAAAAGACAATGGGGGTCGTCATCCAGCATATGGTCGAGAACCCCGATTTTGCCGGCGTGTGCCTGTCGCAAGGCTTTGGTGCCGCGGATGCAGGCTACATGCTGCTCAACTTCCGCGCAGGGCTGGGCGATAGTCTGGTCGGGGGGACCGACAACGGGCGCACCTTGCGGGTCTTGCGCAAGAGCGATTTTTCTGCGGCAACAGTGGCAAAATTTCCATTCCTGCCACGTTTGATGGAAAGCATCGACAGCATCGAAAAACATTTCGGCGGCAAGCCGCTTGATATCGAATTCGCCAGCAAGAACGGCGAAGTCTATATTTTGCAGGCGCGTCCGCTGGTGACACGCACGCCCGCAACGGCACAAACGCGCAGGGCTGTGCAGGATGCCGTACATGCAATTACCCCCCAGATTGCAGAGATCGCGCAAAACGACATGCTGGGCGATATGACGGACATCAATCCGCGTGAACTGTTGGGCCAATCGCCGCACCCCGCCAACGTCGCGCTGTTTCGCATGATGTTCGCCGATGCGGTTGTCGAAGACGCGCGGGCAGAAATGGGATACGCGCCGCTGCATGCGGGGTTGTTGCGTGAGGTTGGCGGCAAGCCCTATGTATCGGTACGCGCGGCTGCCTACAGCATGCGCCCGCAAGGCATATCCGCCGCCACCTACGACAAGATGATTGCTGTCTATCTGGATGTCTTGAAGGCTGATCCTGGCTTGCAGGATAAGGTCGAGTTCGCTGTCTTTGTAACCAATGCAGGGCAGCTGCCAGCATTTTTTGCACAGCACGAAGATCGTTTCAGCGCGCACGAACGGGCAGAGATAACCGCCGCCTTCGATGCTGTCCAGCTGCGTCTGGAACAACAGGCAAAGGCATATTGTGCAGGCCATGACACCGTATTGACGGCGTATCGCAGCGCGCTGGCAGGGTTGCCTGAGAACGTAGAGGAGCAGGAGATTGCATCGCTGCTGCAACAGGGAACGCGCCTTTTTGTGCGGACGGCACGACTGGCCTTTTACAAAAAAGCCCTGTGCGACGCAATATTTGGCGAGGACACGGTGCAAAGCATGCTGGTGTCGCTTGGAACGCCGTCAGAGCAACTGCAGCGCGATCTGTTGAAATACGCCCGTGGGCAGCTCGGCGAAAGTGAACTGGCGCAGCGATATGGTCATTTGCGCGCGGGTCAGATGGATATGTTTGCGCCGTCTTACGCGGCTGATATATCTAAAAACCTTGATCTACCGCGCTACCGCGCAATGACGCAAGCCGAGATATCCGCCGCAGAAACGGCAATGAGCGACAAACGCGCCAATCTGGAGCGGGCGCTCGCGGCACTGTCGCCGGCGCAACGGCAACATATGAATGAATTGCGTGTGCTGATCGCCGCGCGCGAACAGGTCAAGCATGAGTTCATGCGCGCTTACGACCTTCTGGCCGCACGGCAGAAGGTGCGTCATGCCGCTTCCTCGCAGGTCACTGCGCCCGTATTGCTGCCGGCAGTTCTGACGCATGAAAGCGATCTGGCATGCCTTGAGGTCAGCAATAATAAAGGCACGTATTTCGGCAAGGGGCGGATTGAGGCCGCACCTGTTCTGGTGACGGACGATAACCTGCAAAGCTTGAAGCGCAGCGATGTGGAGGGGCGTATCCTGATTATGGATCATGCTGACCCGGGTTATGATTTCCTGCTCATGTTTAATCCCGCGGCCATTATTACCCGCATCGGCGGGCCGGCCTCGCATATTGCCATCAGGGTTAACGAGCATGGTATTCCCGCATGTATCGGTTGCGGCATAGATCCGGCGACGGTCGATCTGGCCAAAAGCTACGTGCTGGATTGCGATGCCAAAACCCATCAAGCGGGAGGGGCGATCAATATGCCCAAAAGGGGGCCAGTGCATGCTCGTCGTACGCCATAATCGCTTGTTGCCGCCCTACCATGATTATCAGGCGCTGTCGCTAGACGCGCTCGACGATCTGGCCACTGGAAGGGTATCCCCCCCGATCGCAGCATTGCCGCCGACATTGCCGTGGGGGGAGGATATTGTGCGGCAGGTGAACGCCGCCGATTACATGGTGTGCAGCTCGGCGTTGCGCACACAACAGACCTGTGCGGCTGTTCAGGCTCTCTATGGTCTGAATAAGAAAGTCCGCATTGACAACCGGCTGGATGAAATCCTTTTCACGCCATCTCAGCTAGTCGTGAGCGCGCAGGACAACCCTCTGCAGGCGGTGCGCGAAAGGCTTTACGTCCGCTTGAAAGAGGGCGGGCCGGGGGTTGAGGACCCCCAAGCCCTGGAAGGCCGCATAAGCGCTGTTTTTCAAGAGTATAAGGGGGAGAACTGCATTGTTTTCTCACATGGCTTCCTGATGCGGCTCATGCACGGCATGGCGGAAAAAAATCTAAATTTCTCAAATGCATTGGCGGGTATTTCGCAAGTGCTGCCCGTGGATTATCTTGAGGTCCGGGAATTAAATGTTTAACGTGAAACAATATTACCAAGTTATTGATAATTAATGTTAATACAGGAAAATGTGGATAACCCGCCGTTCTTAACCCGCTGAGGGCGGCAGGGTCAGCCGGCGTCGCCGTGGCGAAGTGGTGATGATGATTAAAAACGGCCGCATGTTTTCCGGCACCTCTATTCACTTTTTCGCTGGATTTGTTTTTGCACTTCGGTTATTTCTTCTCGTACTTTCCCCTGACAATTTGAAACTCGGCCTTTCCGGCGACAGCCGGAGACGAGGGGTTGCAGGGAAAAAGTGGCCGTCTTTTCCGGTGGTTTCACCAGCAAAAGGCGGTGCGTCAAGGCACTGCAGGAGCGTAGCTCAATTGGTAGAGTACCGGTCTCCAAAACCGGGTGTTGTGGGTTCGAGTCCCTCCGCTCCTGCCAGCCTGACCGCAAGGACGAAACCGGCCACGGCCCCGCATTTGAACAGGACGGCACCATACGATGGCAAACCCGATGCGTTTTATTCGCGAAGTCAAACAGGAAGGCCAGAAGGTCACCTGGCCGTCGCGCAAGGAAGTGGTCACGACCACCATCGTCGTGTTCATCATGATCTTCATCCTGTCGATGATCCTGCTGGTGGCCGACTGGGCGATTTCGTCGGGTATTGAACTGATCCTCGGCCGTTAAGGCGGGGGAGCGGATAACGATTTTAACCGTGCCTTTGCGGCACAGCTTCGGGAATAAATAACATGGCACTGCGCTGGTATGTCCTGCACGTCTACTCCGGCTTTGAAAAGAAAGTCGCGGCCTCCATTCTGGAAGGTGCGGCCAAGCGCGGCATCGAGCAATACATCACCGAGGTGATGGTGCCGACCGAGGAAGTCATCGAAGTGCGCCGCGGCCAGAAGGTCAATGCCGAGCGCAAGTTCTTCCCCGGCTACGTGCTGGTGAAAATGGAAATGAACGACGAGGCTTGGCACCTTGTTAAAAACACCCCGAAAGTGACCGGTTTCCTTGGCGGCGGCAACAAGCCCCACCCGATCACCGAAGGCGAGGCGACCCGCCTGATGAAGCAGATGACCGAAGGTGCGGAACGTCCGCGCTCTACCGTTACCTTCGAAATCGGCGAACAGGTGCGTGTGGCTGATGGTCCCTTCGCATCCTTCAACGGTACGGTCGAGGAAATCGACGAAGCCAAGAGCCGCCTCAAGGTGCTGGTCTCGATCTTCGGCCGCGCAACGCCGGTCGAGCTGGAATTCAGCCAGGTCGAAAAAGTCTAAGGCTTTATGCCCTCTGACGATTGCAAAGCCCCGCGCCGCCGTGCGCGGGGTTTTTGCATGGGCTGCGCCGGATGGAACCATGTGGCGGGGCGGGGCGTTGCTGTGTATAGACGCTGTATCCGTTTTTAAGGGGAGAGCTATCATGAAACCCTCCGTGTATGTTCTGGCCGCCATCGCCGTTATGGCGACAACCTACGCCCCGTTTGTCATGGCCCAGAACACCGAACCGCTGATGAAGGGATCAAGCAGCGTCACGCCGGGCGATGAAACGCCGCTGCCTGCGGTGGATCGCCTGTCCGACGACGTGTCGCCCGCAGCCCACGCCAATACCACCGCCACCGATCAGGCTGGCGATGCGGGGACAATTGCCCTGCCGCCCGCGCCCGAGGTCAAGGCGGCGGAGCAGGAGAGTGATCCTGCCAAACGCTAGTCAAAGGGCAGGCATTGCTGCATTGCCGCAGATATTTCAATAAAATCGCTTTTGTGCCTTGCATTTATTGCACTTTCCTGTGTATATTCCGCGCGCGGTAGAGGCGTTGTGCCTTCTATCGTTGAAAAAACGTGGAAGACAGGGGTGTAAAGACCTCACCCAGTCGCACCACGAACCCTTTGACTTTAAAGGATAAATCATGGCTAAGAAGATCCAGGGCTATGTCAAGCTGGTTGTACCGGCTGGCAAAGCGAATCCCTCTCCCCCCATTGGTCCCGCACTCGGCCAGGCCGGCGTGAACATCATGGAATTCTGCAAGGGCTTTAACGCCCAGACGCAGGGTATGGAACCCGGCATGCCGGTTCCCGTGGTCATCACCGTATTCGTCGACCGCACCTTCACCTTCGTTATGAAGACCCCGCCTGCCAGCTATTTCATCAAGAAAGCTGCCAAGCTGGACAAAGGTTCGGGTACCACCGGTAAAGATGCGCCCGTCGGTAAAGTGACCACCGCACAACTGCGCGAAATCGCCGAACAGAAAATGAAAGACATGAACGCAGCAAACGTTGATGCCGCCGTGAAGACCCTTGCGGGTACCGCGCGCTCGATGGGCGTTCAAGTGGTGGAGGGCTGATACAATGGCTAAAAAAGAAACCGCCAAAAAAGTAAAATCGCCGTTCACCAAGCGCCTGCGCGCCGTACGTGAAGGTCTGGACAACACGAAAGTGTGGAACGTCGAAGAAGCCGTTGCCTTCCTCAAGAAGCACGCAACCGCGAAATTCGACGAAACCATCGACATCGCCGTCAACCTTGGCATCGACACCAAGCAGTCGGACCAGAACGTCCGCGGCATGGTTGTCCTGCCCAACGGCACCGGCAAAACCATCCGCGTTGCCGTTTTCGCAAAAGGCCCCAAGGCTGAAGAAGCGAAAAAAGCAGGCGCGGACGTTGTCGGCGACGAAGAACTGGCAGCAATGGTCCAGAAAGGCGACATGCCTTTCGAGCGCGTCATCGCGACCCCCGACATGATGGGTACCGTTGGTAAGCTCGGCCAGATCCTCGGCCCCAAAGGCCTGATGCCCAACCCGAAACTGGGTACCGTCACGATGGACGTCACCTCTGCCGTTAAAGCTGCCAAGGGCGGTTCGGTCGAGTTCCGCGCCCAGAAAGAAGGCATCGTTCACGTCGGCGTTGGCAAAGCCAGCTTTGACGAGAAGAAGCTTGTCGAAAACATCCGTGCCCTCATGGACGCGCTGGTGAAAGCCAAGCCGTCGGCCATGAAAGGCAACTACCTGAAAAAAGCAGCGCTGTCGTCGACCCAGGGTCCTGGCCTTCGCCTTGACCTGTCGAGCCTGACGAAAGACGCGGCTTAACGAGACTTGCCGGCGGTGCCTTAAACGCCGCCGGCAATTTCCTCCACGCTCTCAAGGCGAGGAGGGACCCTGTCCGAGACTACTGGTATCCGCCAAGGATTAAACGTTACAGGCCAGTACAGACGAGGAAGAAGAGTTTTTAACGAGTTTTCGTTATGGCTTGACGCTTCGGGACGGGACAACAGCGAAAACCGGTACGCCTATCTGTACTTCGCCGGTTTTCAAGTGCAACCCGGCCGGCTTTGCCTTTAAACCGTAAAGCTCGCCATAACTAACAAACGGAGATATCCGTGGATCGTGCACAAAAAGCGGAAGCTGTCGCTTCTTTGCAAGAGACATTCGGCCAGACCGAGTCCATCGTCGTTGCCCACAACCTGGGTCTGACGGCAGGACAGGCGTCTGAACTGCGTGTTCAAATGCGTAAAGAAGGCGTCACCTTCAAAGTATCGAAAAACAGGCTCGTTCTGCGCGCCCTGCAAGGTACACGCTTTGAAGGCATCGGCCCTCTGCTGAAAGGCCCCGTTGGCATCGCAACCTCGAAAGATCCGGTTGCTGCTGCCAAAGTCGCTGCGAAATTCGCCAAAGACAACGAGAAATTCGTCATTCTCGGTGGTGCTTTGGGCGACAAGACGCTCGACAAAGCGGGTGTGGAAGCGCTGTCGAAACTGCCGTCGCTGGATGAACAGCGCGGCATGCTGGTTGGTCTGCTTCAGACCCCCGCACAGCGCATCGCCACGCTCGCCCAGGCGCCCGCAGGCCAGCTGGCCCGTGTCGTTCAGGCGTATGCCGACAAAGGGTGACATACAGTCACTTCGATACACCACAACTTGAACTACAAAAAATAAATCCCATCTAAGGAGAACTAAAATGGCTGATTTGGCTAAAATCGTAGACACCCTGTCTGCACTGACCGTTCTGGAAGCCGCTGAACTGTCGAAAATGCTTGAAGAAAAGTGGGGCGTTAGCGCTGCCGCTCCCGTAGCTGTTGCCGCTGTTGGCGGTGGCGCTGCTCCTGCCGCTGAAGCAAAGACCGACTTTGACGTCGTTCTGGCTGCTTCGGGCGACAAGAAGATCGAAGTGATCAAAATCGTTCGCGAAATCACCGGTCTGGGCCTGAAAGAAGCAAAAGACCTGGTTGAAGGCGCTCCCAAGCCCCTGAAACAAGGTGCGACCAAAGACGAAGCTGAAGCCCT
>JAEXMB010000013.1 GCA_023444705.1 Pseudomonadota bacterium | reverse complement strand
ATTCCAAAGGGCGGGCGCATCAGCACATATTCGCCATAGCGCGCGACAAGATAATCTTTGACCTGCGCATCGCTGTCACCCGCCATGATACGGTTGCGCACCAGCACGCGCAAATCCGCCGCCAGCTGCGCGTTTGATTCGTCGATGGATTCACCCTGGCAGACCAGGCAACGCACCTCGCGCGTGATCGCGCGCGCACGAGCTTCAAGCAGCGGGTCCTTGAGGGCCTCGTCAGGGTTGATCGCAAACGCCGGCGCGGACACGGCCAACAGTATCGCCACAGTCAGGATAAAACGCTTCATCGCACAGCCTCCGGCAACAGCGGGGCGATGTCGCGCGCCACCGCGGCATCATCGAGCGGGCCGACATGGCGGTGGCGGATCACACCGTCGACCAGCACATAGGTTTCCGGCACGCCATAAACGCCCCAGTCGATGGCAGCACCGCCTTGCGCATCAAAACCCAGTGCGTCAAAAGGATTGCCGTAGGCGTCAAGCCATTCGCGCACCGCTTCGCTTTTGTCCTTGTAAGCAATGCCGACCAGAGGTGCGGAGGTCTGCCCCGCCAGCCGCGCCAGCACGGGTTGTTCATCCGCGCAGGGCGCGCACCACGAAGCGAAAAAATTGACAATAACCGTGCCGCGCCCAAGCATGGCAAGATCAAGCCCGCTGACCGGCGTCTGCGGCAGCGCACGCCCCACCATGACGTCGGGCGGCTTGGCCGCGCCACCAGACAAGAGCGCAGTCCCAAGCGCCAGCGCCAGCAACAGGAACACCACAAGGGGGGCAAAGCGCATCATGCGCCACCTGCCCTGGCGCGGCGGCGGTCCAGCAGTGAGAGAGCCCCGCCCAGCGCCATCAGCGCGCCACCCGCAAACAGCCAGGTCACCAGCGGGTGATAGTAAAGGCGGATCACCCAGCGCGCCGGGTCTTTTTCATCCTGATCACCCATGACGGCATGAATGATGTCAAAGCCCATAAGCGCAATCGCGCTTTCGCTGGTCAGCGTTTCCTGTACGGGATAAAACCGCTTTTCCGGTGCCAGAAAGATCATGTTGGTCGGGTTGTTGACGGGCTGCACGGTAAAAATCGCGCGGTCGACGTTATAGTTGCGCCCCACCCCGCTTTCGATACCGATCATCAGCACCGTATTGCCGGCAAAAGCGACGCGCTGGCCGGGTTTCAGCCAGACGGTTTGCTGGCTGGCCCATTGCGTCGCCGCGGTCGCGCCGATCAGCAGCAGGGCAAAGCCGATATGCGCGATTGTCATCGCCCATTGCGCGGCCCCCACCGTGCGCCACCGGCGCAACATGTCGGTCTTGTTGAGCAGGTCTGCCAGCGTTGCACTGGCGATCCAGATGCCCGACGCCATGCCGACCCAGACCGTCACGTTCTTGGGCACAGGCGAAACCAGCAACACACACAGCAACGCCAGCGTCAGCAACAACGGCAGGCGCAGGTTGCGGCGCAGGCCAGCCGCAGGGGTCGCACGCCACGCCAGCATCGGCGACAGGCCCATCGCCGCCGCAAAGGGCAACAGCATCGGCGTAAAAATCGCCACATAATAGGGCGCGCCCACCGACACGCTGGCGGCATCAAGCGCCGCCATGACGATGGGATAGACAGTACCGAGAAATACAGTGACCAGCGCCACGCTCATGAATACGTTGTTGAGCAGCACCGCACAGTCGCGGCTGAACCAGCCAAACACAGCCCCCGCCCCCATGCGCGGCGCGCGCAGGGCATAGACCGTCAGCGCCGATGCCGCCAGCGCCACTGTCAGCGCCAGCAAAAAGACCCCGCGCGCCGGATCGGCGGCGAAAGCATGCACCGACGTCAGCAGGCCCGAGCGCACCAGGAACGTGCCCATCACCACCAGAATGAACGGAACCAATGCCAGCAACAACGTCCAGACAGGCAGGGCGTTGCGGCGTTCAAGCGCGCGCAGGCTGTGCAGCAACGCCAGCCCCGCCAGCCACGGCAGCAGAGAGATATTTTCAACCGGATCCCAGAACCAGAACCCGCCCCAGCCCAGTTCGTAATAAGCCCAGAAGGACCCAAGCGTAATGCCGCAGGTCAGCCAGACCCAGGCCGCCATCGTCCACGGGCGCAGGTGGCGCGCAAAGGATTGATCGACGCGCCCGCGCAGCAGCGCGGCAAGGGCAAAGGCAAAAACCAGTGCAAACCCCGTCACGCCCATATATAAAAACGGCGGATGAATGACGAGCAAGGGGTCTTGCAGCACAGGGTTGAGATCAAGCCCCTCACGCGGGGCGGGACTGATGCGCAGAAAGGGGTTGGAGGTCAGCAGAATAAACAGCGCAAACCCCGCCGCAATCATCCCCTGCACCGCAAGGGCCATCAGCGCCACAGGCTGTTCCAGCACGCCGTCGCCGCCGCGCTTCCATTGGCGCGCGGTATATTGCGCAAACGCCGCGCACCAGCCGCACATCATCCACAGCCACAACAGCATCGACCCTTCGTGGTTGCCCCACAGCGCGGCCAGCTTGTAGGCTATCGGCTTCATGGTGTTGCTGTTGCTGGCCACATTGATGACGGAAAAATCAGACAGCGCAAAGGCGTGCAGCAATGCCAGCATCGCGATGCTGACCAGCCAGAAGGTCGACACACTGGCCTGCACGGCAATGCGCGCACCTGCGGGCAGGCGCGCACCGGCAAAGGCAGGCACCACCTGCAACAGCGCCACCAGCACCGCAAGGACAAGCGCAAAGTGGCCAAGTTCGATAATCATTTTCCGCCTGACTGTTGCGCGCGCAAGTGTTCGATGTCTTCGGGCTTGACCTTTTCAAGCCCCTTGGCAACCTCGGGCGGCATATAGTTTTCATCATGCTTGGCCAGCAGGGTATGGGCGGTGAACAGCTTATCATCATCCCATGTGCCGGTGACGATCACCCCCTGCCCCTCGCGGAACAGGTCGGGCAGCACGCCGCTATAGACGACGGCGACCTCTCCCGCACGGTCGGTCACGGTGAAATGCACGGCAAGGTCTTCGCCGCGCGGCGTGACCGAACCTTCCTTGACCAGACCGCCCAGGCGGAAATCACGCCCCGGCGCCACGCGGGCATCGTCTTTGGCGCGCAGGTCAAGCGCCTCGACCGGCGTAAAAAACAGCGACAGCTGGTCACGCAGCGCATATCCCGCAAGGGCTGCGGCCAGCGCCATGCAGCCCAGCATCGCCAGCACGAAGATCATGCGTTGTTTTTTACGCATCCGTCTTGTCCTTGCGGTCAAAAAGCTTGCGGTATTCCGCACGCACGCGCACCCAGCGCAGATAACTGTCGATGCACAGCGCACCCAGCGCAAGTGCTGCAAAAGCATAAGCGGCAATGACGAAATGCATATGGCTGCTCATGCGCTCCCCCCTTGCAGGGCAATGTTGCGCAAGCGGCGCTGCGTCAAAACCACGCGCAGACGCAGGCAGACCAGCGCGACGAACAACGCCAGATAGGCCAGCGCCATCACCAGCAACGGCTGCAACATGCTGGTATGAATGGTCGGGCCGTCAAGGCGCAGCACACTGGCGGGCTGGTGCAGGGTATTCCACCAGTCGACCGAAAACTTGATGATGGGCAAATTGACAGCACCCAGCAGCAACAACACGGCCCCGGCATTCAATCCGCGTTGCGCGTCGTCAAACGCGTTGACCAGCGCCATATAACCAAGATAGAGGAAAAACAACACCAGCACCGACGTCAGGCGCGCATCCCACACCCACCACGTTCCCCATGTCGGCTGCCCCCACAAGGCACCCGTGACAAGGCAGACCAGCGTGAAGGCCGCACCCACGGGGGCAGCGGCGCGGGCAAATTCCTCCGCCACCACATGGCGCCAGACCAGCCCGCAAAACGCAGCCACCGCCATGCTGGCATAGGCGAACATCGCAAGCCAGGCGGCGGGCACATGAATATACATGATGCGCACGGTTTCGCCCTGCTGGTAGTCAACCGGCGAGGTCACCAGCGCCATATAAAGGCCAACCACACCCGCAACCAGCGCAACAACCACCGCCAGCGGCTGGACGATATCGGCCAGGGCAAGAAAACGTGTGGGCGAGGCAAAGCGGTGGAACATGAAAAAAACCTAACGGGACAGCAGGAAGCGCAGCAACCATGCCGCACCACCCAGAACAAGCGGCAGGGCAAAAACCAGCACCGCCGCCTGCAGGTAAACATAGGGGTTGAAGGCGGAGGGATCAAGCAAGGCGCGCTCCCCCGCCATCAGGCCCAGCAACAGCATGGGTAGCTGCAGCGGCAGGATCAGCACGACCATCAGAATGCCCGGCTGGCGGGCACCATGCGTCACCAGTGCCGCAACCGCGCCCGTCAGGCTGAGGTACAGCGTGGCACAGACCAGCGAAAGCATCATGACAGCCAGCATCACAAGCGGCAGGTTAAAGGCCACGAACAGTGCTGCCATCGCCGCCAGCAATGGCAGCCCCGTCAGCAACCAATGCGCCGCCACCGTCGCGGCGACAACGGGCAGGGGCGCAACACCTGACAGCAACAGCACATCCATGCGCCCGTCGGCCAGCGGGCGGTGCCACACAGCCTCCAGCGACAAGGTCGCCGACAACACTGCGCACAGCCAGATGACAGCCGGCCCCGCCGCCGTCATCGCTTGCGGCAGGGGGGCAAGGGCGATGGCAAACAAACTGGCCACCAGCACGGCGAAAAACGCTGCCATGCCGCCGGTTGAAAACAGCCCGCCGTGGGCGCGCAGGGCCGTGCGCAGCAAAGGTGTAAAACCGCTCATGGCGCACCTGCAATATCGATGACAGACACGCGCAGATCCGCCAGCACTGCGGCCAGATCTTCGTGACAGGCGATGACCGCACTGCCGCCGCGCGCAACATGTGCGCGCAGTTGCGCCTGCACAAGATCACTGCCTGCGCGGTCAAGGCTGTTAAACGGCTCATCCAGCAGCCACAGCGCGGCGGGGCGCAACAGCAGGCGCGCCCATGACAGGCGGCGCTTTTGCCCCATCGACAATACCGCAAGCGGTGTCTGCGCAAGACTTTGCAGGCCAAGCGCCGCCAGCGCGCTGTGAGATGCGTCGGCATCACTGCCCAGCACCGCCGCCCAGTCGCACAGGGCGCTGCGCACCGTCACCTGCCCGTGCCACAGCGCATCGTCGGCGGGCAGAAACGCGATGCTGTCCGTATGGCGCGCCAGCGTGCCGCCCGCAACAGGCAACGCGCCCGCAATCGCGCGCAACAACGAGGTCTTGCCCGTGCCGTTGGCGCCGCGCAGCTGGACGATCTCGCCGTGCGATAAAGCAAAATTGACATTCCGGAAAAGAACGCGCCCGCCGCGCGCGATCATAACGCCGTCAAGTTTCACCACCGCTGCAAAAGCCGCGTCAAATGCGGCCTGATCGGCGTTTTGCGATGAAAGTTTTGTTGCGGACATTCCGCTTTCGCCTATGATCGTGGGTGGAATTGCCGGACGCAATTTGATGCCACACTATAAATGAACTTTGCCGCCGGCAAAACGATCTTGGTCAAACCGCCACGATCGCGATCCCGCCCGGGCACAGACATGGCGCATTAACCATCCTTTAGCGCAGCGCCGCTATGCTCCGACGATCGCTTTGCACTGGCAACCAAGCGCAGTAGATTTACATAAGGAGAGAACTGTGACCACACCCGGACACGATACCCTGAAAACCCGCAAGCAAATCACCGTAGGCGGCAACACTTACGACTATTTCAGCCTGCGCGAAGCCGCAAAGACCCTGGGTGATCTCTCCCGCCTGCCCTATTCGCTGAAAGTGCTGCTGGAAAACCTGTTGCGTTTCGAAGACGGCCAAAGTGTTTCGGTCGACGACGTCAAAGCTGTCGGCGAATGGCTTAAGGATAAAAAATCCACGCGCGAAATCGCCTATCGCCCCGCGCGCGTGCTGATGCAGGATTTCACCGGCGTGCCCGCCGTGGTCGATCTGGCCGCAATGCGCGACGCCATGAAAAACCTTGGCGGCGACCCCAAGAAGATCAACCCGCTCGCCAACGTCGATCTGGTCATCGACCACTCGGTCATGGTCGATGCCTTTGGCTCCGACGCGGCATTCAATGAAAACGTGAAGATCGAGTTTGATCGCAACCACGAGCGCTATACCTTCCTGCGCTGGGGCTCGACGGCGTTCAACCGCTTCCGCGTCGTGCCGCCGGGCACGGGTATCTGCCACCAGGTCAACCTTGAATACCTCTCGCAAACCATCTGGGTTGAAGAAGACGACACCAACCCGAGCGTCAAAGTCGCCTATCCCGACACGCTGGTGGGTACGGACAGCCATACCACGATGGTCAACGGCCTTGCTGTTCTCGGCTGGGGCGTGGGCGGTATCGAAGCCGAAGCGGCAATGCTCGGCCAGCCTGTCTCCATGCTGATCCCCGAAGTGATCGGCTTCAAGCTCAAAGGCCAGCTCAAGGAAGGCACCACTGCGACCGACCTCGTGCTGACCGTTACGCAGATGCTGCGCAAGAAGGGCGTGGTCAACAAGTTCGTCGAATTCTACGGCAGCGGCCTCAACCACCTGTCGCTGGCGGATCGCGCCACCATCGCCAACATGGCACCTGAATACGGCGCGACCTGCGGCTTCTTCCCCATCGATGCCGAAACCATCAACTACCTGCGCTTTACCGGCCGTGATGAAGCACGCGTGCAACTGGTCGAAGCCTATGCCAAGGAACAAGGCATGTGGCGCGACGACAGCGTTGAACCTGTCTTCACCGATACGCTGGAACTCGACCTTGCCACGGTTGAACCCTCGCTCGCCGGCCCCAAGCGCCCGCAAGACCGCGTAACGCTGAGCAACGCCGCCGACGGTTTCAAGGCCGTGCTGGCCGAAAGCCAGACCGCATCGCCCGATGCGCAAATCGCGGTTGACGGTGCTGACTTTGCCATGAACCACGGCCACGTGGTCATCGCCGCGATCACCAGCTGCACCAACACCTCAAACCCCTCCGTCATGGTGGCGGCGGGTCTGGTGGCCAAAAAAGCCAATGCGCTCGGCCTGAAGTCCAAGCCGTGGGTGAAAACCTCGCTCGCACCCGGATCGCAGGTCGTTACCGACTACCTTGAAAAAGCGGGCCTGCAAAAGGACCTCGATGCGCTTGGCTTTAACCTTGTCGGTTACGGCTGCACCACCTGCATCGGCAACTCCGGCCCTCTCGCCGCGAATATCGAGGCCGCCATCAAGAAAGGCGACCTGACCGTCGCGGGCGTGCTGTCGGGCAACCGCAACTTTGAAGGGCGCATCCATCCGTTCGTCAAGGCGAACTACCTCGCCTCGCCGCCGCTGGTCGTCGCCTATGCGCTGGCAGGGTCGATGAAGATCGACATCACCAAAGAAGCACTTGGCACCGGCAAGGACGGACAGCCCGTCTACCTCAAAGACATCTGGCCGACGCAAAAGGAAATTGCCGACACCCTGCAGCACTGCCTGACATCGCAGATGTTCCAGCAACGCTACAGCAACGTCTTTGAAGGCCCCGCCGAATGGCAGGCCGTCAAGACCGAAGGCGGCATGACCTATAAATGGCCGGCATCGTCGACCTACATCCAGAATCCGCCTTATTTCGCCAGCATGAGCGACAAGCCCGCGGCCATCACCGATATCGTGGGCGCGAACGCACTGGCGATCTTTGGCGACAGCATCACCACCGACCACATCAGCCCGGCCGGCTCGATCAAAAAGGACAGCCCGGCGGGCAAGTACCTGCTTGACCATCAGGTCACGGCGGCGGACTTCAACAGCTATGGCGCGCGCCGTGGCAACCACGAAGTCATGATGCGCGGCACCTTCGCCAACATCCGCATCAAGAAC
>JAEXMB010000079.1 GCA_023444705.1 Pseudomonadota bacterium | reverse complement strand
CGCGAGCGCAACTTCATCACCCTCAACGTCGAAAACGACATGTTCGGCGGCGGCACCGACCAGAACTACACCAGCGGCGTGCGCCTGACCTATCACCGCATCGACGCCAACCTGCCCAAATTCACCCGCGCGATCGACCGTCTGGTGCCTACCTACAAAAGCACGCCCGCCACCAGCATCTATTATTCGATCGGCCAGAACCTCTACACGCCCGCCGACATCGAAAACCCCGCACAGCAAAACAACGACCGTCCGTGGGCGGCGTATCTGTATGGCTCTGCCGGGCTTGTCACCTTTGACGACAACCGTATCGACGAGCTTGAAGCCAGCATCGGCATGGTCGGCCCCGCCGCCCTTGGCGAGCAAACGCAAAAGACCATTCACAAATGGGTCGACAGCCCCAATCCCAAAGGCTGGCGCCACCAGCTCAAGAACGAACCTGCGCTGATGCTGTCGTGGAACCGCCGCTTCCCCGAGCGCTACAGCATCGACATGCCCGAGGTCTTTGACCAGACCATGACCTTCACGGCGGAACCCAACCTCGGCATCACCGCAGGTAACGTCTATACCTATGCCAACGCCGGCATGAGCTTTCGCCTCAACCCCTTTGAAGGCCGCTATCAGGATGCGCCCATCAAGGTACGCCCCGCCATGCCGGGCACCGGCGCCTTCGTCATTCCCGAAGGCCTGATGGCATGGCAGGTTTTTGGCGGCGTTGAAGGCCGCGCCGTCGCGCAGAACATCTTCCTTGACGGCAACACTTTCACCGACAGCCACAGTGTCGATAAAAAGAATTTCGTCTATGACGCAACGGTCGGCGTGTCCACCGCCTATGGCAAGGGCCGCATCAGCTATGCGCTTGTCTACCGCAGCAAGGAATTCGACGAGCAGGACGACCCCAGCATTTTCGGCACGGTCAGCCTCGGCTACCGCTTCTGATAAAAAAATCCCGCCGGACCGGCGGGATTTTTTTATGCGCTGATGAATTGCGAAGATGAAACCCTTGTCATGAAGACTGACGGCGCGCGTTGCTGTACGGAGCGGCTGATCTGGGTGCTGGCGGTGTTGAAATCCGCACGTGCCTCGCGCTGCGCCAATCCGGTATAAACAGCCATCACGCCGCAAATTCCCGTACCAGCCGCCAAAACATAGCCGATGCGCTTGAGCGCCTTTTCATCCGCCTGATGCACAGGCGCTGGTGTCAACGTCGGTGCCGGCGTTACGGCAGTGGTCGCATCGGTCGTCATCGGCAGTGTGGCTCCGTGAAGGTGATGGGGACAGTGCTATGCTCGCCCTGCCACCCTGCGAAGTCAAGGCGCTTTCCCGTGTTGCGGCGCAACCTATCCACAGAAAACGGGCAAAAAGAAACCGCCTTGCGGCGGTTTCTTGCTTGAACCATCGTCCTGTGCGCGATCAGCGTGCGATGCGCAGGGTCATCTCGGTGCTGCGCGACACGCAGACAGCGCCCCGCACCACCTGCCCTTGCGCGCTTTCGGCGACGAACTTCGCGCCATAGAGCGGCTTGGCGCAGCCATCATCGCCCTGATTGAAATCCTCGACCGAAATGGTGCGCAAGTGGCGCGATGCCAGCACGTTTTGCGCACGCTGGTTGAACTCCGCCGCGCGGGCATTGGGTTCGAAATACCATCTGTTCGCGGCATAACCGATGCCGCCTGCGGCAACCGCGCCGACGCCGACAGCGCCCGTACCCATGATGACCAAAGCAGTACCAAATCCTTGCATGAAATCGCCAGCCATCTTACTTCTCCTGTTGTTTCAAAAAATCAGCGCAGAATGCGAAACGACAATTCGCTGCGCTGTGACACGCACATCACGCCATAGACGATCTTGTTGTCGAAATCCTCGGCCACGAAAGACGCGCCATGTTCGCTGGCCTCGCAGCCCTGCGCACCTTGCGCGAACTGATGGAATTCAATCGGGCGCATGCGCAACGAAGACAGGATGCGCTGGCCACGTGCGTTAAAATCGGCCAGGCGCGCGCTTTCCTGTTCTTTGGGCGTGACGATATGCTTGTGCAGGGCATAGCCTGCCGTGCTGCCGGCGAGGCCTGCGGCACCCGCTGCTGTCAGTACAACCGTTGCAAACTTTTTACTGATCGCGCCCATGACATTCTCCTGATTGAAAGGACAGGATGCCATAATAGGGCGCCTCAAGCTTATGTCAATATTGGTTTTTCTGATAAAAATCAGATATTTAAAGGCACCCTTTGGTCAGGAAACTGACCACCGCGCGGATTGCGGTGCGGTCGCTGATCAATGCGTTGTGATGCAGCGGCAAGACGATATGGCCGCCCATCCCCGTCATGCGGGTATGCTCCAGCGCAACAAGCCCGTCGTTGGGAAGGTTGCCGTGCAGCTTGCCCCACGGGCCGAAGCGCGCCGTCGCGCCGGCGATGATGCCAAGCGGGTAATCAATCTCGGGTTGCGGGCGGGCCTGCTGGTGCGCTGTCGTCAGCTCCTGCAATGCAGGCCCCCACCAGCGCGGCGCCACGCGGCTGAGGTGGCGGTGCGTGGTCAGCAGGTCGGCGATGCGGCTGCCGCCAAGCGGCGGGCCAAGGAACACCACGCGCCCGAGGTTAGAGGGACGGTAATGCGCCAGAAATTCACGGATGACAAGCGCGCCCATCGAAAAGCCGACCAGATGCACACGCTCGAACCGCGTGGCAAAGGTGATGATCGCCGCCGCGATCTGCATGGCGTGGTCTTCGATGGTGCCCTTGCTGCTGGGATAGTCGATGTTGAGCGTGGCAAAACCCGCCGCCTGACAGGCGCGCGCGATCCTGCGCATGCTGCGGTGCGTGCGGCGGATGCCATGCAAGAGAACGACGCCCTCGCGGGCGTCGTCGCTCATGTGGATTTCCGTCGTCAGACGATCAGACATCGAGCAACAGGCGTTGCGGATCCTCGATCGCGTCCTTGACGCGGACGAGGAAGCTCACCGCCTCCTTGCCGTCGATGATGCGGTGATCGTAGCTGAGCGCCAGATACATCATCGGGCGGATCACGATCTGGCCGTTGACCACGACAGGACGCTCTTTGGTCGCGTGCATGCCAAGGATGGCCGATTGCGGCGGATTGATGATCGGCGTCGACATCATCGAGCCGAACACGCCGCCGTTGGTGATGGTGAAGGTGCCACCCGACAGCTCGTCAAGGCCAAGCTTGCCATCGCGCGCGCGCAGGCCAAGATCGCCGATCTCTTTTTCGATCGACGCGAAGCCTTTCACGTCCGCATCGCGCACCACGGGAACGACAAGGCCCGTCGGGGTCGAAACCGCAACGCCGATGTCGTAGTAGTTTTTGTAGACGATGTCGGTGCCGTCAATCTCGGCGTTCACGGCGGGGAAGTCCTTGAGCGCCTGAATGGCGGCCTTGACGAAGAAAGACATGAAGCCAAGCTTCACGCCGTGCTTTTTCTCAAAGCTTTCCTTGTACTGGTTGCGCAGCGCCATCACGTGGCTCATGTCGACCTCGTTAAAGGTCGTGAGCATGGCGGCGGTGTTTTGCGCTTCCTTCAGGCGTTCGGCAATACGCTGGCGCAGGCGGGTCATCTTGACGCGCTCTTCGCGCTCCGCCTTGGCTGTGCTGCGTGCCGCCGCCGGTGCCTTGGCAGCGGGTGCTGCCGTTTTTTGCGGGCTGTTGAGCGCCTCAAGCACGTCGCCTTTGGTCAGGCGGCCGTCTTTGCCGGTGCCGCTGATGCCGCTGGTGTCGACGTTATTGTCATCGACCAGCTTGCGCACGGCGGGGGAGAGGAACGTATCGTTGCTGGCAGGCTTGCTGGCCGCTTTTTGTGCTATCGGCTCAGGCCCTGCGGCGGGCTTTTTCTGCTCGGCCTTGGCATCGTCTTTCTTGGCGGGCGCCGGTGCGGCAGCACCTTCGCCGATGACGCCCAGCACGGCGCCGACCTCGACGTTGCCGCCGGTTTCGACCTTGATCTCTTTCAGCGTGCCCGCGGCCTGCGCGTTGACTTCCAGTGTCACCTTGTCGGTTTCAAGTTCGACCAGCGGCTCATCCACGGCGACGGCATCGCCGACTTTTTTCAGCCAGCGCGCCACGGTCGCTTCGGATACGGATTCACCGAGGCTGGGGACGACGATTTCAGCAGACATGACAGTTTCCTTTTCTTGTGTTCAATTCTTCAGAGCATCAGGGCAGCATTCACGAGTGCCGCCTGTTCATTGTTGTGTTGTTTGAGCGATCCGGTCGCAGGGGCTGCAGCATCGGGACGTCCGACATAGACGGGGCGGCCCGCCTTGTGCTTGATCGAGGCCAGCGTCGCTTCGATGCGGCGGTCCACGAACCACCAGCCACCCTGGTTGGCAGGTTCTTCCTGGCACCAGACGACGTCTGCGTTGGGATATTTTGCCAGTTCCTGCGCCAGCGGCTTTTCCGGGAAGGGATAGAACTGCTCAAGACGCACCAGCGCGATGTCGTCGATCTGCGCTTTTTCGCGCATTTCAAACAGATCGTAGTAAACCTTGCCCGAGCAGATGACCACGCGCTTGACCTTCTTGCTCAGCTTGCTGTCGTCGCCCAGCACGCGGTGGAACGACGAACCTTCGGTGAAGTCCGACAGTTTCGACACGCAGAGCTTGTGACGCAACAGCGATTTCGGCGTCATGATGATCAGCGGCTTGCGGAAGTCGCGCTGCATCTGGCGGCGCAGGATGTGATAATAGTTGGCGGGGGTGGAGCAATTCGCCACCTGCCAGTTGTCTTCGGCGCAGAGTTGCAGGAAGCGTTCGAGTCTGCCCGAGGAATGCTCCGGCCCCTGCCCTTCAAAACCGTGGGGCAACAGCATGACAAGACCCGACATGCGCAGCCATTTGGTTTCCGCACTGGCGATGAACTGGTCGATGATGACCTGCGCGCCGTTGACGAAATCGCCGAACTGGCCTTCCCACAGCACCAGCGATTTCGGGTCGGCGGTGGTGTAGCCGTATTCAAACCCAAGCACGCCGCATTCCGACAGCGGGCTGTCGTGGACTTCAAACGTCGCCTGTTTGCCCGGCGCGATGTTGTTCAGCGGGATATAGCGCTGTTCGGTGGTCTGGTCGGTCAGCGCGCAATGACGCTGGCTGAAGGTGCCGCGGCCGCAATCCTGACCGGACAGGCGCACGGGGAAGCCTTCAAGCGCAAGCGAGCCAAAAGCCAGCGCCTCGGCGGTGGCCCAGTCAAAGCCTTCGCCGCTCTCGAACATCTTTTTCTTGGCTTCAAGCTGGCGGGCGATCTTGCTGTTAAGGTCAAAACCTTCCGGCACGCTGGTGATGGCGTCGATGACCTGTTTCAGCACGTCTTTCTTGACCGCGGTGTTGCCGCGGCGGTCGTCGCCATAAGCGACCTTGAGGCCTGTCCAGTTGCCTTCGAGCATATCAGCACGGTTGGGCTTGTAGCTGGTTGCGGCCTGGAAGTCTTTTTCAAGACGCGCATTGAGGTCGGCCAGGATCTGGTCGCCGTCGGTGACGCTGCCCTCGCTCGACAGTTTTTGCGCATAGAGCGTGCGCACGGTCGGCTTGCCCTTGATGACTTTGTACATGTCGGGCTGGGTGAAGGCAGGTTCGTCGATTTCGTTGTGGCCGTGGCGGCGGTAGCAGACGATGTCGATAAAGACGTCTTTCTTGAAACGCTGGCGGAATTCCGCCGCGATTTCGGCCACATGCACGACAGCTTCGACATCGTCGCCATTGACGTGGAAGATCGGCGCCTGCGTCATCTTGGCGACTTCGGTGCAATACTGGCCCGAGCGCGAGAACAACGGCGCAGTGGTAAAGCCGATCTGGTTGTTGATGACGATATGGGCGGTGCCGCCGGTGCGGTAACCCGGCAATTCGCTCATCATCAGGGTTTCAGGCACGATGCCCTGACCGGCCAGTGCCGCGTCACCGTGGATGAGAATACCCATGACCTTGCTGCGTTCCTCGTCGTTGCGCAGGCGCTGCTTGGCGCGCACGCGGCCCACGACGACCGGATCGACGAATTCAAGGTGCGAAGGGTTGGGGGTCAGCGTCAAATGCACCATCTTGCCGCCGAAATCGCGGTCGGATGATGTGCCAAGGTGGTATTTCACGTCGCCCGAACCCTGCACATCGTCGGGCTTGGCCGAGGTACCTTGGAATTCCGAGAACATGGCAGTGAACGATTTGCCCATCACGTTGGTCAGCACGTTCAGGCGGCCGCGGTGAGCCATGCCGATGACGACTTCCTCGACACCGATCTGTGCGGACTGGTTGATAAATTCCTCGATCGCGTTGATGGTGACTTCGCCACCTTCAAGGCCAAAACGCTTGGTGCCGGTGAATTTGGTGTCGAGGAATTTTTCAAACCCCTCCGCCGCCGTCAGGCGCTCGAGCAGATGGCGCTTTTTGTCGTTGGCATAGGCCGGACGGTTGCGCGTCTGGCGGAAGCGCGTCATCAGCCAGTCTTTTTGCTCGGGGTCCATGATGTGCATGAACTCGGCACCGATAGTGCCGCAATAGGTTTGCGTGACGCTGTCGATGATCTGCTGCAACGTGGCGCTGTCCATGCCAAGCAGGCCGCCGAGCTGGATCTGCTTGCCAAGGTCGGCATCGCTAAAACCATAGGTTTTGTAGTCAAGCTCGGGGTGGTAGGTGCGCGGCATCAGGCCCAGCGGGTCAAGATCGGCCTGCATGTGGCCGCGCTCCATAAAGGCGCGCACAAGGCGGAAGGCGCGCAGACTGTCCGCCGCCGCTTGCGCATCGGGCACGCTTGCAGGCTTTGCGCCTTTGTCGGTTTTACCGCCCTTGCCTGCTTTGGCAGGCGCGTCGCCGTCATTGGCGGGCAGGTTCAAAACTGCGGTGATCTTGTCCTGCGACGGGCGCCAGCTGGCACCCTTGAGTTCCGCGAGCAGGCTGGTCGCCTCATCCCCCAGCGACTTGAACAGCTCGGCCCAGCTTTGGTCGATGCTGTTGGGGTCCTTGGAATAACGGCCATACAACTCGGCCAGATATTCGGGGTTGGTTGCGGACAAAAAGCTCAATGCGTCGCGTGACATGTGTATTTCTTCTGTTGCAGTGAACCGGAAGACGGACGTTCCCGCCCGCTTCCGGCACACCAGTGTTGGTTTTATTTAAGCAGCAGCCTTCAACGCCTTCATGATGGCGTCGCCAAGGCCCGCGGGGCTGTCGGCCATAACCATGCCGGCATCCTTCATTGCCTTGATCTTGTCTTCGGCACCGCCCTTGCCGCCCGCGATGATCGCGCCGGCATGGCCCATGCGGCGGCCCGGGGGCGCCGTCACGCCGGCGATGAAGCCGGCCATAGGTTTTTTCTTGGCGTTGTTTTTCACGAATTCAGCCGCGTCTTCCTCGCCGCTGCCGCCGATCTCGCCGATCATCAGGATGGCTTCGGTTTCAGGATCGTCAAGGAACAGCTGGATCGCATCGATAAAGCTGGTGCCGTTGACGGGGTCGCCGCCGATACCGATGCAGGTCGTCTGGCCAAGGCCGTTGGCGGTGGTTTGCGCAACCGCCTCGTACGTCAGCGTGCCCGAGCGCGACACGATGCCGACCTTGCCACGTTTGTGGATGTGGCCGGGCATGATGCCGATCTTGCACTCGCCGGGCGTAATGACGCCAGGACAGTTGGGGCCGATCAGGCGCGAGTTGGAATTCGCCAGCTTGCGCTTGACCTTGACCATATCCAGCACAGGAATACCCTCGGTGATGCAGATGATCAGCTCGATGTTGGCGTCGATCGCCTCGAGGATCGCATCCGCCGCGAACGGAGGCGGCACGTAGATCACAGACGCATTGGCACCGGTTTGCGCCACCGCTTCCTTGACGGTGTTGAACACCGGCAGGTCAAGGTGCTTGGTGCCGCCCTTGCCGGGGGTTACGCCGCCGACCATCTTGGTGCCGTAAGCAAGCGCTTGCTCGGAGTGGAAGGTGCCCTGGGCACCCGTAAAGCCCTGGCAAATCACTTTGGTGTCTTTGTTGATCAGTACTGACATTGTTATGCAGCCTCCGCTTTGACCGCACCGACGACCTTTTGTGCAGCATCTGCAAGGTTGTCCGCGGCGATGATGTTGAGCCCCGACTCTTTCAGGAGCTTTTTGCCCTTGTCGACGTTGGTGCCTTCAAGGCGCACGACGAGCGGCATGGTCAGCCCCAGTTCGCGCGCGGCAGTGATGACGCCTTCGGCGATGACGTCGCAACGCATGATGCCGCCGAAGATATTCACAAGAATGCCTTCGACGTTGGGATCGGACAGGATGATGCGGAAAGCCTCGGCCACGCGGTCTTTGGTCGCGCCGCCGCCGACATCAAGGAAGTTGGCGGGGTCGCCGCCATAGAGCTTGATGATGTCCATCGTCGCCATCGCAAGCCCCGCGCCGTTGACCATACAGCCGATGTTGCCGGTCAGCTTGACGTAGTTCAGCTCGTGGTTCTTGGCGCGGCTTTCCGCCGGATCTTCCTCGGCGATGTCGCGCAGCTCTTCGATGTCCTTGTGACGGAACAGCGCGTTCTCGTCAAAGTTGATCTTGGCATCGAGCGGCATGATGTCGCCCGCCTTGGTCACAACCAGCGGGTTGATCTCCACGATCGACGCGTCCATGTCGATGAAGGCGTTGTACATCTTGCCGACCAGATCAACGCATTTGTTGACCTGCTTGCCCTCTAAGCCGAGCGCGAAGGCGATCTCGCGGCCCTGAAACGCCTGAAAGCCGACAGCCGGATCGACCACGACCTTGAGGATTTTCTCGGGGTGCGCCTCGGCGACTTCCTCGATCTCCATGCCGCCCTCGGTCGAGGCCATGATGGTCACGCGCGACGTCGCGCGGTCGATCAGCAGGCCAAGATAGAGTTCGCGGCCGATGTCGCAACCTTCCTCGATGTAAAGGCGGCGCACTTCCTGACCTTGCGGGCCGGTCTGGTGGGTGACCAGCTGCATGCCGAGGATTTTGGTTGCGGCTTCTTTCACGTCGTCGATGGATTTGACAACCTTGACGCCACCGCCCTTGCCGCGGCCACCCGCGTGGATCTGCGCCTTGACGACGTAGACGGGGCCGGGGAGTTTCTTGGCCACTTCGACGGCTTCTTCGACGGTGTAGGCCACGCCGCCCTGTGCGACGGGAATACCGCGCGCCTTCAGCAGTTCCTTGGCCTGATACTCATGGATATTCATGTGTTCGGTTTCCTTGGTGGTTAAAAATTCTGTTAGGCGGCGGGCTTGAGGTTCTTGGCGACCTCGACCAGCGATTTCACCGCATCCACCGATTTGGTGAACATGGCTTTTTCCTCGCCGTTGAGCTCGACCTCGATGATCTTCTCGACACCCTTGGCGCCGATAACGACGGGCACGCCGATGTAAAGACCCTTCACGCCGTATTGGCCGTTAAGCTGTGCCGCACAGGGCAATACGCGCTTCTTGTCGAGCAGGTAGCTTTCAGCCATCGCGATCGCCGACGATGCAGGCGCGTAGAACGCCGAGCCGGTTTTGAGCAGTGCCACGATTTCGGCACCGCCGTCGCGCGTGCGCTGGACGATAGCGTCGAGTTTTTCCTGCGAGGTCCATTTCATCTTCACGAGGTCGGGCAGCGGAATGCCCGCAACAGTGGAATAGCGCACCAGCGGCACCATCGTGTCGCCGTGACCGCCGAGAACGAAGGCGGTGACGTCTTCGACCGACACCTTGAATTCATCGGCCAGGAAGTGGCGGAAGCGCGCGCTGTCAAGCACGCCGGCCATGCCGACAACTTTCGCGGGGTCAAAGCCTGTGACCTCCTGCATGATGCCGACCATGACGTCGAGCGGGTTGGTGATGACGATGACGAAGGCGTTGGGCGCGTGTTGTTTGATGTTCTCGCCCACGGTCTTGATGACGCCGGTGTTGATGCCGATCAGGTCGTCGCGGCTCATGCCCGGTTTGCGCGGAACGCCGGCGGTGACAATCACAACGTCCGCACCCTTGATGGCGCTGTAATCGTTGCTGCCGGTGACGAGCGCATCGAAACCTTCGACCGGTGCGGCCTCGGCGATGTCGAGCGCCTTGCCCTGCGGAACACCTTCGGCGATGTCGACGAGGACGATGTCGCCCAGTTGCTTGAGACCTGCGAGAAGTGCCAGCGTGCCGCCGATCTGACCTGCGCCAACGAGTGCGATTTTTTTACGAGACATGATATTTTCCTAAATGTTTTGAGCGCGTTGCCGCACTGCGGGATGGAATCAACCGCGCCCAAACTAGCACAAAAAGTGTGAATAAACAGTGGCTGCAAGACGGCTTTTTCATGGGCAAAAGCATTCATCGCGCCCCTGCCGCTAGCGCTTTAAGCGCTCATTAACATAATTAAATTACAATTCTTTGTAATCAGATGATTTTCATGAGCAAGTTCTGCCCTGACATTCCAAACGTCGACCGCCTGCGCCCCGACCTTGCCGCGGCGGCGCGGAGCGTGCAGGCCACACTGAAAGAAGGCATCACGCTGCGCGCCATCCAGCCGGGCGACGAAGAGGCGATTATCCACGTCCTCAATAACGAAAAAGTCAAACCCTGGGCCGCTGAGGAGGCGCGCAATCTGGTCAAAGCCAGCCTTGATCCCACAGCCACGGGCGGCGGCTGGCTGGCCTTTGCCAATAGCGCGCCTGCGGGCATCATCACCACCAAAGACGGCTTTAACGGCAGCGTCATCACGCATCAGGATTTCGGCGGCAGGGGCATTGGCAAGGCCCTTGTCGGCACGCGCGAGGCGCACCAGCGCGCGCAAGGCCAGCACATCGCCGAGGCGCATATCCTCTCCGACAACGAGAAATCCATCGGCCTGCATGAAGCGCTTGGCTATATCCATCAAAGCGCCAAGGACAAGCTCCTGCCCGACGGCACCACGCTGCAGGTCTATACCAAGCCGCTGTTGCCGTTTACGGGGCCCGCGCCCGTGATGAAGGGCGCCGCGCCCGCCGCGCCGCGCCGCTGAACTCTTCCACCGAGATTCTGCAAGATAGTTGCTGAATGTCATTCATTCAGGCAACTATCGTAAACAATATACAGAACTATTGAAATTTAATATTGACCCCCCTCTTGTGGATAAATAGACTTTGGGTGCTTTGAACACACGCGCTGACCACGCCTTCGGGGGAAGGGATACACCATGCGCTTTGGCCCAAAGAAGACCGCCGACACCACTCAGCCGCCGGCGCACAAGCCCAAGGGCGCGCTGTCGCGCCGCTGGCAAAAAACCGTTCTTGCGGGCGCCGCTTTTCTTGCGGTCGGCCCTGCCGTCACCCCCACGACACCACCCGCCCCGCCCGCCAGCCCTGCCGATGCGCATGCGCGTCTGGCGTTGCCTGATCATCTGGGTGCGATTACATCGACCAGCTGCATTCCCGCATCCGAAGTGCTGGGGCAAAAAGCCTATCCGCAAATCCGCCCGGTCTTTGAGCGCATGACGCGCCAGCCCATCAGCGGCGCGCCCGTCATCACCCGCGTGACCACCCCGACCGAAGACGTCGATGCCTGCACCAGCCGCGATCTGCCCGATGGCAACATGGTCGCCGCCTATGAATCACAGACGCGCCGCCTGATTGTCGCGCGCCGCGACGTTGCGCCCAGCACCGTCGCGCACGAGGTTTTCCACGCCCACCAGCACCTCAGCGGCGGTTTTACCAGTGCGGGCAGCAACCGTTTGCTGACCGCGGGCGACCGTGCCACGGCGTTGCTGCTGATTGAATCAACTGCCGCCGCCTATGCGATGGTGGTCATCAAGGAAGCAGGGCTGAACGATCCGTCTTATGCGCGCAACATCCGCACGCACGACTATGGCATGACGCGCACCTTCAACACCGCGTTTGACGCCAGTTACGCCGCCAATGCCGACAAACCCGAAGCCGAGCGCCGCCGCGAGGCGCTTCAAGCGGGCGGGCAGGCCGTTGTGCGCGCGCTGATGAACGGACAGTCGTCGGAATGGAAATCCATGTACCGCAGCGAGGCCGCACGCTATCTGGGCCTGTCGTCCTATAGCGGTGAACGCGGCAGTGAATATAGGGCCGAGCGCGACCGCCTTTATGCCAAAATCGGCAACGTCAGCGCGGGCCTGCAACTGGTGCCGCCGGAATTCATGGGGGCCAGCGCCAACGACAGCATCAGCGCCAGCCAGAAGGCCATCGGCCTGCGCGTTCCCGCCGACGCGCCTGCCGCGCAGCCCTTCGCCAGCACGCCGCGCCGCACTGCGGCATAATACGCCAAGCGACATCCTCCGCGCCCCGCGCGCCAATTGCGCGATCCGCTTGCGTGCAGCGCAATAAAAATGCATGAAAATGATATTTCGCGCAATTTTGTGGATTGACCCACCCGTATTGCGACAATAATCTTTTATACGCTTGTTTCATTCACCTGTTTCGAGGATTCGCCGATGCGCCGTTTTTCTGCCGCCGACCGCAAGACCGCCGATCACAAGCCCACCCCGCAACGTTTTTCCAAGCGCTTCAAGGCGGCAGCAATGACCGTGACCGCCAGCGTACTGATCCCCGCCACTGCCACAACGGCCACGCCCGGGCAGACACAAAACTATGCGACGCTGGCGCAAGCACAACAGACCGGCAGCCAAGAAACCATCATCCGCGTCAAGGCGACCAACTGCATCAACATCACCGAAAGCGAACTGACCCGCGTGCCCGCGATCAAGCCGGTGTTCGAGCGCATCGCCGCCCAGCCCCTGACCGGTGCGCGCGTGGTGGACCGCCTGCGCGATCCCGCCCACCGCTTCCAGATCTGCCTTGATTCAAGCCTGCCCGGCAACGGCGTGCTGGCCGCCTACATGGGTACGCAAAACCGCCTGTTCGTACCCGTACTGGGTGCTGATTTCGAAAGCGTGGCGCATGAATCCTACCACGCCTATCAGGATACGCTTGGCGGCATCGTGTCGACCGAAGCGGGCCTGCACCCGCGCGACATGGCAATGTCGCTGTTGCTGACCGAAGCCTCGGCCGTCGGCTATACGCTGATGCTGATGCGCGAAATCGGCTATACCGAGCCTGACGCCTACACAAGCTTCATCGCCGACAGCAAGAACTCCTTTGGTCTGGGCCCGCGCTTTGATGCGGCCTATAACGCCAGCTATGACGCCAACGCCAGCATGGAAGAAACCGCGCGCCGCAAGCTGGCCCTGCAGGCCGGTGGCACCGCTGTTGTCGATGCACTGGTATCGGGTGCCGTGCGCGGCTGGAGCGCGCCTTACGCCAACAACGCCGCGCGCATGGCGCAATACGGCGACAGCACTGTCGACACAACACGCCGCCAATACCGCGAAACGCGTGACGAGCTGTTCCGCCGCGCCGGATCGCTTGGCGACATCAACATCATCCCCGCGCGCTTCCTTGGCGCCAGCGCCGATGTGCAGATCGCACAGGCCGTCGATACGACAGGGATCGAAATCGTGCGCGTCCCCGCGCCCGAGTTCAGCGTACGCCGCCCGGGCGGACGCAGCTAATTGCACTGCACAGCTGCCTGCAATTGAAAACGGCCCCGATCTCTCGGGGCCGTTTTTTCATGTGCCGTTGGGTCAGTGGCGCGGCAACGGCGTGCGGATGCCAAAAAACTCCAGCTGCCACGTCATATCCTCCGCCGTCAGCGGGTAATCGGTGCCGCCCTTGGCATAGACGAGGTTTTTGGGTTGCAGCTTGCCGACGATGCGCTGGAATTCGATGCACATGCGCATGGGAATATTGGCGCAATAGCAGGCGGTGATCAGCGGCTTGGCCGCGCCCGACGTCATCATCTTGCGCAGGGTGTCAGGATCGATGTTCGCGCGCGCCGCCATCGCCGTGTAAAAGAAATCCCAATCCTGCCAGACGGCGGCATCGTGAATGACCTCGGGCGTCAGCGTGCCGTCGCGCAAATAGCGCGCGACTTTCTCCGCCCCGCTTTCCCCGCCTGCGCGCTGATAGGCCAGCCTGCGCTTGACGATATCGACGACCTGATAGCGCGTGGGCGCGTCAAGGTCGCTGCGTTTTTCAAGCACGGTCAGCACCGCCTCGCCAACAAAACCGGCCAGTTGCTGGGCAAGATCGACAGTCAGCTCTGGGCGCAGGGCCACCGACTGGTGCCATTCGGGATAGTCGCGCGCGCGATCAATGACGGTTTGCAGGGTTTCTGCCGACAGCGACGCGCCTTTGTTGCCCACCAGAATACCCGTCGCGGCAGCATCGCCGGTGCGCACGACGGCGCCCGACACGTCATCGCTGACCACATGGCGGCCCGCGATCGCGGAAATCATCCACGGCTCGGGGTGGTGGCTGAGAATATCCAGCAGGTCGTCATCGGCCAGCGCCACGCAAAACCGCAGGATCGGCTCGGAAATGATGCGCTCGACGTCGCGCGCCAGACGCGCCACCACTGCAGGGGGCGCCTTGGCGTAATCCCTGAGCGCGCTGCTGAGCGCCTGGCGGATTTTAATCACTTCGTCCTGCGCCAGAACCCCCAGTGCCTGCACCGTATAGGCATAGAGCTGGCTGTACTTGTCTTCGGACAGCTCGGGCAGCAGTTCGATCAGCCGTGCCGCCAGCGCAAAACGCACATCGACGTCGCGGTCATTGGCCAGCATGGCCGAGGCCTGCACCGGTGTCGCCACGTTGGTCGCAACGGCGCGGCGCACGCCGGCATCGTCGCTTTTGGCAAGGTAGTAGAGGATTTCGGGGTCCGTTGACGCATCGCCCGCAAGGTCGCGGATGTCGTCGGGGTTGCCGGACTTCAGGCGTTCGCGCTGGGCTGCGCGCAGGCGCTCAAGATCAGCGCCGCTGGCCTGCGGCTTGCCGCCCATCAGTTTTTTCAGCCAGCCGATCATGCGACCATTCCGTGTTCACTGTTGCGATAGCTTTGCGATTGCATTTCCATCAGGCGCGATACCGTGCGGTCAAAGGCCACCCGCAGCGCCTCGCCCGTATAAAGATAATCCGGCTTGGCCGCTGCCGACAGGGCGATATGGCGGTGCTGGTCGTAAAGGGCGTCAATCAGCATGACCAGCCGCAAGGTCAGGTCGCGCTTGGAATCGTCGAGTTTGGGAATATCCGACACAATCACGAAGCGGTAGTCGCGTGCCAGCGCCAGGTAATCCGCCGCACTGGCATTGATGCCGCAGATATCGTCGAAATGAAACATCGCCACCCCGTGCGCCGCGCGCGGGATGTGCAGCTTGCGGCCCTTGATTTCGATATCGGCGGGCGCGCCGGCATCGCCATCGGCCATATCGGCAAAGATACGCTCAAGCTGTTCCTGCGCATCGCCGTCATGCGGGGTGAAATAGACCATACGCCCCATCAAACGCGCCAGACGGTAATCGGTTTCACCGTCAAAGCGCATTATTTCAAGCCGCTGCTTGAGCAAGGCGATGAAGGGCAAAAAGCGGTCGCGTTGCAGGCCGTCCTTGTACAGGTCATCGGGGGGGATATTGCTGGTCATCACCACCGCCACACCGCGGTCGAACAGGGCCGTGAACAGACGGCCCAAAATCATCGCATCGGCCACATCGCGCACCTGAAATTCGTCAAAGCACAACAGCCGCGCGTGATGGGCGATATGGTCGGCAACCTTCATCAGTGCGTCGTCCATCGCCATCGTCTGGCGCCGGCTTTGTTCGCGCGCGCGACGCAGGGCATGCAGGTGGTCGTGGACCTCGAGCATGAAGGCATGAAAATGCACGCGGCGTTTGGGGTGGATGGCGACATTGTGATAGAACAGGTCCATCAGCATCGTCTTGCCGCGCCCCACCCCGCCGTAGAGATAAAAACCGCAAGCCGCCTGCGCGCGCGCCTTGGCCCGCGGGCGCGACAGCACATGGCGCAACTTTTGCCAGCCCGTGGCATGGCGGCGGTCAGGCGCGCGCGCCAGTTGCTGCGCCAGCGCGTCCATGCGGGCAATCGCCGCCTGTTGCGTTGCATCAGGCTTGATTTTTCCGGCACTTAGCGCCGCGTTATAGGCGGTCAGGAGGCTATCCATAGGACTGTTGTAGCCTGAACGCGCCTTGGCTACAATACGCGGGCATCACCCCATAGGCAGGAGATATTTTTATGTGCAAAGACACCCCGAAAAAAGAAGGCCACAAATGCTGTGGCGGCTGCAAAACCAAGTTCAACAAGGAAGCCCCCAAGGGTGACCAGCCCGCTGGCGAGCAAAACGTGCCGCCCCGCCGCACCTGCGGCACCAAGCCGCCGAAAAACGGCTAAGCGGATTTCCGCCGATACAAAAAAGCCCCCGATCACTCGGGGGCTTTTTTATTGCTTCAGGTTGCCTCTCTGGCGCAGTGCGGTTGTGATCTGCCTGCAGGCAGATCACAGAGCGGCACCGCCAGATTAAAATTGATCGTTGCTGATCTGCACGGCAACGGTATTGCCGCCCATGATGATGCTCTCAAGGCCAAAGACCTGCGGCAGCACAGCCTCGCTGAAATAGCGCGCGGTCATCAGCTTGGTGTTGAAGAAATCGGCGTCCTGCCCGCCATGCAGTGCTGCATGCGCGGCCAGCGCCTGACGCGCCATCATGAAACCGCCCGCCACCAGCGACAACTGGCGCTGATAGGGTTGCGCCGATGCCGCCATCGCGTCGGTGTTGGATTTGGCGTTGGCCAGCATCCATTGCGTGGTTTTTTCAAGGCTTGCCACCGCGCGGCCCAGCACGCCGGATACCGCGTCAAGATCGTCGCTCGGCTTGCCTTTGAAGGACGCCACGCAATCCTTGATCTCGCCGATGAATTTGGTCACTTCGGCACCGCCGTCGCGCAACAGCTTGCGGAACACCAGATCGTTGGACTGGATGCCGTTGGTGCCTTCGTAGATCGGCAGAATGCGCGCGTCGCGGTAGTATTGCGCAGCCCCCGTTTCCTCGATAAAGCCCATGCCGCCATGCACCTGGATGCCGGTCGATGCATTTTCGACGGCAAGATCGGTACACCAGGCCTTGACCAGCGGCGTCAGCAGATCCGTGCGCAGGGCCGCGGCCTTGCGCGTTTCATCGTCTTGCGCGTGGCGGCTGAGGTCGATCTGCCCGCCCGCATAA
>JAEXMB010000024.1 GCA_023444705.1 Pseudomonadota bacterium | reverse complement strand
CCGACAAACAGCGCACCGAAAAAGAACCCCCCGCCCAGCAAGACGACACCAAGCAACCCAAGGGAAATGGCCGGCGTGGCCGACAGGCTGAAAGGCCACAGGCTGACGCCGACGGGCAGGCCGTTGGACAGCGCAAAGCTCAGCGCGAACAGTGTCAGCGGCAGAGTGATGAAAAGCGTGGTGAAAAAAGACAGCAGACGCATGGCGCGCAGGGCTCCTCGTAGTCAGGACGCAAACGGGAGAAGCGGCGGAAGAAAGGGCGGCAAAACCGCGCGGCGGATTATTCGTCCTTGCCGTCGCCTTCGATGCCGTTCAGACGCTCGTGCATCTTTTTGCCGATCTTGAAGAAGGGCACTTTCTTGTCGTCAACCTGAACGGTTTCGCCGGTGCGGGGGTTGCGGCCGATGCGCGACTTGCGCTGTTTGACCGAAAACGCGCCAAAGCCGCGCAACTCGACACGGCTGCCCGACGACAGGGCTTTGGTGATTTCTTCAAAAATCGTGTCGACGATTTGCTCCGCATGGCTCTGGTAGAGATGCGGGTTCATTTCAGCAAGCTTCAGGATCAATTCCGACTTTGTCATGGCGGTTTCGCGAATCCTTTAAATATGGTGGACACGATATAGGCTAAAGCGTGCCAAGTTTGCGCCATGCCGTCAATAAAAAACCTTTGAAATCAAACAAATAATAGCGAAATTCCGGCCCCCGCACGCCCCGCGCCTAAAATAAAATCTTTATATTTCAAGCACTTGATTGTCTACACCCTCTATTGTCAAGCATCCTTTGAAAACAAGCGGTTAGGATGGTTTTGGCGGTGCCGCGTCAGTTCTGCCCGCTGCCCACACGCTGGATGCGGCCCGGCTGGGGGGCGTTTGCGGGCGCTTGCGGCGCGGCCGGGACAGCGGCAGGCGCCACAGGCGGGGCGGCCGCCGGTGCAGGTGCGCTTGCGGGGGGCATCGCCTCGACAGTGGCGCGCGCGCGGATGTTGCGCAACAGTTCTTCAAACGAGGTCTTGGGCGCGCTTGATGCGATCGCCGCCACGAGCATGGCGCGGTCAACGCTGCTCAGCACCTGATCGCCCATCGTATCGACCATGATCATGACAACATGCCAGACAGCGGCGGGGTCGGGGCTCTGGCTTGCGATCCACTTCACCTGATTAAGCCGTTGCGCGTCGATGCCGCGATAGCCCTCCAGCACGTCGCGCGCAGGGTTATAGCGCAAGCCCGTAAACAGTGCGCCCAGTTGCGATTGCACCAATAGTTTGCCCGTCATCTGGGTATGCGCGCGCGCAAAGGCGGCTTCGATGCGCGGCGTCATGTCGGGCGTGGGATTGGCAACGCCAGACACACCGCCCTGGCGGTATTCCTCGTCGCGGTATTCCTCAAGCCATTCCAGCATGCGGCTGTCGGGTATGCCGCGGCGCTCTTTGGGCAGTGCCTCGACCTTGGCCCAGCGGTAGAGAATGTCGCGTGTCTTGCCCTCGACCGGATCGCTGACTGACAGCAGCTCGGAAATCGCCGTGGCTTTCAGTGCGCTGACCATGTCGCGCAACACGCTGTCGGCATTCATCGCGCGCTGCAACCCGGGCAGGCGGCCATAGCCGCGCAGCTCGGGCAACTGCAGGATAGCAGTATCAAAGGCGCCAAGCGGACGGTCATCACGGCTGATGGTGTTGTCGTAGGCGATGCGCACGGCGATCATGTCGCGCTCCGCCCCTGCGATATAGATGGGCCCGCGCGCCACAACGTTTTGCAGCGCGATGGTTTCGTTGACCATGCGCCCGCGCAGGGGAATGATGCGGATACCCGAGCGCCCAAGGGGGATCAGCTCGTTGGGCGACGACAGCCCGTCGCCGTTGAGGTCGCGCCAGACGTAAAGGCGGTGATAATCGCGGTCAAACTGGTCAATGGTGCCGTTGCGGTCGCTGTCGAGCCAGCTGAGCGCGCCAAAGCCGCTTTTGTCGCCCCCGCCGAGCAGTTCGCTGTAAGTGGTGATGCGCCCGTCACCGTCGAGATCAATGGCCAGGATGCCGTCGTCAGGCGCGACCCAGCCGCTGAATTCAGCAAAGCCGTCGTTGTCCATGTCGAAAAAAGCACCGCGCGAGGAACGCGGCGCGATCAGCTGGATACCGGGCTGGCCAAGATCGACCACAAAGACTTCCGCCCAGTAATCGCCAAAGCGCGAGGCGCGCGCCTCGACCGTCAACGGCGCCAGCGAGGGATCCTGTTCAACCACGACAGGGGCAGGTTTCAGCCACAGATACGCTGCGCCGCCCATGACGGCCAGCGTCGCCACAATCACGATTGCGATCATCGCTTGGCGCACGTCGTCTCCCCCAGACATGGCCCGCCCGTGCCTGGCGCTGCAAGCACGGGATGCAGAGCTTTAATAATTCGGCTTGATCTTCTTCACAGGCAGGTCGGCGGCGACAGGTTCGTCGTCGATCATTTCGATCATGCCGTTTTCGGTCATCGAAAAACGCGCAGAGAACAGGGCATTGCCGTACAGCACCATTGCCGAGGCTTCGAGCGCGCCTTCACCGGTGCGGCCTTCAAACGCGGCCTCGCGGATGGCGCCTTCGATCACGGTGCGCGTCGCAGGCTCAAGGCGCGACTGGTCGAGCGCGGGGTGGTCGATTTTCTCGACAATCAGGAAAGGCCCTTCGTCGCCATGCACGAAGTAGCAGAAGAAGCGCAGGTAATCGAGCGCGTTGTCCTCGCCCACCTTGATGGGGTCGGCTTCGTTGGCGTCATGGATCGGCGCGCTTGAGCCGTCGAGCAGGAACATGCGGCCCTGCTTGGCCAGAAACCAGAACGGACCCGTGCCCGCGGGCCAGGCGCTGTCATCCACGCGCACCAGCGCGATGGTTGAATAAAACGGCAGCTGGCACCATGCGACCGATGCCGTGGCGGCATTGGCGGTATATTTCCCCTGAATGGGATTGACCAGCTTGAGGAACGGGTCCATCTGCGGGCCGGTGACGTTTTGCCAGTTGTATTGCTCGAACATCTTCGCGTCCTTATGGCTATTCATTTCAGGAGGTTATCGTCACATGTCCGCCGCGTAAATGCAAGAGAGCCTGCATACGGCAGGGCCGAGAATCTTAGCGTGCGGGGCCTGACAAGCGCTCGATCAGGCGGTCGATAAAGGCCTCGCTCTGGCGCAACTGGCCGCGGGTGACGAATTCGTCGGGTTTGTGGGCCTGATCGATGGAGCCGGGGCCGCAAACGACGGTCGGGATGCCGTGGTGATGGAAAATCCCCGCTTCGGTCGCAAAGCTGACCTTGGCGGTATCGTTGGCGCCGCTCAGCGCCTGCACGGCCGCCACCGCCGGATGGTCGTCGGCGATGTCAAAGGCCGCCACCTGTGCATTGATGCGGAAGTGAAAACCCGCGCGCGGGTCGATGTCCTTCATGCGCGGCTCGATGGCGCGAAAGGCGTACTGGCGGATTTCTTCGACCAGGGCCGCCACATCAACGCCCGGCAGGGGGCGCAAATCAAAAGCCATCTCGCAAGCATTGGGCACGATGTTGACGGCGGTGCCGCCGCGCAAAATACCCGTCTGCATGGTGGTGAAGGGCGGATCGAACTGCGGGTTGTAGGGGCCCTGTTCGGCCATGCGGCGCGACAGGTTGCGCACAAAGACACTCAGTTCTGCCGCGGCCTCGACAGCATTGACGGCGGCGGGGATTTGCGATGAATGCGCCTCAAGCCCCGTGACCGTGCAACGCAGGTCGACGATGCCTTTGTGACCGGTGATCGGCTTCATCATCGTCGGCTCCCCGACGATGCACAATGCCGGTTTGACGGGCGTTTTTGCAATCGCCGCCGCAAGATCGGCCACGCCAAGGCAGCCGACTTCCTCGTCATAGGAAAAGGCCAGATGGATGGGTGCGCGCAAAGGGGCCGCCACCATCGCAGGCACGCGCGCCAGCATGCAGGCCAGAAAACCCTTCATATCGCAGGCACCGCGCCCGTAAAGAAAATCATCATCAGCGTGCAGGGTGAACGGGTCGCTTTCCCATGCCTGCCCTTCGACAGGCACCACGTCGGTATGGCCCGACAACACCGCACCGCCGTCCGCATCCACAGGGCCGATCACGCCATGCAGCGCCGCCTTGGTGCCGCTGGCGTCGTAAAAGCGCTGCGTTGTCACGCCATAGGCGGCAAGGTATTCCTCGACCCAGTCGATCAGGGGCAGGTTGCTTTCGGCACTGATGGTGGGAAAAGAGACCAGACGCGCCAGAATCGCCTCGGCCGTCGGCGGGGGGCTGTTGGCGCCAAAACGCGCGATACTGCTGGTGGCACGGCGGGTCATGCTTGCTCCTGATCCGTCCACTAATGTAGCGCAGCCACTCTGGAACTCAATAAACTTTTGATTTAAAACACAAAAATATCTTCAAAAGCGGGCCATGCCTCTGTGGCGGGCCGCCAATCTAATTGACATAGTATTTCCCTTTTGCTACATCTTGGCCCTGCATTTACCCCCCTTTTTTCAGACAGAAGACCGCCAGAAGCCAGAGAGACACACCATGCCGACCATGCCCCAACCCGGTGATTACCGCGCCAGCGGACTGCCCGACCATCAGGACATTTTCAACGCATGGCTGTTCTTGCAGATGAACAACGCGGCCCAGCCGCCGATGTACCGCGACGGTTTTGGCGTCGAGCTGGCCAAGAGTTTGATGTTGCATGGCGAGCGCCGCCCGCAGATGCTGGCGGCGGGATTGCTGGCCGTCATGCCCCCTGCCCTCAACCATCTGATCCGCCGCCGCGTGGGCGCGCCCTGTGCCGACACCGTGCAGGAATTCGCGCGCCACGCCATGACGCGCTATGCGTATATCGATTTTGCCACGCCCGAGGTCAAGAAGCTCACCCTGTCGCTGCTGCGCGCGACGATGACGCAGATGGAAAAGAACGGCGAAGACATGCTGGCGCGCCTGCGCAAGCTTGAAGCCAGCAGCGAGGAAACCGTCGACCTCACCGTGCCGATGCTGCCCGACCAGCGCGGCTTTTTGCTGGTCTACGATAAAGTCAGCGGCACCACCGGCAACACCCATCTTGAAAACGTCTACCTTGACCACGCGCTGTCGTATGCGGCGTTTCGCAACGACTATCTGCACCAGCTGGCGCAGTTGCGCATCCTGCCTGCCCGCGCGCAACAGGCCATCGCCGCACAGATGCAGGACGCGCCGCATCCCGCGCATTTCGACACCACGCTGTTGCTTGATACGCCCGAAATCCGCGCCATCTACGAACACCTGCGCCTTGACCCGCGTGTCAGACCCGCGCAATTGCGCGAAGCCGTGGACATCGCCGAGGTCCTGTCAGACAGCGGCGATTGCGCGCCCGTGACCGTGGCGGCAGCGTTGCTGGGCACCTGCCTGCCCCATATCGGCGACGCCGACGCGCATTTCCTGCGCGACATTGCAGGCGAAGACACCCTGAACGTGATCCGCGACAATGCCGAGGCCGCACGCGTGCAACTGCCCGTTGACCAGGCACCGCAACCCCTGCAACAGATCACGCTGGCACGCGCCATTCTGGCCCTGCGCGATGGTGAACACATCGCCGCGCGCACGTGCGAACAACTCGACATCCACACCGCACAGCTGTCGCCACAGGACATGCGCCGCCACGCCGTGCAGACGACGCAGGAGATCGGACGCGGATTGCAGGAGATACTTGAAGCCCTGCAGCCCTATACGGGCGAGATGCGCTCCCCCGCGCTGGCGCGCGCGCTTGATGCGCAGATCAAACGCACGTTTGACGCATTGTCGCGCCTGCGCCGTTTTGCCGTCGGCCATGACGACGCACCGGCGCGCGCGCCGCGCCACGGCGGCCCGTCGTTCTGAATGGTGCAAAAACTTTAAAAGATTACAGCGGACGCAGCGCGTTCTGGTCGTAGCCGCAGCTGATGTGGCCGCTCATCACGCCGTTGGGCACCTCGAACGTGCGCTTGATGCCGTCGCGCAGATCCTCGTTCATCGCATAGATGCTGGCGCAGTCGATCACGCCATCCGCCGCGCGGGTGACGGTTGGGCAAAAGATCATTTTCTGCCCGGGCTCGTCATAATAGGCGCGCATATTGGCAAAGGTGCTGCCGCGCGCGGCGTCGATGCGCACCGACGACATCATGCCGTTGCCCGGCAGGACGAAACCCGTGGAATCATAGGCACGCCACTGGCCGTCGATCATCGCCGTGCCATCGCCGATGACGCAATAGACGTCGCCACCCGGCGGCAGAGAGGGATCGCGCGGCGCCATATCGCCCGACAGGTCAAGCGTCAGCGGCTGGAAACTGGGTTTTTTCTGCACCATCGTACAACCGCTGGCCAGCAGCAGTGCGCAACAGGCGACCATCAGGGACAACATGTATCGCAGCGTGTGTCGCATCACGGGGTATCCTTTACTCATGGCCTTTTATTCATAGCGAAATCAGACTAGCATGTCTGCACGCGCCACCGCAATCGGCCATCATTTGCGCGGGCGCGCGCGGCGGAAGAGGACCCCCCGATGCAATTCAAGCGCGTGACATTGTTTCGCTTTTTCGGCTTTGACGTGCGCGCCGACGCCAGCTGGATTTTCCTGTCCATCTTCATCAGCTGGACGCTGAGCAGCCGCGTTTTTCCGCCGCTGTTGCCCGGGCTTGACGCCGACACCTATCAGCTGATGAGCATCATCGCGCTTGGCGGGCTGATTTTTTCCGTCATCGCGCACGAGGTCGCCCATGCGGTGATCGCCGAATACTATCACATGCCCGTGCGCGCCATCACCCTGTTCATCTTCGGCGGTGTTGCCGAAATGAAGGGGGAGCCCAGCCACGCCAAGGGTGAATTCCTCATGGCCATCGCGGGGCCGATCATGAGCCTGTTGCTGGCCCTGTTCTTCACCGCCGCCGCGCGCCTTGCCGCCCCCCTGCCGATGGCGGATATGCTGGCCGTTATCCTGACGTGGCTTGGCACGCTCAATTTTTACATCGCCGCTTTTAACATGCTGCCCGCCTTTCCGCTTGACGGCGGGCGCGCCTTGCGCGCGCTGCTGTGGCGCTGGAAAAACAACCTGGTGCTGGCAACGCGCATTGCCAGCAGCCTTGGCGCTGTTTTCGCCTATGGCCTGCTGGCCTGGGGCTGCCACCACCTGATCGTCAAGGACGATCTTGTCGGCGGCATCTGGCTGACTATTCTCGGGCTGTTCATGTTCGCCTCGGGCACGCATGCGGTGCGCGAGACCGAAACCAGATCGTTGCTGGCGCAGGAAAACGTGCGCCGCTTCATGCATCCGCAGGTCACGCCCGTGCCGCCCGACCTGACCATTGCCGAGGTCGTGGAAAAATACGCCTTCGCGCATTACCAAAACGATTATCCGGTGGTTGAAAACAACCATCTTGTCGGCGTGCTGGCGCTCAAGGATGTCTTGCAGCTCGAGCGCAGCAAATGGCAGTGGCTGCATGTCGCAAGCCTGATGCAACAACCCTCGCACGACAACGTCATCGCACCTGACGCCAGCGCGTCTGATGCGCTTGACATCCTGCAACGCACGCGCCGCGGGCAGCTGATGGTTGCGCAAGACGGCAAGTTGCTTGGCACCGTCGAATACCGTGATCTTGCGACCTTCATGCAGGTCGTCATGCAGATCGACAACAACATCCCCCTGACCCGGAGCCGCTAGAACATGGCCGATACTTTCGTCAACGGCACAGATACCCAAGGCCGCGAGATGCGCTATGCCGTACGCGCGTTGCTGTTCAATCCCGACAATGAACTGCTGCTCATCAACTACGCGCCCAACCCCGACATCCACCTGCTGGAACAGGCACCGGTCTTGCGCGACAACTGGGGCACGGCCGGCGGCGGTATCGACCCCGGCGAGGATCTGCACGCCGCCCTGAAGCGCGAGATTTTCGAGGAAACCGGGCATAGCGACATCGCCATTGGCCCCTGCGTGTGGCACCGGCGCGCGGACATGCTGTTTTTGAACCGCGACATCCGCCTTGATGAACGTTATTTCGTCGCGCGCACGACACAGCGCGATTTCGACACCAGCGCCCATACCGAAACAGAGCGCAAATACGTGCTGGGCATGAAATGGTGGAAGGTTGACGACATCGTTTCAACCGATGCGCTGATCCTGCCGGTCTTTTTGCGCCATAAGATCGCGGCCATCGCCGCAGGCACGCAACCGCCGCAAACGGAAATCTTTGACGAAACCGTCAAAGGCTAGACGCGCTTAATAGCCGCGCGAGCGGAAAATCAGAAAGTTGCGCAGCAAAAAGCCAAAACCGATAACAACAAAGATCATGCCAAAGGCATAGATCAGCGCCAGTTGCAGGGCGATGGGGCCTTCGTATTCGGTATAGACGCGTGCGGCCGCCACAACGGCCAGCACCCCCGCAAGGCCAAGGAACAGGCGGTTGACCAGCGTGCGCACGTTGGCAAGCGGGGTCTCGGGCTGGAATTTAAAGAAAAGCCACAGTACAGCGATGCTGAGCATCAGCAAAAGCGCGACAAGCGGACCCATGAAAACCCCCTATAACCTGAAGACGCGGCATGTGTCGCCACATGCCCCGTTTTATCAGGCCGCGGTCTGCGACGCCAAGAAGTTTTCGGCGTTATAGTTGTCGATGATGCGGCTGAACTGCTTGCGGTCGTCGTTGCTTTGCGGGCCGAATTCGACGGCGACGCCGCGGCGTGCGGTGCGCACAACGCGGATTTGCTGCTGGACGCTGACCGTTTCGTGCGGGAAGCGGAAACGCAGGGTCGCGACCATTTTATCGCCTTCGTGCAGCTCGATGCCCGGGGTTGCGTCAAAGAACACGCCGCCTTGGCTCCAGTCACGTACAGGCAGGGATTGCTGGCCCAGCTCGATTTCGGCATTCGCGCCTTCAAAGCGGATGTACTTGCGGCGGGGATCGGTTTCGATGTTGTTGCTGCCGTCGCCAAGGCCGAGTTTGTTAAGAAGGGTACTCAACATGACAAACCTCCTTCTGGAAAACCTCTCACTTTGTCGTGGTGAGTGGTCG
>JAEXMB010000082.1 GCA_023444705.1 Pseudomonadota bacterium | reverse complement strand
ACTTCGATCTGCGGGGTGCCTGCGGGTGCGGGGGGGATGCCATCAAGCGTGAATTCACCCAGCAACTTGTTCTGCGACGCCACGGGGCGCTCACCCTGATAAATTTTGACCTGCACGTTGCGCTGGCCGTCGACCGCAGTCGAAAAGACATCGCTGAAGGTGGTCGGGATGCTCGAGTTGCGCGGGATCATCGGCGAGAACACGTCGTTGGCGGCGCGCAGACCGATGGTCAGCGGGATGACGTCGACGAGGATCACGTTGTCGACCTTGCCCGAAAGAACCGCACCCTGGACAGATGCGCCCATTGCGACGATTTCATCGGGGTTGACGTCGCGCTTGGGCTCTTTGCCGAAGAATTTCTTGACGGTGCTGATGACCAGCGGCATGCGGGTCTGGCCGCCGACGAGGATCACTTCGTCAAGATCGCCGACCGAAAGGCCCGCATCGGCCAGCGCCTTGCGGCAGGGCTCGACGGTTTTTTCGATCAGGGGGCCAAGCAGCTTTTCAAGCTGGCTGCGGGTCAGCACGGTTTCAAAGTTGATCGGCTGGCCTTCGCCGTCCTGCATCAGGAAGGGGATGGTCACGGTGACGCTGTCTTCCTTGCTGAGGTCGATCTTGGCTTTTTCAGCGGCTTCGCGCAGGCGCTGGATGACGGTGGGGTTGGCATCGCTGCCCAGCTCCACGTCGGTGCCGTGTTCTTTGTTGAGAACGCTGATGAGATGTTCGGTGACGATTTCGTCGAAGTTTTCACCGCCCAGGAAGGTGTCGCCGTTGGTTGCGAGAACCTTGACGAGGTTGCCTTCTTCCTCGTCGATCATGACTTCGAGGATGGACACGTCAAAGGTACCGCCGCCAAGGTCAAAGACCGCGACTTTACCGCCGCGCTTTTTGTCCATGCCGTAGGCAAGGGCGGCTGCGGTCGGCTCGTTGATGATGCGCTTGACGTCAAGACCGGCAATCGCGCCCGCATCGCGGGTGGCTTTGCGCTGTGCGTCGTTGAAGTAGGCGGGAACGGTGATGACCGCTTCGGTGACTTCTTCGCCCAGTTGCTTTTCAACGGCTTCTTTCAGCTCGCGCAGGATTTTTGCGCTGATTTCGGCAGGCGCCATCGCTTTGCCGTCAACTTCAACCCATGCGTCGCCGTTGGGGCCCTTGACGATTTTGTAAGATGCGAGGTCCTGCATTTTCTGGACTTCGGGTTCGTCAAAGCGGCGGCCGATCAGGCGCTTGACGCCGTAGAGGGTTTTCAGCGGGTTCATCGCGGCCTGGCGCTTGGCGTTGTCGCCGACGATCCATTCCGACACGGGGGCGCTGCCGTCTTTGGGCTTGGTGGTTTTCAGCGCGATGACCGAAGGGGTGGTGCGCTTGCCATTGGCGTTCTCGTAGATATTGGCGCGGTCGTTTTCGTAGACGGCGACGGCCGAGTTGGTGGTGCCGAGATCGATACCGATGATTTTGCCCATGATCTGTGTGCCTCTTCGTTTGCTATATAAAGGTGTGTGTCTCAATGCAGTGGTCGGATGGTGACCGCCGCCTTCACGCGCAGAAAAAAGTGGGGGCCGTTGCGCGGAGCAGAAGGTGGAATCACCGGTGACTGTGTAAGTGCTGGTGATTATGTCAACGTTATTCTGAAAATGCAAGGATGACGTTCATCTTTTCTTAATAAACGATCCATCTATTTGAATTTTAATGATAAATAATTGCCAATTGCCGCATCTTTCCGATAGCGGGCAGCGGGCAAAATGGCAGCTTTCGAAGGGGACTCAGGCGCTGTCGCGGGCGCCGAAAATGGCCGATCCCACGCGCACATGGGTGGCGCCATAGGCGATGGCGCTTTGATAGTCGCCGCTCATCCCCATGCTGAGGTTTTTCAGCCCGTGCGCTTTGGCCAGCTTGTGCAGCAGCGCGAAGTGCAGGCCCGGCACGTCGTCGACGGGCGGGATGCACATCAGGCCGATGATGCTGAGGCCGCACTCGGCACAGGCCGCCAGCAATGCGGGAAGGTCTGCAACGCTGACGCCGCCCTTTTGCGGCTCGTCCCCTGTATTGACCTGTACGAAGCAGGGCAACTGGCGGCCTTGCTTTTTCATTTCGCTGGCCAGCGCGCGGGCCAGTTTTTCGCTGTCCACCGTTTCGATGACGTCAAACAGCGCCACGGCATCCGCCGCCTTGTTGCTTTGCAGGTGGCCGATCAGGTGCAGCTGCAGGTCGGGGTAGCTGTCGCGCAGGACCTGCCAGTGTTCCTGCGCTTCCTGCACGCGGTTTTCGCCAAACACGCGCTGGCCTTGCGCCAGCGCATCAAGAATGGCGTCTTGGGGTTGTTGCTTGCTGACAGCGACCAGCGTGACGCTGAGCGCGTCGCGCCCGTGTTCGCTGCAGGTCTTGGCGATGGCGTCGCGGACGCTGGCGAGCGACATCTTACATCCCGCCGCGCGCAAAGGCCGTGGGGGCGGGGTCGATCACGCGCGTGGTGCCCTTGGCGATCTCGACAATCGCAAGAGCGCGCTCGGCAAGGCCGTCATTGCGGAAGCGAAACACCCCGTCGATACCGGCAAAGCCGCGCGCGGCGGTCATGCGGTCGCGGCTATAGGGGCGGCCGCTGTTATCGCTGCGCGCCAGCACGGCGGCAAGGGCGGTTGCGTCATAGGCCAGCGTGGCCAGACGCGGCGGCGCGTCCCCGAAGGTCTGTTGATAGCGGCGTTCGAAATCAATGCGCGCTGCCGGATCGGGTGCTGCAAACCAGCCGCCGTTGAGCATCGGGTCGGACAGCGCGGTGGTGTCATCCCACAGGCCGGTGCCGATGAAGCGCACCGCACTGCCGCGGATGCCGTATTGGTCGAGCTGCGCCGTCAGGCTGCGCAGGCTTTCACCGCCAAGGGGCAGCAACACGCTGTCAAAGGTAAAGGCGCCGTCGGGCGTCTTGTTCTGTGCGGCGAAGCTGGCCAGCTGCTGCGTCAGGTCCGGCTGCCCGGGCTTGTAGCGCAGGGTTGCGATCGGCATCGACATGCGGTTGATGGCGGTGACGATCAGGTCTGCGTATTCGGTATTGGGTGCCACCACGGCCAGACGCGACAGCCCGCGGCTTTGCGCATAGCTGACCACGCGCTCGGCCTGCAAGGTCGGCAGGAAGCCAAAGATGTAGGTATTGCCATCCGCCAGTGTCCAGTCGGTGGTAAAGGCAACCATCGGCACGTTGGCGGGGCCGGCCACGGGTTTGGCCGCGCGCACGTCCTCGGCAAAAATGGGACCGAGGATGAGGTTCGCGCCATCGGCAATCGCGCGTTGCGCGGCACTGGCCGCACCCTGCGCGGTGCTGCCGGTATCGGCGGTGATCAGCTCGAAATTATGGCTGCCGACGTCATACAGCGCCAGTTGTGCGGCCTTGAGCATCGACTGGCCAAGGCTGGCGTTCTTGCCGCTGAGCGGGACCAGCACGGCGACCTTGACGGCGGTGCCTGCGGGTTCGGGTGCCGCGGGGGTTGTGGCCATCTGCTGGTTTTGCGACATCAGCACCTGACGCTGGCTCGGCGTTTGCCACGACATATCAGGCAGCTTGGTCGGGTCGTCGGTCACGATGGCGCTGCTGCTGCGCGGGGTGCCATAGGCACCCGGTCCGCAGGCCGCAAGGGAGAGCAGCAGGGGCACGATGACGGCACAGGCCAGGAATTTGGGGGCGAAAAACTGCATCCAGCGGGTCATTTTTTCTCTATACTCGGCAAAACGTTGAAGGATGGACCATGAGCGCGCACAGCACGGACAATGGCGGCGAGAACAGCGGCGAATTTGATCTTAGCCTGTCGGGCGACGGGATGACAGCCCCTGCGGGCAAGTCTTTGCCTGCGGGCCTTTATATTATCGCCACCCCGATCGGCAATCTGGGCGACATCAGCCTGCGCGCCATCGACACTCTGCGCCGTGTAGACATAATCGCCTGCGAGGACACGCGCGAGGCTGGCAAGCTGGCGGCGGCTTATGGCATCAAGACCGCGCGCACGCCCTATCACGATCATAACGCCGCGCGCGAACGCCCGCGCCTGATCAAGATGATTGAAGACGGGCGCGCTGTGGGGTTGATCTCCGACGCAGGCACGCCGCTGGTCTCTGACCCCGGCTACAAGCTGGTGGAGGCCGCGGTTGCGGCGGGCGTTGCGGTCACGACCGTGCCGGGTGCGAGTGCCTGTCTGTCGGCACTGCAACTCTCGGCCCTGCCGTCGGACCGTTTCATGTTCGCAGGTTTCCTGCCGCCCAAAAGCGGCGCGCGGCGCAAAGAGCTGACAGGGCTGAAAAACGTGCCCGCTACGCTGATTTTCTATGAAACCGCGCCGCGTCTTGCCGACAGTCTGCGCGATATGGCCGAGGTGCTGGGTGACCGCCCTGCCGCCGTCGTGCGCGAGATCACCAAAAAGTTCGAGGAAGCGCGCCGCGCCACTTTGGCGCAACTGGCCGCGCATTACGATGAACGGGGCCAGCCCAAGGGCGAAATCGTCATCGTCGTTGGTGCCGGCGACGCGCAGGCGCAGGGGGAATGGGACGATGCGGCCCTTGCGCAGGCGGTTGCCGCCGTACTGGATGACCGCGGCCTGAGCGTCAAGGACGCGGCGGCGGAGATCGCCAAGGCCAGCGGACGCAAGAAAAGCGATGTCTACCAGCTGGCACTTGACCACAAGCAGGGCAAAGCCGATGACTGACCGCCCAAGCGGCTATAAAAAGGGCCTGTGGGCGGAGTTGCGCGCGGCGGCGTACTTACGTTTGCGCGGATACAAATTACGTGCGCGGCGCTATAAAACCCCGTTAGGTGAAATCGACCTGGTGGTCGAGCGCGACACCACGCTGGTCTTTGTCGAGGTCAAGCTGCGCGCCACCCTTGACGGCGCGGCCGAGGCCATCCATATCCGCAACCAGAAACGCGTGCGCGCTGCGGCGGAACTTTACCTGCAGCAGTATCCGCAATATAATAACCACGATATGCGCTTTGACGCGCTGATCCTCACCCCCGGGCGCGACATCGCGCATCTGGAAGCGGCGTGGATGTAATGACGATAACAGGGAATTCACCGATGACGACATCACTGCTCCGCGCCACGCAATGCGCAATTCTTGCCGCCGCCGTCTGCCTGCCGCTCAGCGGGTGCGTCGGGCTGGCCGTGGGTGCGGGGGCTGCCGTCGGTGTTGCCGCCGCCAAGGAAGGCGGGATCAGAAACAGTGTCAGCGATACCGCCATCAAGCTGCAGATCACCGATTTGTGGCTCAAGCATGACGCCAGCCTGTTCCGCCGTCTCAGCACCACCGTCAACGAGGGCCGCGTGCTGATTACCGGCACCGTGCCCACACCCGATGCGCGCGTAGACGCGATCCGTCTTGCCTGGCAGGCCGAAGGCGTGCGCGAGGTCATCAACGAGATCAACGTCGACAAGAGCAGCGGCATTTCCGGCTATGCCACCGATGCGTGGATCACCGGGCAGCTTAAATCCAAACTGCTGCTCGACAAATATATCCAGTCGATCAACTACACCGTCGAGACGGTCAACGGCACGGTTTATCTGATGGGCGTGGCGCAGGACCAGAAGGAACTCGACCGTGTCATCAACCATTCGCGCACCATCGGTAACGTGCGCAACGTGGTCAGTTACGTGCGTCTGCGTGGCGAAACGCCGGTGGCACTGCAAACCCCCTCCAGCAAGGTCAAGGGCGCAACCGCCCCGACCGGCGGTGCCACGGGCAATGAAAACGCGGCGCAAAGCCTGACCAACAGCGGCGGCACCGGCTGGACCGATACCACCAGCAATGTGACGGGTTCTTCGCCGGTGACCGAAAGCGAACGCGCGGTGACCAGCGAAAGCCTGCCGCCCCCCTGATCCGATAACCCTCTGCCAGCAAAGGGTCGCCCATGACCCGCGACAGCGACAGCATCACGCCCGATACCATCGACCGTTTTGAAACGGGGGCGGAGGCTTTTGCTTATTTACGTCTGGTCGGCACCAAGGACGACGGCGAGATCGACGTCGGCGAAGTCGCGCTGGCGCTTGCACTGGTCAATCTGCCGGGCATCAACGTCACGCGCTACCGCCACCATCTGGCCAAGCTGGTCGAACACGCGCGCGACGATTACAGCAGCCGCAAGCGCACGGGCGAGGATACGCTGGCCATGCAGGCCGATGTGCTGCGTCATGTCATCCACGAGGCGCATGGCTATCATGGCGACACCCAGACCTACGACGACCTCGACAATGCCAACCTGATCCGCGTCATCGACCGCCGCAAGGGTTTGCCCGTTGCGCTTGGCATCATCTATATCGTCGTGGGACGCGCGCTTGGCTTTGCCATCGACGGGCTGAGCTTTCCCGGGCATTTCATCCTGCGCCTTGAACGTGACGGCCAGCGCCTGATCCTCGACCCGTTTCGCGACGGGGCGGAGCTTGACGCCGCCGACCTGCGCCAGCTGGTCAAGAAGATGATCGGCGAGCAGGCGGAGCTTTCACATAAATACTATACAGCTGTCGGCAACCGCGAGCTGCTCCTGCGCCTGCAAAACAACCTCAAGACCCGCCTGATCGAAAACGAGGATTATCATCAGGCCCTGCAGGTCATCGAAACGATGGCCGCCATCGCCCCCGACGAGGTCCGCACGCTGTTTGACAAGGCTGTTCTTTACGCCAAGCTGGGCCAGATCAGGCAGGCGGCGGCGGCGCTTGAGGAATATATCGCCCGCATCCCCGACGCCCGCGAAAAGCAGCAGGCGCGCCTGCTGCTGCAACAGATCCTGCAGATGCAGGAGCGCTAGGCCGCTCTTGCCGCGGCGCAACACCTGTGGTTAGATAAAGGCACGTATTTCAAGGCTTTTCAGCTTGGGGCATTTTTGTCATGGCACTCGTCACACTCGTTCTTTTGCTGTTGTTCTGCGCACCGCCGATCAAGGAGTCGATGCAAAATCCGCCGCAGTGGCTGGCGCGTGTGTCGGATGAGCTGACCGCGCGCATCGATCCGCTGGCGATGTGGGTGCTGGTCTATGCGCTGTTGTCGATTTTCCTGACGCCGTTTTTCGTCACCGGTACGCTTGACGTTCTGGTGCGCCTGTTCGCCGGTATCATGCTGATGCTGCTCGCACTGGCCGAAGGCGCGCCGCAACTGATGCGCGCCATCAACGACCGCACGGGCGAGCAAACCAACGAAGCCATCGCCGAAAGCCTCAACGATATTATTCAAGGCGTCGCGCGCAACCAGAAAATCCTCAGCTACGTCGGCGTCGCCGCCGCCGTGCTGCTGTTTGCTGTGTTGTTTCGCTGACAGGTCCTAGACCACCGGTTTTTGCGGTGGCAGCCTGGGTGCGGTTAATTCTGTTTTTTGTTCCGGCAACGCCGGTGCCGTGAGGGTGAGCGGCCCGTAATCCTTGGGCGGCATGTCGGCCAGCAACTTGTCGCGATGCCTGTAGAATGCGACAAGGCTTTCGGGCGAGACATCGTAACTGGCGCGTAGATCATAGGGGCGCATCCCTATCGGCAGTTTCGAGTGAGGAGCGATGCCAAGCAATGTGTTGTAGGCGATCTGCGCCTGCCTGCTGACCAGACTTTTTTCTTTGCTGCGTTTGAAGATGGTGCTGAGTTTGTCGACGGTACGCAGCAGGGCGCTGTTGTTGAGGCGGTCTATTTTCTCGCCGGCGGCGATAACGATCTTCACTTCCTCGGGGTATCTTTGCAAATAGCCGTTCATACGCTCATTGTGCGCGGCCAGTACATCGGAAAAACTGCTGTATAGGGCATTTTCGCCGCCTTGCTTGTGCGCCTCGTTGAGCGGCGGGTAGATGAAGGCCTCGGCATCGCCGAAGACGATATTGCCGCTTTCGCGTTTATGTTTGAGGATTTCCTCCAGCGCCTGCTCGTACGTGCGGTAAAAGGGCGCCTGTCCCGCTGCCTGCAACTCCGCGTATTTGGCTTTGAGCAGTGGAGAGACGACGTCGTGGAAATAGGCCCTGTCCGCGCCCGATACGCGCTTGGCAAGTCGGGCGCTGCGCAGACTGGCATAACGGCTCATGGCATTTCCTCCCGGCTGGCGGATGAGGGCATCAAACACAGAATTGAATGATAACTCAAATTTATGAAAAATTAATGAAGCGGTTTTCGGGCGGCATTTGCATCCCCTGTAGAGCCTTGGTATAACCTAGGCCGTCACATTCACGCTCACTGTAAAAACAAAGGTAAAACAATGGCCTCCTACCAATACGTCTATGTCATGAAGGGTCTGTCGAAAACCTATCCGGGCGGCAAGAAGGTCCTCAACGACATTTACCTGAGCTTCTTCCCCGGCGCCAAAATCGGCGTGCTGGGCCCCAACGGTTCGGGTAAGTCGACGCTGCTCAAGGTCATGGCGGGCGTTGAAAAGGATTTTCAGGGCGAGGCCTGGGCCGCCGAGGGCGCGCGCGTGGGCTACCTGCCGCAGGAACCCCAGCTTGATGAAAGCAAGACCGTCATGGAAAACGTGATGGAAGCGATGAAGGAGGTGAAGGGGTATCTTGACCGCTTCAACGAAATCTCCAACGCTTTCTCCGAACCCGATGCGGATTTTGACGCGCTGCTGGCCGAACAGGGCGATTTGCAAACCAAGATCGACGCGATGGATGGCTGGAACCTCGAACGCACGCTTGAAATCGCGCTCGACGCGCTGCGCTGCCCGCCTGGCGACAGCCCTGTCACCAACCTGTCGGGCGGTGAAAAGCGCCGCGTGGCGCTGTGCCGCCTGCTGCTGGAAAAGCCCGACCTGCTGTTGCTTGACGAGCCGACCAACCACCTTGACGCCGAAAGTGTCGCATGGCTGCAACGCCACTTGCTCGACTACAAAGGCTCGGTCGTCATGGTCACGCACGACCGCTACTTCCTTGATAACGTGACCGGCTGGATTTTGGAACTCGACCGCGGCGCGGGCATTCCTTACGAGGGCAACTATACAGGCTACCTCGAAGCCAAGAGCAAGCGTCTGGAACAGGAAGGCCGCGAACAGGAAGGCCGCCAGAAAGTTCTCAGCCGCGAGCTGGAATGGGTGCGCCAGTCACCCAAGGCGCGTCAGGCGAAATCCAAGGCGCGTATTACGGCGTATGAGGATCTGGTTGCCGAAAGCGAGAAGTTCGAAAAGACCCGCAGCGCGCAGATCATCATCCCCGTGCCGCCGCGCCTGTCCAACAAGGTCGTCGATTTTGAAAACGTCACCAAAGGCTTTGGCGACCGCCTGCTGATCGACAACCTGTCGTTCAAGCTGCCCCCCGGCGGCATCGTCGGCGTGATCGGCCCCAACGGTGCGGGCAAGACCACCACCTTCCGCATGATCACCGGCGAGGACAAGCCCGACAGCGGCACCGTTACCGTCAGCGAGACGGTGAAGCTTGGCTACGTCAACCAGAGCCGCGACAGCCTCGACCCCAACAAAACCGTATGGGAAGAAATCTCGGGCGGTAACGACGTCTTTTACCTCGGCAAGCGCGAGATGAACACCCGTGCCTATTGCGGCTCCTTCGGCTTCCGCGGCCCCGACCAGCAGAAAAAGGTCGGCGTGTTGTCGGGGGGCGAGCGCAACCGCGTGCATCTGGCCAAGATGCTCAAGGACCCCGCCAACGTCCTGCTGCTTGACGAACCGACCAACGATCTTGATACCGAAACGCTGGCGGCACTTGAAGAAGCGCTCGAGAACTATTCGGGTTGCGCGGTCATCATCAGCCACGACCGCTGGTTCCTTGACAAGCTTGCCACGCACATTCTGGCGTTTGAAGGCGACAGCCATGTCGAGTGGTTTGAAGGCAACTATGAAGACTACGAGAAAGACCGCAAGCGCCGCCTTGGCGTCGATGCCGACCAGCCGCATCGCATCAAGTACAAGCCGCTGCAACGCGCAAGTTAAGCGAAAAAAAGCCCCGCAGCGCTGCGGGGCTTTTTTTTAACCTTCGCATTGCCCGACCATTGTGCGGAAAAGAGCCTTCAGCAGTTCACGCGGTGGCCGACGGTCTTCGAAGGGGGGTATAATGCATTGCTCACTTGAACAAGAGCAGTAAACCAACCGCCGTCATGCTGGCCAGAAGGCCGCGCTGGAACAGCTGCTCGGAGAGTTTGACGTGTACCAGATGGCCAAGCCAGACGCCAATGATGACGGGAATGCACAGCCACAGCGATGCCCCCAGTTGTTGCGGCGTCGCGGTGCCATCGGCGATGGTCTGGGCCATGCGCCAGAGGTTGGCGGTCAGGAAAAATGCCGCCATCGTGGCTTTCAGCTCTGTCTTGTTGGCGAAAAAGCGGCGGTAGCCCATCAGGATGAACGGGCCGCCGGTGGTGAACAGCCCCTGAATAAAGCCGCCGAGCATGACGAAAAAATAGGTGACGGCGCGCGGCGGGGTGAATTTTGGCGCCAGCAGCCCTTGCAAACCATAGGCGATCAGCAACACCGCAAAGCATTTGAGCAGCCAGATGGATTGCAAGGCGCCAATCAGCCATGTGCCGATGATGACGAAAGGCGCGCAGAAAGCCAGCACGCGTAGGTAATGGCGGCGATTGAAATGCCGCCATGTCTGCACGAGGATGGCGGTGCTGCAGGTGGCGGACACCACCATCGACACCTGCACCATATCGCGGAAATCAAAGAACAGTCCGCTCAGGCCAAGAAAGATTACCGTGCCGCCAAAGCCAAACACGCTTTCAAAAAAATAACCGGCAACGGCGATGGCGGGCAGTAAAACAGTGGCGGGCAACATGCAAGGGATCCGGTGCGGGTGAATGCTTGATGCAGAGTTGCACGGGCCGCATGTTTTGCCAAGGGCGGCCTGCGCATGCTAGCCTGAGGGTATGAATACTGGATACCAAGACGCGCGCCCTGTTGTCTTGCCCGCCCTGTTGTCAGGGCGCGGGCTTGATATGGTCAAGATCGTGGCGGCGGCCTGCATGTGTGCCGATCATGCCGGCTACATCCTGCACACGGGCGGGCTTGCGACCTATCTGACCGGCCGCGTGGCCTTTCCGTTGTTTTGCTTTGCGGCGGCGGTGGCGATCCTGCGCCTGCGCGACGATACGGCGCATCTCTACCGCCAAGCGGCCGTGCTGCTGTTCTTCGCCGTGCTGAGCGAGCCTGTGGCGCAGTTGGCGCGCGCGGGCTATATGGCCGTCAACGTGCTGTTCACGCTGGCGCTTGGCATGGCTGTGGCACCTGCACTGATGGCCACCAAGACCCATGTGCGTGCGGTGGTTTACGCGCTGGCGCTGGCCGCCTTTGCGCTGCCCAACGCGTGGGAGTTCGGCTTTGCGGGTATGCTGCTGCCCGTGACACTGGCACTGGCGTTGCGCGGCAGCTGCCTTGATGGCGCGGCGGCACTGGTGCTGGCGGGGGCGGTCAACTTTGGCGGCTATGCGGTGTTTGACGTGGCGCAGCCCGCGCTGGCCGCTGTTGTCGTGCTGTGCGCCACGCTGGTGCCTACGGCCATTCTTTTTGCGCTGAATGCGTATTATGCCGCGCGTCCGGTGCAGGGGCGGGTGCTGTCACGCTATATGCTGCACTTTTTCTATCCTGCCCATCTGCTGGTGTTGTGGGCGATTGTGCGGCTGGCGGGGCAATAAAAAAGCGGGGCATATGCGCCCCGCTTTTTTTAAAACCGCAGTGGCTTATTTGCCCTGACGCTTGCGCAGCGCTTCGAGCAAAGCCTCGACCTTGCCGCCGCCGCTCTGGATGACGGATGCGAAGTCGGAGCGCTGGGTAACGCTCATGCTGACACCTTCGACGATGACGTCGATGATCTTGAGCGTACCGTTGGTGTTGCGCACGCGCCAGTTTACCGATACGGGCGGGCCGTCTTTCTGGATGATCTGGCTGGCGACTTCGGTGTCGCGCTCGGATTGCTTGGTCGATTTACCGACTTTCATTTCCTGTCCCGAATACTCCGAAAAGCGCTGGGCATAGGTGGTGACGATCATGTTTTCAAACAGCTTGATGTATTCGCTTTTCTCGGCGTCGGTGGCGTTGCGCCAGTTGGGGCCAAGGGTGAAGCGCGCGATGGTGTTGACGTCGAAATAGTTGCGCAACAGGCCGCGCACGCGCTTTTCACGCTCGGCCTGACCCAGATCGGGAGCGGTCAGCGACGACAGCGCCTTCTGGCCGAGGCTTTCGACGAAGGCGGTGGCCTCATCAGCGCGCGCGGGCTGGCTGAACGCCACGAGCGCGCTCAGCGCCAGGGCGGCTACGGCCATCAGACGCGGCAGGGTGCGAAGGGCGGGGAGGGTAGCTGTGGTCATCGGCGGGGCTCGTTTCTTTTGTGAAAGAAAAAAGGGGCGTACAGTACGTGATGTAACTGTGACGCCCCTGATTTCAATGGGTCTTAGTATTCTTCATCATAGTCGGGCAGTGCGCCGGCATAGCCGTTGTGCGTCGCCGTGTCGTTGATGAGCGCGCTGCGGCGCTGCGTATAGGCCGAGCGTACAGCCGCATAGTAGTCGAGGCTGTTCTTGCGCAGGTCGTCGATCGCCTTTATGGCGCGCGCGCGGTTGTCGATCGCCTCGACGGCGCCGCGGGTATAGTATACCCAATCGTTGTGGGTGTTGTTGGACCAGATCTGCAGCGGGTCCATCGCGTAATCGGCGACCTTGCCGACGACATCGCGCGCGTTGGAGGGGCCGAGGATCGGCAGAACGATGTACATGCCCTCGCCAAAGCCCCAGACGCCCAGCGTCTGGCCGAAATCTTCGTCTTCGTACATCAGGCCCTGTGTGGAGGCCACGTCGACCAGACCGGCGACACCGACCGTCGAGTTGATGAGGAAACGCGCCGTGGCAACGCCTGCATCGCCGACTTCACCCTGCAACAGGTTGTTGGCGATGATCATCGGGCTGCGCAGGTTGCGCATGAAGCTCTGGATGGAGTCCTTGACGAAGCCGGGGAAGACAGCGTCATAAATTTTGGCGACGGGTTCGAACAGGAAGCGGTCGAAGATGTCGTTGAAGGCAAAGATGCCACGGTTGACCGGCTCGATAGGATCGCTGACCTCTGCCTTGTAGCCCGCGTTGGGGTTCTGGTTGCTGGCGCAACCGGCGACCGAAAGGGCCAGCATGAGCGTAAGGGCGAAAGCGGTGAAGAAGCTGGTGCGGCTGCGGGTCGTCGAAACGGTGGTCGCGGTCATCGAGGGTCCTTTGGGGCGTCAAAATCGGATCGGCTGCGGGGAGTGCCCGCGTGTGCGCTGATCTTACATTAACGCGTTCATATAAAACAATTATTAATGCGCCATCGATACGGTTAGCCGTCTTCGGTGTGCAGGAGTGCGGCAACACCCATAAGAAGTGTCAGCACCGCCGGTGTCCATGCAGCCATAAAGACAGGGATCTTTTGAGAAATCCCGAAAGCCTGAAGCATCGATTCTGCAAAGAATATAAAGAAACCCGCCAAAACGCCAAGACCAATCAGGGCACCCGTACCACCGAATCTTGGCGGGCGTAGCGAAAATGTCGCAGCCAGCAAAACCAGAGCGGCAAACAGCAGCGGCTTGGCCAGCAGGCTTTGGAAATAGATCTCCATGCGCGTGGTAGGAAAGCCGGTTTCTTCCATAATATTTACATATTCGGGAATACTCCAGAAAGAGACCGTTTCTGGCGAGGAAAAGGTTTCCTCGATCTTGCCGGTGGTCAGGGCGGTGGCGATATGCTTGGCCTCGAAATGCTGGGTGCCGTCGCGTCTGTATTCACGCGCATCACGGAATTCCCAGTAGCCGTCGCGCAGATAGGCCACCGCGCTTTCGATGCGTGCGCGGAACTGGTCGTCGCTGTCGAACGAAAAGACGCTGACCTTGCTCAGGCGCCAGTCGGCGGGGTCAAAGGCTTCTGCCCGGATCAGGGAATATCCGGCTTCCTCGGGCGGGGCGTCTTTGGCGCTGGGCTGGCGCAGCCAGATGCCGGTGCGGGCAATGGTCATCTGGCTAGCGTCGGTCTTGAGGACCACAGCTTCTTTCTGGGCATAGCGGCTGAGCAGCAGGGCCGAGACAGGGTTGATTGCCGCCGTCGCCAGCACGCCCAGCAACAGCGCCGTCACCACCATCGGTGCCAGAAACTGCCACGCCGACAGGCCCGCCGAGCGCATGACGACGATCTCCTGCGTCTTGGTCAGGCGCCAGCAGGTATAGATCGCGGCGAACATGATGGCGAAGGGCATCATCAGCTGCCCGACCTCGGGCAGTTTGAAGGCCGCGAGCGTCAGCAGGCTGGTGAAGGGCACGTCTTCGACCTTGGCGGCGCGGCGCATCAGCTCCACCACGTCAAAGGTATAGATGATCGTTAGCAGCAGGCCCATCAGCGCCAGGAAATTCATCAGGTAATGGCGCGCCACATAGCGAAACAGCGTGGGCGAGGGGATCATCATGATCATGCGCTGCCCTCCGCCATCTGTGCGCGGTGCGCGCGGTTGCGCCAGCGGGCCAGCAGATGCTTGTAGACCTGCTCGCCGCGCAGGGTCATCAGAAACAACCCGCCCAACAGCGGCGCAAAAGTGACAAGATAGAGAACGGGGATCAGCGCCAGATGGTCCTTGGCCGCGCTGAGCAGCGCGAGGTTGAGCGTCTGCAACGCCACGACGATCACGGCGGCGGTGATGATCTTGCGCGTCTGGCCGCGGCGGTTGAAGCTGCCCAGCATCAGGCATGCCAGCGCCACGACAGTATAGCCGAGCGCATTGAACGGCGAGGCGATGCGGTGGTGGGCGGCGGCGGTGAATTCATCGGCGGCCAGACGGTCGCTACGGTTGTTCATGTCGGGGGTGAGCAGCTCGACCAGCGTGCGCTCGCTTGCCTCGCGCCAGCGCGCGGGACGCTGGTCGGCAAAGCCCTTGATCTCGATGGTGTAGCGCGAGAAATACAGTTTTGTCAGGCTGTCGGGGTTGCGTGCGTCGATCTGCTGGCGCATGCCGTCGGAAACGATGATCTGCGGGACCTCGCCGTCAATAACCAGACGCCCGCGCTTGGCGGTGATGGTGACGGGCGGCTTGTCGCTGTCGCGCGCGTCGTGGATCATCAGGCCCAGCAGGTCGCCTTCGGACGAACGCTGGCGCACATAGACGGTCAGGTTGCGGCCAAAGGTGTTGAACACCCCGTCGCGCAACAGAAAGGCGGTATATTCGCTTTTAAGATGCTGGCGCATCTGCTGCATTTCGGCATAGCCGCGCGGGCTGACATAGCTGGTCAGCGCAAAGCAGATCAGGGTGAAGACAACGCCAAGCAGCAGGGCCGGCCGGGCCAGAGCCAGATGGTCAAAACCGCAGGCACGCATGACGATCAGCTCGTTGTCCATAATCATTTTGTGATAGATGAACAGCACACCGGTAACGAGGGCGAGCGGCAGAATGATTTCCAGAAAGCGTGGCAGGGTCAGCAACACCAGCTTGATGAACATCGACGGCGGCGCGTCGGATGCGGCGATCAGCTCCAGCAGCTTCAGCGATTGCGTCAGCCAGACGACCAGCGTCAGCGCCAGCGTTACAAACAGCGTAACGGCAACAAGGTGGCGCAGCAGATAGCGGGTAATCAGGGACATGGCGCGGGTTATCGGAAAAAGAACTGTCGGTAGCGGCCATGAACATCTGTGCAATGGACATCTGTGCTTTGGCCGCTATCATATCTGGTAGCACAACATAGACCGCAGGCCGCCCGATGTCTTGGGCAAAACGGCGGTTTTTTGGCGAAAATTCCCCTCTGTTGCATCCATACAAGGACAAAAACCATGAAAATCAGCTTTGAATCCAAGGCTCCCGCCGCAAAATCGGGCAGCGAGGCGCTGGTCGTCTTCGCCCACAGCGCCAAGGACGGCCTGCGTCTGGGCGCGGGCGCCAAGACCGCCGACAAGGCCGCCAAGGGCGCGCTGGCGGCGGCGGCCAAGGCTGAAAACTTCGCGGGCCGCATCGGGCAGGTGCTGTCGGTTCCCGCTGCGGCGCATGGTGCTGCGCGCACGGTACTGCTGGTCGGTCTTGGCGATGCGGGCGATAAAGTCGCCGCAGCCGATGTGGAAAAAACCGGCAGTGCGATTGTGTCCGCCCTTGCGGGCCGCAAGCTGGCCAGCGTGACCATCGACAGCGTTGACGACATCACCGCACAGCTTGATGCCGACGAAACCGCCGACCGTCTGGCGCTGTCGCTGTTGCTGTCGACCTACCGCTTTGACAAGTACAAGACCAAGGGCGGCAAGGATAAATCCGGTGCGCTGAAATCGGCCGTCGTCGTCACCTCTGCTGCTACCGCCGCGCGCAAGCTGTTCGCCGCCAGCGAGAAAGTCGCCGCCGGCGTATTCCTGACGCGCGATCTGGTCACCGAAGTGCCAAACGTGCTGTATCCCGAAAGCTTTGCCGCGATCATCAAGAAAGAACTCGCGCCGATGGGCATCAAGGTTGATATCCTCGACGTGCCCAAAATGAAAAAGCTTGGCATGAACTCCCTGCTTGGCGTCGGTCAGGGCAGCGTCAAGCCGCCGCGCCTTGTCACCATGACGTATAACGGCGGCAAGAAAGGCCAGCGCCCTGTCGCACTGGTGGGCAAGGGCGTGACCTTTGACACCGGCGGCATTTCGCTCAAACCCGGTGCGGGCATGGAAGACATGAAATGGGACATGGCAGGCGCGGGCGCTGTCGTGGGTGCCATGAAGGCGCTGGCAGGCCGCAAGGCCAAGGCCAACGTCGTCGGCGTCGTCGCGCTGGCGGAAAACATGCCCTCGGGCTCGGCCTCGCGTCCGAGCGACGTGGTCACGTCGATGTCGGGGCAAACAATCGAAAATCTCAACACCGATGCCGAAGGCCGCTTGATCCTGTGCGATGCGCTGACCTATACGCAGCGTTTCTTCAAGCCCACGCATATCGTCGACCTTGCCACCCTGACGGGCGCTGTGCTGATCGCGCTTGGTGAGGAATACGGCGGGCTGTTCAGCAACGACAACGGCTTTGCCGGCGTGCTGCGCGATGCGGGCGAAGCGGTGGGCGAACACCTGTGGCAACTGCCCCTGCACGAGGCATGGGACAAGTCGCTCGACAGCCCCATTGCGGACATGAAAAACATTTCCGGCAGCCGCTTTGCGGGCTCGGCCATCGGTGCGCATTTCCTCAAACGTTTTATCGAGCCGGGCGTGACCTGGGCGCATCTTGATATCGCGGGCATGGCCTGGACAGGCAAGGAGCGCCCGAGCGTGCCCAAGGGCGCGACCGGCTATGGCGTGCGCCTGCTCGACCGCTATATCCGCGACACGGTCGAAGGGTAAGCGCAATGACGAACCTCGACCCCGCCCCGGCAGCGACGACGCGTCCCTCGCTGTGGCGGGGCCGGCGTTTTATGCCGCTGTTCATCACGCAGTTTCTTGGCGCGTTCAACGACAATCTGCTGAAAAACGCGCTGGTGGTGCTGATCACCTATCGCCTTGCCGCGCAAAGCGGTATGTCGCCGGGCATGCTGGTGACGCTGGCGGCGGGCATTTTTATTTTGCCGTTCTTTTTACTGTCCGCCACGGCGGGGCAGCTGGCCGACAAATACGACCGCGCCGCCATCGCGCAATGGGTCAAGACGGCGGAGGTTGCGATCTTTCTGCTCGCTTTCGCCGGATTTTCGTTGTCGTCGCTCACACTGTTGATGTTCGCGCTGTTTTTGCTGGGCGTGCATTCGGCGTTTTTCGGCCCTGTCAAATATTCGGTGTTGCCGCAGTACCTTGGGCCGGATGAGTTGCTGTCGGGCAATGCCTATATTGGGGCTGCGACCTTTATCGCCATTTTGCTCGGCACCATCACGGGGGCGCTCTTGGTCCTTAAACCCACGGGCGCGGATGCGGTGGCGCTGCTGGGCGGCGGCCTTGCGGTGCTGGGCTATCTTGCCAGCCGCGCCATGCCGCCAGCACCGGCCGCAGGCGGCAACATCGCTATCGAGCGCAATATCTTTGTCGCGACGTCAAACAACCTGCGCGATGTCACACGCGATGCGTCAACGCGCCGCCACTGTGTTGCGATTTCGTGGTTCTGGTTTGTCGGTGCGACCTATCTGGCGCAATTGCCGCTGTTTGCCAGCGACGCCCTGCACGCCGATGAAACGGTGGTGACGCTGATGCTCACGCTGTTTTCCGTCGGTATCGGTGCTGGTGCGTTGCTGTCGCGCGTGGCGGTGGCGGCCTTGCGCTGGCGCGCGGGTACGCTGTGGCCCGCACTGGCGGCAACGGGCATGGCGCTGGCGGGGCTTGATGTTGCCTATACGGCCATGCATATCGTCCCCGCCGCAGGTGGCGATGCGTTGCGCAGCGTCAACGACATGCTGGCAATGGAGGGCGGCAAGCGCCTGCTGGGCGGTCTTTTTGTGCTGGCCACGTGCGGCGGCGCCTATGTGGTGCCGCTTTACACGACCCTGCAACGCCATGCCGCGCCCGAAGTGATCGCGCGCACCATCGGCGGCCTGAATATCCTCAATGCGCTGTATATGGTCGCATCCGCGCTGGTGGCGATGGCCATCCATGCGGCAGGCGGCGGGGTGGCGGGCATCTTCATCATGGTGGCTTTCGGCAATGCGTGGATGGCGGGGCTTGCCTTGCGCCGCCCGCCGCTGACTGCTAGGAATAAGGCATGACCGATATCCGCTTTTATCACCTGCTGCACAAAAAGCTCGAGCAGGCCTTGCCCGAACTGGTCGGCAAGGCGGTCGAGCGCGGGCACAAGGTGCTGGTGCGCGCGGGAAGCCGCGAGCGTGTGGAGGTGCTGGACAGCGCGCTGTGGACGGCGATCCCCGATAGTTTCATCCCCCACAGTGCGGTGCGCGACGGCTATGCGGCAGAACAGCCGGTGTTTCTGACCACCGAACACGATAACCCCAATGCAGCGGATGTGCTGATGCTCACCGACGGCGCGCAAGCGGTTGCGCTGGATGGTTTTACGATGTGTTGCGAAGTGTTTGACGGCAACGACGAGGAAGCGGTGCTGGCTGCGCGCGCGCGCTGGAAGACCTACAAGGATGCAGGCCACGACCTGACCTATTACCAGCAGACCGAGCGCGGCGGCTGGGAGAAGAAAGCCTAAATTCTATTACACGGAAACGCGCGGCCCAATGCGGCGGCGATGATGCTTTCCGCCGGTGCGTGAAGGCTGTCGGGATAGCTTTGCGCATAGGCGGTAAATAAATCCGCGAATTGCTGGCTGCGCGCGGCTGCAAAGTTGCAGGGGCCATAGCCGTCGATTGAGGCGACCGCCATGCGGTTGGCCACCGCCGACACATATCCTACACAGTAACCGGCATCGGTGTCGTATTTGCTGATGCACAGGGTGTAAAGCTCGCGCGCGCTCACCACGCTATCGGGGATATCTGCGCGCGCACTGGCGGGTAAAAGAAAACAGGCCAGCACCGTTAAAACGAAGTGCATGGCCTGTTTGTGTCTCATTGTCGTGTGTCTTTGTCTTAGTGGCGCGAGGCGGTCTTGACCGGTGCATCCTTGGCGGCGACAGGTGTACCTGCCTTGCTGTACTTGCCAAAGTCGCTGTTGATCTGGGCCACTTGTGCCTTGAACGTCTTGAGGTCGCGTCCGGCCAGCGTGGTGCCTTGCGGGATGTTGAGCGAGTTCGGATTGACCTGCGCGCCGTTTTTCAGGACTTCGTAGTGCAGGTGGGGGCCGGTCGAGCGGCCGGTGGTGCCGACGTAGCCGATCACCTGGCCCTGCTTGACGCGGCTGCCGACGGTCAGACCGCTCTTGAAGCCCTGCATGTGGGCATAGGCGGTTTCAAGGCCGGTGCTGTGGCGGATCTTGATGTAGTTGCCATAGCTGCTGAACGGGCCGCGCTTGACGATCTTGCCGTCGCCTGCCGCATAGATCGGCGTGCCGCGCGGCGCTGCGAAGTCGATGCCTTTGTGCATCTTGCCATAGCCCAGTACCGGATGGATGCGGCGGCCATAACCAGAGGAGATGCGCGCGCCGTCGATGGGCGTGCGCATCAGCGAACGCTTGGCCGATTTGCCGTTGGCGTCGAAATAGGCGATTTCGCCGTCGCGGCCTTCGTAGCGGTAGAGCGGCAGGTCGCGGCCGCCAAGGTTCATCTTGGCGAACAGGATGTTGCCCTTGCCGGGAACGACGGCGCCGGTATCGGTGACGTATTGCTCGAACATGACCTCAAAGCTGTCGCCCGAGTGGATGTCGCGCTGGAAGTCGACCTGCATCGAGTAGAGCTTGATCATTTCAAGGATGACCGCATCGGGCACGCCGTGGGCCTTAGCCGACACGAACAGCGAACTGTCGATGGTGCCGCGCATCGCTTTCATGGTGCGCTGGGTGTCTTTGACCTGCTCGCCGGCTTTGTAGCTGCCGTCATCGCCGCGGTTGACGCTGACGGTGTTCAGCACGTCGGTATTGATCGACAGGCCCTGGAATTTCGGGTCGGCCAGCTGCGGGTCGCGGTTGAAGAACACGGTCACTTCGTGACGGGTGTTGAGCGCGCGCGGATCATAAACTTTGCTCAGTGCGGCGATGGCTTCGTAAGCTTCGGCGCGCGGTACGTCGTTGCGCACCAGCAGGTCCATCAGCGTGTCGCCCTTGCCGACGGAAACGGTGCGGCTTGACGCCATCATGTCGCCGCTGGCTTCCAGCAGGTTGTTGAGGCCGTTTTGCAGGCTGGTCAGCTTGCGGCTGAGCGTGCTGGCCGCATCGGCGCTGGCCGCGGGCTTGTTATAGATGAAGGCTGATTTCTGCGGTACGGCGTCAAACGCGGCGCGCAGGTTCTGCGCGGCGGCTTCGCCTTCGGCGCGGGTGACGGTCGGGGTGGCAACGGCGGCAGTCTTGACGGCGGGGGCAGCGATGTCTTTGGGCATTACGATCGCAGGCTTGTTCGCGGCGGCGCTGATAACCGAAGCAGGGGCGACGACGGTGCCGCTACTCAGGCCGGTCAGCGCATAGAGCGCACCCACGGCAAGCACGGGAAGGGCGGCGTGACGCAGGCGCAGGCGGCGTTTGCGAAACAGGCGGGTACGCGGAGAATAGAACTGTCGCAAGAGGCTTATCCTTGGTTGTTTATCCGAAGAGGTGGCGAGTGAACACGAACGGTCTTCGTAAATCAAGGCGCGTGGAACCGCGCCGACAGGGTTAACAATCCATAATTTATCTGAAATGCATTCAGACTCAACAGTAAACGACTTATTAATTTCGATAATGCCGGATAAAGTTATCCACAAGAAAAATAAGTTCCATTGTGTCATTCACCATAATAACCCAAGTGCTGGACGCTGAAACGAAACCGTGTAGGATGGGCGCAGCAAGTGATTCCATGACCAAGCAACGCCGCATCACGTGGCGCGCATGCAATCGCGATCTCCTTATATATACCCCTTGCCTGCAGGATAGTGACCAGATGACCAGCACCTCGACCGCACCCCAACCCCAACCCGGCCTGCTGATGCAGGGCAAGCGCGGTCTGATCATGGGCGTCGCCAACGACCGCTCGATCGCCTGGGGCATTGCCGAGATGGCGCACAAGCAAGGTGCCTCGCTGGCCTTTACCTATCAGGGCGAGGCGCTGGAAAAGCGCGTGCGCCCCCTGGCGGAAAGCGTCAACGCGCCGCTGGTGCTGCCCTGCGACGTGACCGATGCCGCATCGATCGACGCGACCTTCAGCAAGATCGAAAAGGAATGGGGCGAACTTGATTTCGTCGTGCATGCCATTGCCTATTCCGACAAGAACGAGCTTGACGGCCTGTATCTTGACACCACGCGCGAAAACTTCCTCAAGACGATGGATATCTCCGTCTATTCCTTCACCGCCGTCGCGCAACGCGCCGTGCCGCTGATGAAAAATGGCGGCAGCTTGCTGACCATGACCTACTATGGTGCCGAGCGCGTCATGCCGCACTACAACGTCATGGGCGTGGCCAAGGCCGCGCTTGAATGCTCGGTGCGCTATCTGGCATCCGACGTCGGCCCCAAAGGCATTCGCGTCAACGCGATTTCCGCCGGCCCCATCAAAACGCTGGCCGCCAGCGGCATCGGCGATTTCCGCTATATCCTGAAATGGAACGAGCTTAACGCGCCGCTGCGCCGCAACGTCACCATTCAGGATGTTGGCGGCGCTGGCCTGTTCCTGCTCAGCGATCTGGGGCAGGGTGTCACCGGCGAGGTGATGTACGTCGACAGCGGCTACAACACCATCGGCATGGTGCAGGTCGACAGCGCCAAGCAAACGGCGGAGTTGCTCAACGGCATCGCCGGCTAAATTTTTCATTACATCGTCAGGGGGCGCGGATGAAAGTCAGAACCGTTTATTTCAAGGTTGAAGATCCCGCGCGCTCCGCCGCTTTCTGGAGCGAAATGCTGGGCGTCGCCCCGCATACAACGATGGACGTCTGGCACGACATTCATTGCGGCGACGTGCGCCTTGGCTTTTTGCTGAACGATCTTGACGAAGACTACCACGGCTCGGGTTGCGTGCCGGTGTTCGAGGTCATTGAAGACGAGATGGAAGCTTATGTGAGCAAAGCCACCTCGCTTGGTGCGACGGTGGTCTCTGACGCGCGCGCCAATCCCGCCCTGCAATCGGTTGTTTTGCGCGCGCCCGACGGCCATGAATTCGAGCTGACCAAGCGCCACGATCCGGGGGTATAAGGCCCATGTCCGCCAATACCTTTGGCCACATGTTCCGCTATACCACCTGGGGCGAAAGCCACGGCCCTGCCATCGGCTGCGTGGTCGACGGCTGCCCGCCCAATATCGACCTGAGCGAAGCCGACATCCAGCCGTGGCTTGACCGGCGCAAGCCCGGCCAGAATAAATTCGCCACGCAGCGGCAAGAGGCCGATGTGGTTGAAATCCTCTCCGGCACCTATCAGGGCAAGACCACGGGTGCGCCGATCTCGCTGTTGATCCGCAATACCGATGCGCGATCAAAAGACTATAGCGACATCGAAGACAAATACCGCCCCGGCCATGCCGATTTCACTTACGACGCCAAATACGGCATCCGCGATCCGCGCGGCGGCGGGCGTGCCTCGGCGCGCGAAACCGCGATGCGCGTGGCGGCGGGCGCGATTGCGCGCAAGATCATTCCTCACGTCACTGTGCGCGCGAGCGTGGTGCAGATGGGCCCGCTGACGATTGACCGCGCCAACTGGAACTGGGACGAGGTCAACAACAATCCTTTCTACACCGCCGATGCCAAAGCGGTGGAGGCGTTTGAACGCCACATCGACCTGCTGCGCAAATCAGGCAGCAGTTGCGGCGCCATTGTCGAGGTTGTGGCCAGCGGTGTGCCTGCCGGTTGGGGCGCACCCGTCGCCGACAAGCTTGACGCCGACATCGCCAAGGCGATGATGGGCATCAACGCCGTCAAAGGCGTTGAGATCGGCGCGGGTTTTTCCTGCGTCACCCTGCGCGGGGAGCAAAATGGCGACCAGATCCGCATCAAGGATGACAAGCCGCATTTCCTGTCCAACAATGCGGGCGGCATTCTTGGCGGTATTTCAACGGGGCAGGACATCGTCGTGCGTCTGGCCTTCAAGCCGACCAGCTCGATCCTGACGCCGATGCAGACGATCACCAAGGACGGGCAGGAAACCGACATCGTCACCAAAGGCCGCCACGATCCCTGCGTGGGCCTGCGCGGCACGCCCGTGGCCGAGGCCATGCTGGCGATCGTGCTGGCGGACCATTACCTGCGCCATCGCGGACAGATCGGCTAAGGGCAGATAAATTTTACGATTCGCCCGCGACAGTTACCGCGATGCGTCATAACGCGTGGCGCAGTCTGAACCCTGTCAATTTCTAGGACGCTGATTCATAAGGGGAAAATTTTCGTGAACGGGTGCTTGTAAAAAAGACTCGACTCTTATCCACAGGCAACAGAGACTACGACTCCAAAGGAAAAGCACCATCACAGCTTTTGCGACGGTGCCTGCCCTTTGTACTTCGCTTCGATGATATATTTGCCCCGCAGACGTGACCGCAAGGTTAACCTGCGGGGTCTTTTTTTGCGTTGGCATGCAGCCTGTTTTTATTGGCCAATCCGCGCGAAGGAGAAGCAAGGCGCGAAAAGTTCCGTGGCTGTCGTTGTCATCGTGAATGCACAGTTTATATCGCCGATTCACCGTTGGTTCAATCGCTGATGTTGCTCTAGACTGATAAAAATTTCCGCCGCCTGTTTGAAAGGTTCTTGACATGACGCTCACCCCGCGCCGCCGCACCGCAGACCGCCTGCCTTACCGCGCATGGATCTGGCTGCGCCGCCTGTTCGCCACCATCGGTGTGATGGTCGTTATCAGCCTTGTCATGCTGGCGGTGTCGCTGTCGCGCATTGGCGAGATGGCGCGCATCACGCCAAACGACAACATGGTGCTGACCTACGCGCTTGACGAAGACCTGCGCGAAGTGCCCGAGCCGCCAAGCCTGAGCAATCCGCGTCTGGTATCGGGCGACACGTTGCATGATCTGATCGAGGCGCTTGAGCTTGCGCGCAGTGACGAGCGCGTCAAGGGCGTGGTCGTGCGCCTTGACGGGTTGTCGCTGTCGCTCGCCCAGGTGCAGGAGCTGCGCGCGGCGGTGATCGCGTTCCGCCAGTCAAACAAATTCGCGCTGATCCATGCGGCGGATTACGGCGGCATGGGATCGGGCGGCGTGTCGGAATACTATCTGGCATCGGCGTTTTCGCAAATCTGGATACAGCCCGTGGGCGGGGCCGCGCTGCCCGGCATGGCGTTTCAGGTGCCTTTCCTCAAAACCCTTCTCGACAAGCTTGGCATGCAGGCCGACATGATCCAGAAGGGCGATTATAAATCCGCCCCCGAAAGCCTGACCGCAACGTCAATGAGCGCGCCCGCGCGCCAGAATTTGTCGGCGGTGCTTGACAGCCTGACCGCGCAGGTGGTCGGCGACATCGCATTGGCCCGCAATATCAGCGAAGGCGACGTGCGCGCCGCGATGGCGACCGCGCTGTTCAGCGCCGACGAGGCAGTGGCCGCAAAACTGGCCGACCGCGTGGGCTATCTTGACGAAGCCGTCAGCGAGGCGAAAAAACGCGCCGGACAAAAAAACATCGCCGAGGGCAAGGGCGGCACGCCGCTGATGGGCTATCTTGATCTGCGCCGCGACGAGGTCGATGGCATGCGTGCGGGCAGCATGTTCGCGGGCATCAAAACCGCGCTCGAGAAAAAAGCCGTCACAGTCGAAGAAGGCCCCGCAGCACAGGACAAGAAACACACCATCGCCCTGATCACGGCGGTGGGCGAGATTGTCGACGACAGTGCGGCCAGCGCGATGGCGGGCGACCTGATTACCCCCGACGCGATGCGCAAAGCCTTTGCCGAAGTGCGCGAGAACGACGACATCGCGGCCATCGTGCTGCGCATCGACAGCCCCGGCGGCTCGGCCTTTGCCTCCGAAGCCATCCGCCGTCTGATTGTGCGCGCGAAAGAGCGCGGCATTCCCGTCGTGGTGTCGATGTCGGGTATGGCGGCATCGGGCGGATACTGGATCGCCTCTGCCGCCGATCATATCGTGGCGCTGCCCGCAACGCTGACGGGGTCGATCGGCGTGTTCGGCGGCAAGGTCGTGATCGACCGTACGCTGGATCGCATCGGCGTGAACATCGAAACGCTCAAAAGCGCGCCGCGCGCGGACATGCTCTCCGCCCTGCGCCCGCTGACGGCGGATGAGCGCGCGTTATTTGACAAGCATTTGCAGCTGACCTACGACGCCTTCCTTGCCCGCGTAGCGCAGGGGCGCAAGCTTGATGTCGCCGCGGTTGAAAAACTTGCGGGCGGGCAGGTGTTCTCGGGCCAGCAGGCCAAGCAGAACGGGCTGGTCGACACGCTGGGCGGTCTTGACGCCGCCATCGGCGTGGCGAAGTCGCTGGCGGACCTCGCGCCCGAAGACACGGTCGAAGTGCTGGATTTCCCCAAGCACCGCTCGCCGGTTGAAAAGCTGTTCGCGGCACTGGCGGGGGAGCGCGTGATGCTGCCCCTGCGCCCTGAAACGTTGCTTGATCGCCCGCGCGCGATGTTGCTGGCCCCTGTCAGTGGCGTGCGCTGACCTGCATTGACATAACGTAAAAAGAGGTCTAGTGTCGCGGCCATAGTCTTTCGCCGCTTCACGGACCTTTTTTTATGCGCCTTCGCCAACTTCGCTGGATATTCGCCTCTGCCGCCGCGCTGACGCTTGTCGTCGGCGGTGCGGTCATGACGCGCGGCCCGCAGCCGGCCCTGCCGATGCAAGCCCCCATCACCCAGCCCCAGCAAGGCGTCGGCATCACGGCGACGGCGGTGGTGACCGCGACAGCCGCCGAACTTGGCGTGCATGATGTCGTGCATGTCAGCGCGACGCCCTGGCCGGGCCAGCGCGCGATGCTCAGCGTCTGCTTGCGCAATGCCTATAGCGCCGCCACGCCCAAGCCCTGCATGTACGAGGCCGATTTCACCATGCCCGCACGCGGGCAGACGGTGGTGTTGCGCAACCTGACCTTTACCAGCGGCAATATCCTGCCCCATGCCGTCAGCGGTGATATGGGCGCGCTGCGCCCGCGTCAGGACGTTCTGGTCGGCCCCGTCAGCGCGCGCGTGGTGCGCGTGACCGACGGTGACACGGTGCAGATCGCGGCGGAAACCCTGCCGGGATATTTCGTCACCACCGACATCCGCATCGGCGGCATCGACACGCCGGAAAAAGGCGGGCGTGCCAAATGCGACGGCGAGGCCGCATTGGCCACGCGCGCATCGTCTGCGACGCGCGCGCTGATTGAAGGGCAGACGGTGCAGCTGTCAAACGTCGAGTTTGAAAAATACGGCGGGCGCATGCTCGGCAGCATCCGCACGCAGGGCGGCGTCGATGCCGCGCAAAACCTGGTCGCTCAGGGGCTCGCGCGCTCTTATGACGGCGGCACCAAGCAAAGCTGGTGCGCGGTGCCTGCGCGGCGCTAGACATTCACGCCAGAGATTTACGAATTATAGCGGCGGCTTTCCTTGACCTCGCCTTTGAGGTCGCCAAGCACTTCCTGCATCTGCGTCATCGCCATGATGGTGACGGGGGAGAGGCGTTGCAACGTGCTGTTGCCGGTATTCAGCGTGCCGTAAAAACGCGGATCGTCGTTCCAGATAATATCATCGGCATCGTTTTCGTCATCAAAGACGGGCAGGCGGGCGAGATCGTCCGCGGAAAGAGCAAGCGTCTGCGCCGCCACCCCGTTTGAGGGGGATGAGGGGGAGGGGGCGGCGGTCGCAGACGCCAGAACGGAACCCTGACGGCCAGCTGAGGGGGCGGCGGCCGTTTGGGTGAGGGGGGATGTGGTTCCGTCTGAAAACTTTTTGGCGAAGTGGTCGTAAATCTGGTTCAGGCTTTTGGCTTGTCCAGTGGCACGATCATAGAAAATCGAAGGATTGGCCTTGGCGGCGGCGGGGAACAGCTGTGCTGCCGAAACGCTGCCGTTGATGTCGCGGCTGTTGAGGAACTTGGCGGCACCGCCCGCACCCATGAAGTGGGCGAGGTAAAGCTCGGTATTGCCGACCTCGCAGTTGGTCGAGCATTCAAGGTAGTTTTTATTCTCGGCGGTGAACTCGCCCGCCATCAGGGCGGAAATTTCGGGGTTCTTGCGCAGGTCGAGAATTTGCTTGCGCGCGACGGGGTCGCTGACCACGGCCTTGCCGCCCTGCATGTCGATTTTGGCGGCCTGTTCGTCCAGTCCGTATTTCTCGCCGTATTTCTTGACCATGCTCAGCCAGGTCTGGTCGATGAACTGGTAGAGGCCGGTGGCGGAGGAACTTTTTGCCTTGGCGGTGGGGTTAAAGCTGCTCTCGGTCTGCGCCTTTTGCATCAGGAAGGAGAAATCGACCCCCGTCTTTTTAGCCGCATTGGCGACCGCAGACGTGATTTTGCTACCAGCAAGCTGCTGATATTTTTGAATATTTTGTGCAAAAGTGGTCGTCATGGCACAATTCCCTACCCTACAGACGGGCCTTAAGGCCTCTTGTCTTCGGGTATATCTTTGCAAACGCCGTGCCAGACGGCGGCGCTATGTTCGGGAAAATTCTGCCGAGGTGGCGATATTAACCTCTGCCGTCTATAATCATCGCCGACCAAACGCCTTTTACCTGACGGAGCAGATCACCCTATGGCTTATGCAGCACCCCTGAAAGACATGCACTTCGCGCTCGCCCATGCGGCGGAAATCGACAAGCTGGCGGCATTGCCCGCTTTCGCCGAAACCGCGACGCCCGACATGATCGAAGCCGTGCTGACCGAGGCCGCCAAGCTATCCGGCAACGTCTGGGCGCCGACCAACGTCGCGGGCGACCGCACGGGGTCCAAGCTCAACGGCAACGACGTGGTGACGCCGCCCGGTTTCAAGGACGCCTACAAACAATACCGCGACGGTGCGTGGAACAGCCTGTCCTTCGCCCCCGATCACGGCGGGCAGGGCATGCCCTGGGCGCTTGGCATGGCGGTGAACGAGATGTGGCAATCGGCCAATCTGGCGCTCAGCCTCTGCCCGCTGCTCAGCCAGGCCGCGATCGAGGCGATCGAAAAATACGGCACCGAGGAGCAAAAGCACACCTACCTGCCCAAGATGATCAGCAGCGAGTGGACGGGCACCATGCAGATGACCGAACCGCACGCGGGCACCGATCTTGCCTCTATGCGCACCACGGCCAAGCTCAATGGCGACCACTACCTGATGAAGGGCCAGAAGATTTACATCACCTGGGGCGAACACGATTTCACCGACAACATCATCCACCTTGTGCTGTCGCGCATTGATGGCATGCCAGAGGGCAACGATGGCCTTGGCCTGTTCATCGTGCCGAAATTCATCCTCAACGCCGACGGTACGCCCGGCAAGCGCAACGACGCCAAGGCCGTGTCGCTGGAACACAAGCTCGGCATCCACGGCTCGCCCACCTGCGTCATGATCTATGGTGAAAACGAAGGTGCCGTCGCCTATCTGCTCGGCAAGCCGGGCGAGGGCCTCAAGAACATGTTCACCATGATGAACAATGCGCGCATCGGCGTGGGCCTGCAGGGCGTGGGCCTGTGCGAGACCGCGTACCAGCACGCGCTCAACTACGCCAAGGAGCGTATCCAGTCGACCAAGCTTGGCGACAAGTCGGGCAAGCGTGTTCCCATCATCGAACACGCCGACGTGCGCCGCATGCTGCTGACCATGAAAGCAACGACCTGTCTA